>NZ_VOZL01000018.1:0-54263 GCF_013419805.1 Acinetobacter sp. YH12058
TTTTTCTATTTTGACTGCATCAACTACAAGACAAACATACCAACGTCCACGACTATCTTCTACGAATGTGCCTGTTTTGATATTGTATTGACTTAATCCGTAACTATCCCATAGTTTAAATTGATGCCTGCCATATTGAACATAGCCATCAGCATATTTGATTGCAACCTTTTTAAACGGTATCCAACCCAGTGAACGTCTAGCTGATTTTTTATTACTGACACGCCATTTTAGTTTTGCTTTTTTGAACTGCTTGCGTCTTGTGACCAATTCTTCTGTCACTGCCTGAATAGTTTGACTGTGCAAGTTGCATTCTTTCGATGCGCCTTTCGTGTATTTTGCAAGGTCGTATGCTGAAAAGAATTGTTGTTTACGTTGCAGATGCTTAAAACACAAATCATTGACATAATTCCAGACAAAATTTACTTCGGATGCTAACTGATTTAGCACCTTGCAATGTTTGTCTTTTATGCGTAATTTGAGTGTCTTCATCCAATTATTTTAACAGTATTTTTCTTAATAGTGACTATATTACAAGTATTTAAAACGACATTTCGTGTCGTTCATATGGTTTACTCCAGTCGCTTATATCCTCGTGCTGAACCACGAGGTTTTTCGCTCCAGTGGATAAAATCCATAAGCAAAATTTGCCAAAATCAGCACAAAGAAAAAAGAACTATAAAATGCCAACTGCTGAAAAATAGTGGGTTCTGCCCACAGCGTCACCCCAATATTAAAGCTCAATAACAGCATTGCCGCGCTATATACCCAACGATGCAAATAGCGCGAACTGAGCAAAAACATATAACTCAGGAAAAATAAAATCGCTAAAAAACTAAATAAATATTCGAGTCTTATTCCCCAAGACCAACTTAAATTCAGGAAAGTGGTATAGGCATAGGGTGCAGAAAATAAATTGTGTAATGCCAGAAAAACAATAAAAATGCCGAAAATAAAAATACGCTTGGTCTTTCCACCATTTGCAAGACTAAATGCCGAAAACATCAAGGTAAACAAACCAATACCAAGTACTGCCCCACAAATCATGGCAATACTCATCATCAAACGCTGATACTGTTGATTGATGGTGCGACTTAAACCAATTTTCATTGGATTTTTTAAACCACCTTGCAAGCTCTGAAAGCTAGACGCTTGAATGGTCAGGGTAAAATATTCACTTTCAGGAACAAAATATGCAATTCGTGGGGCATTTTCGGTTTGGTGACTACTCGCATCTACACCGACTGTGCCAACACGCACCAGTGGATCGCCATTTAAAAATACCCGATAGGCGCCATATTGGTTGGGAATCTAAATCGCAATACGTCTGCCTAGAAATTCTTTTGGAATTTGAAAGTGCCCAATAAAAGTGCCCAATAAAAGTGCCGTAAGTATTGGCATTGCCCATTAAATCTTCAAATGAAGCAGGCAATTCAACGGTATTCGATGCCAGTACCGCACTGGGTTCTTGAATCAATTGTTACGGATAAAACAACCATCGCCCAGTCAAAATACTCGATTGATCTTCAGTAAATTGAACAGAATTGAGCAGTTGTTGATGTAGATAGTAAGATTCAGGTGCAGACTCATACTGCGCCAACACACGCGGTGGTGTGAGTACACTGCACAGTAAAATTAAGAAGAGTAATGCACACTTGTGCCACATCCGAGTGAAATTCAAAAATGCAAAAGTCCTATTGTGCTTGTTTTTTAATCTAATCGTTCTTGCACTAAATTTGAAGTAAAAAATTAAGTCATTTATGCTAGACCTTACTGGCATCGGATGAATGACTTAAATTCTAGCGGTTTGGCTAAGTTGAAAGGTGTTTATTGATCGCGTGTTTTCACATCATACAATTCAATTTCAAAAATCAAATTAGAATTAGCAGGAATGATATTGCCCATTTTGCGCTCACCATAAGCCAAATGCGCGGGTACGATCAGTTTGCGTTTACCACCCACTTTCATCCCCATGATGCCTTGATCCCAGCCTTTAATGACACGACCTGTACCAATCACGGTTTCAAAATAGTTACCACGGTCTAAGGATGAATCAAACTTTGTGCCATCTTCCAACCAGCCTGTGTAATGCGTAGTAATTAAAGCGCCTTTAACCGCTTCTTTCCCCTCACCCACCACCAAATCAATAATTTCTAATTCTGCACTCATGTTCATCTCCAAATATTTACACTTCGATGTTTAAGATAATTTCCAGCTCGTGCAAGTGTTATTGCAACTGTGTCCACTCAATCTGAGCCTGTGTCTGATCGCCAATCAATGTCCATTCGCCATCCATTACATTCAACTGCAATTGCATGGTACGTTCGCATAAAGCTTGAACGGCTTCGGTACTCGCTGGCGATAGTTGCCACACTTCAACATTATTTAAAGTTTTGATTTTACTGTTACGTTTGTACCATTCATCTACCGATGAACCATAAGCAATAATCGCAACTTGCTTACAACGCGAACTGGCTTTTTTGACTTTGTCTTCATCTGGGCAACCGACTTCAATCCACTTAATTAACTGCCCTGTTAAGTCTTTTTCCCACAAAGCAGGCTCATCGGTTTCAAATAAATCTTTGGTAAATTCCAAAGCTTCATCTGCATAACGTGCGAATGCCAAAATACGCACCATCAATCGCTCAATAGTTTCAGAAGGATGCAATGCCATGGTGAGCTGATAGTCACCGTATTGATGCACATCCATATTGGCAATGTTCAAATCTGCCTTATAAATTGTCGCTTTCAGCGCCATTGTCTATTCCTAAAACTATGTTTAAATTTGCCACTAAGCATAATGGATTTTCTGTGATTTTGCTGTATCGTTTGCCCGATAACGTATAGATTTCAGTCTAGAACCGCAGCAGCATCGACCCGATACGCCAATAGTTCAGCCTCAAACTTTGCCCAATCACGCTCGCTTTGATAAATAATTTCCAACCGATTGTCTATGCCTTCATCGGTAGATTGATAATTAAATTGCTGCGGATTGAAGTTGAAACTTTTCCAACCCTGATTGGTATAAAAAATTCCTTTAATACGCAGCCAATCTTGCTGTTCACAGAGTAAATCTAATAAGAGATAAAAGTCGAATTGCCAACGTTTAGGCAATTTCCAACCTGCGACTGCATATCCTTGTGCAGTTTCGACATAGTGATATGGCAATTGTTTGATTTCTGCAGACTCTTGCAGATTTGTAGAGCTGACCTTCTGTTGCAATTTTAGCAACGGCTGAATTTTACGCTGTGTACCGACATACGGTATATCCATTTCGGTCAAAGCCAGATGACCCTGTTCTGCTTTCAACCATTTTTGCGCGTAGGCTTGATATTCCTGTTGTAGTTGTATGAGGGCTTGCTCATCTGCCGCCTGCATTTGGTCTGCATGTGACACCACAATAATTTGTGCAGCTTTGAGCTGATCGGCATACAGGTTTTGCTGCGTCCACGCCTGATCATGCAAACGCGAACCATCTACTACCGTCACCAAGGCGCGCATCGATAAATGCGTATGCCAATGTGGTTCGGTCAGTTGTTCCAAGAGTTGCGCAGGATGCCCCAAACCTGTCGGCTCGATGAATAAACGGTCAGGCTTCGCTTCGGACAATAAACGCGACAAAGCAATTTGCATAGGCAATTGGCTGCTACAACATAAGCAACCGCCCAATAATTCTTTGACTTGATAACCCTGTTGCTGAGGTAAGAGTTGTTGATCGACCCCGATTTGTCCAAATTCATTCATCAGCACCGCCCAAACTTCATGTTCTGGTTTTTGGCTGAGTAACTGTTTCAATAAGGTGGTTTTTCCTGCACCGAGAAAACCAGAAATAATATGCGTCGGGACTGCTTTTTGTGGTGCAATTAATTTCAAAATAAGCTCACTTTATTGAATTTCAAACAACTCAAGCATGCTAAGCAAGTTTAGCGATTAGTTCAATCTGAATCTAAACACACTGAAATTTATTCATTTCAGCACATCTATCACCATCATGATTTGAAAAATTCGCTTACATTTATTACGTGATGATCTGCAACTTATTTGGGGAAATACACGAGTTTTAGCCGCTTGATGTTATGTTTTATTGCCAACCACGCAATTTTATTGCGGAAAACACAGCCATTTTGATTGGATTTGACTGCATATTTAAAACAAAAATTACCAAACTACGACCTATTCATCATCATTGTGCGGTTCAAGTAACCGCCATTGTTTTGCTTTGTTGCAAGCATTGATCCCATAGCTTTGGCTCTTTAGCATGAGTTCCTGTTCAGCCCGTTCAAATCAGGTGATGACTGACTTGAACACTTTAGCCGCAATAAGTTTTTTTACTTAATGCTTGTGCTGAGCACTCCCTACTACTCATGAAAAACTTTAAATAAGGATGCCAAACCATGAAATTGACACAAATTTTACTCGCTTCAACTTTTGCTTTTGCCACTGCAACTACTTTTGCTGCAAAGGCTGAATCGACAGCAACAGAACAGGAAAAAGTGGTTGTTTCAACGCAGGAAACTGTGGCTGGACCTGCTTCAGAACAAGCTGCTGCACAACCTGCATCTGAAGCTAGCACTGAAACACCAGCAGCATCGACCCAACAACCTTAAAAAAACCGATACGTTTTAAAATGTAAATTGAATACAAAAACTGAGTTTTAAGCCACTCTCTCGCTTTACTCAGTTTTTGTTTATCTACAAAGCCAATCAATATTGCCTTGGACAAAATTAAAAAATAGGCACAAAAAAACCTGTCTACAATTGCAAACAGGTTTTCAGCTAAATTTGATGAAAACTTAGGTTTTTTCAGTTTTCTTATAAATACTGCAAGATGGATGATGATTTTCTTGCAAACGCGCAACTTTGCGTTGCTCCGCTGCTTCAAAGCGGCATCGTTTCCAGTCGTTGTCTAATTTCAACGCAGGGATTTGTTTTGGTTTACCATTTTCATCCACTGCAACCATAGTGAAGTAACAGCTGTTGGTATGGCGCACTGTACGCTTTTGGATATTTTGTGCTTCTACACGAATCCCAATTTCCATTGAAGTACGACCGACATGGTTCACACTAGCAAGGAAAGTCACCAATTCACCCACATGAATCGGCTCTTTAAAGTTCACTTTATCAACCGAAAGAGTCACCACATAACTACCCGAATAGCGGCTTGCACATGCATACGCCACTTGGTCTAATAGTTTTAAAATTGTTCCACCATGTACATTCCCTGAGAAATTTGCCATGTCGGGTGTCATTAACACGGTCATGGTTAATTCTGACTGGTCATCTAACACTGGGGCAATTTGATCTAATGGTGACATCGCGTTCTCTAGACTCTTTTAAAGACAGTAAGATATGAGCGTATTATTATATCGCGTTTATAAAAGTTTGAATGTTCATTTCGGCAACAACTGCATCATTATTATTTATATTGTTTATGATAACATTTATTTAAAATTATAAGACTAAAGACTAAGACTCCCAAGCTGTTATTTTTTAATCCATTTCTGATTTTTTAGAATATTTGTTCAAATTGAATATTACGTGAATCCCCCTGATTCAAGTGTTCAAAAAACAATCTAAAATCTTTTATTCAATGGATTATTCAAGCAAATTTCGGCGAATTTACACGAAAAAAAGTTCAATTTCCCCGTAAATTTTCAAACTTCGCTGCGACATTTAAACCAAGCGCAGCATTTCCTGCGACACATTGCTATAAGTCAAAGTTTGTTCGGTACTCAGTGCAGCTTCAATCACATAAGAACCATCTGGATTAATCATCGTCACTGTAAAAATAACTTGCTCCATAGTGGCAAGTTTCACCTGCTGTCCAATTTCAAAGCCGTGCATGAAGTATCCCCTCGATTTTTTATAAAGTTTTAAAGTCCTGAAGCACAAAAGTTAGGCTGTCTTGGAAGCATGTTCAATTGGTAAACTGCTTAAAAAACGAATTCAGTAAATGCTACATAGAATAAATGGAAACGGTGCGAAAGAACACGCTAAAAAATTGATTTTAAGTCTAAATACCTCATCTCAGTATTTAGATATCTTTAGGGTATCTTTATTTTTAAACTATAATATCAAATACTTACAAAGAATAAATCTAAGCAATCTAACATTAAAGTTATTTTTATCAAGCACCTAATTAGACTTAAGTTAAATCTGTTGATTTCATTGAATTGACCTAAATGAAGGATCTGGACAGCTATTTAAACTGTCCATAAAGCCCAAAAGTATTACTCACTTTATAGTCTACAATTCTATGCCCATGCGCATAATGATGCTGTTGATAGACCTGATCAATTTTATTTAATTGCGCTGCAGTTGCTTCTGCGCCTGCCAACATGGTCGCTTCGCGCCCTTTCACATCAAAAATATGGGCTTTTTCACGTAAATCGGGTTGAATGACCACATCTGCCAGTTTCAATTCTTCATTGGCCAAATGCTTTTGCATAATATTAATATTTTGGTTAAACAATCCCCACACATTACTGGTTTCAGTATGAATAGGCTGCGCCAAAATATTCACGGCAATCACAATATCTGCCCCTAAATCGCGTGCAACCTTGACAGGTACAGGGCTCACTAAACCACCATCGACATATTCATGTTCTGCAATTTTAGTAGGTACAAACATACTTGGGATAGACACTGACGCACGCACCGCTTGACCCGTATTGCCATAATTAAATACAACTTTTTTGCCTTCTTTTAATTCAGTCGCCACCACGTACATCGGGATTTTAAATTGCTCCAAACGGAGTTGATCGACTTGTGCATTGACATAATTTTCAACTTTTTTACCATCAAAAAAGCCTTTTAAATCTAAAGTCACATCCCGCACATCATTGGCTTTCATATTCATGGCAATTTCACGTAATTGCTGTGCATTTTTACCACTGGCATAAATTGAACCGACAATGCTGCCTGCGCTGCTGCCCACAATAAAATCAGGATGAATACCGTACTGCTCAAGTACTTCAATCACCCCAATATGTGCATAACCACGTGCGCCACCACTGCCCAAAACCAAGGCGACAACTGGACGTTTTTTTTGTTGTTTTAACTGACGAAAATCAATTTGATTCAGGCGCGACTCTGCTTCAACCACGGGCTGCGACTCAAGTAAAGTTTGAGTCGAAAATTGCTGCTGTGATGGCACTGCCTGACATCCCACCATCAATAATGCTGTAAGAGATACATACCCAATTTTCATAATGACCTTCTTGAATCCATAGGTTTCAGTCGATATTTCACCGCCAATCGTGACAAGGTTGATCAGCTAACTTGATACAGCAACCCTCTTAACGTCAACAGTTATGCTCTCTGTTTTTACCTTGCATGAGCGCCCATAGTCTATCTATTATTTTAACCGATCCTTGTAGTAATTCGTTAAACTGTCACGTCTAGCGACTACAGTGGCGCACAAGTCGAATCTGTCTAAAATTATATGCCAACACCTTCTTATTCCTTATTATTCTGGATTTTTCTGCAATTAGGCTGTCTGTCTTTTGGGGGGCCTGCAGCGCATTTGGTGTTTTTCCATCAGCGTTTTGTGCAACAACTCAAATGGCTAGATGAATCCCAGTATTCACAAATTGTCGCACTTGCACAACTCTTACCTGGCCCAACTAGTAGTCAGGTGGGGTTAGCGATTGGTTATTTGCAAAAAGGCTATTGGGGTGCAGTCCTAGCGTGGTTGGGTTTCACCCTACCTTCAGCGTTGTTTATGGCTTTGGTTGCAGTTTTGGGACATCAATATTTAGATGTACTGTCGTCAAATAGCTTTCACAGTATTCAACTGATCGTATTGGCCGTGGTGGCTTGGGCATTTTGGCAAATGTTGCGTAGTTTTTGTAAAACGGTTTGGCAATATGCCTTAATGTTTGCTTCTGCCCTATTTATTTATCTGGTGCCATTGAGCTTCAATCAAGTTTTAGTGATTCTGATTGCAGCTTGTTTTGGCATTTGGATGGCGAAACGCGCAGCACCAACTGCTGCACAATCATCCACCAATACAACGGCGACAGATACGCATTTTACTGCGGCACATTTACTCAAACATCGTCGTTATGCTGTATTTTGGGCGGTACTATTTGTTGCACCCTTTATTGTGCTGTCAGGTCTAAACTGGCTACAACCTCATTTACTCTATGCAGCTAATTTAAGTTTCTATCAAGCCGCATCTTTGGTCTTTGGCGGTGGGCATGTCATTTTGCCTTTATTGCATCAAGATTTTGTTAGCACAGGCTTAGTCAGTGCAGAACAGTTCGATTTGGGTTATGCCATGGCGCAATTGGTGCCTGGCCCACTGTTCAGCTTTGCAACATATTTGGGCAGTTTGATTCCAATGACAGAATCAACGCTGCTGAATACGACTTTAGCCACGTTGGCGATTTTTCTGCCGTCTTTCTTTTTGGTATTTGCGACCTTGCCTTATTGGTCTTGGTTAATGCAGCAAGCCTATATCCGTCATGCGGTAACAGGTATTAATGCAGCTGTAGTCGGTTTGCTGCTGTATATGGTGCTCGAAATGGCACAGCGTTATATTTTGAGTATTGCTGATCTGCTGTTTATTGTTTTGGTGATTGGATTATTAAAATCCAAACTACCTGTTTGGCTCAGTCTAATTAATAGTTTCCTGGTCTATACAGCATTCTTGCATTTCATGGCTTAAATGAAAAATGCTACAGATCAAATAAAAATGCCAGTTCAATTGAACTGGCATTTTTTGTGGATGACTGAATCAAGCCTGAATGCTTTGGAGCTTAGCCACCAAAGAATTTTAGAATAGATTGAATCACCGCAACGTTAATTAAATCGACAAAGAATGCACCACACAGCGGCACAATCAAGAATGCTTTATAAGAGGGGCCATACATATTGGTAATGGCTTGCATATTAGCAACCGCGGTAGGTGTTGCTCCCATCCCAAAACCACAGTGCCCTGCGGCCAATACCGCTGCATCGTAGTTTTTACCCATAATGCGGAACGTGATAAAAGCCGCATATAACGCCATGGTGATGGTTTGCGCACCTAAAATCACCATCAACGGACCTGCTAAATCTGCCAATTGCCACAATTTAAGCGACAACAAAGCCATCGCCAAATATAAAGACAACGACGCATTTCCAAACACATCAATCGCACGGTCAAAAATATTGACTTTAAAAATACTTTCCAAGACATTACGCAGAATCACACCGCCCGCCAATGCCCAAACGAAAGTTGGCAATTCAAACATAGTACCTTTGGCAGCGCCCGTCATAAACTCGGCAAATGCCAAACACGCTGCAAATAAACCCAAAGTGGTAATGGCATTATCTGCTGTGATTAAACGCACCTGATGCGGATATTCAAATGGAATAAACTCATTAGAGTCTTGATCTGCAGGCGTATTGTCACGTTTTTCAATTTGTTCTTCAGTACGTGGTACGGCCAATTGATGACGGTTGATTAAGGTTTTGGCTAAAGGGCCACCAATCAAACCACCAATGATCAAACCAAAGGTTGCACTGGCCATACCTAATGCCAACGCCCCTTGAATACCATACTGGGTTTCAAAAATTTCGCCCCACGCACCCGCAGTACCATGACCACCCGTTAAGGTAACTGAACCTGCAATTAAACCAATTAGTGGATCAATACCTAACAATGTTGCAAGACTAATGCCGACAAAGTTTTGCAGCACAATAAATGTGGAAATTGCAATCAAGAAAATAATTAAACCAATTCCGCCCTGACGCAATTTTGTAAAGTTCGCGCTTAAACCAATCGAGGCGAAGAAAATCAGCATAAAACTAGTTTGTAATGCGCTACTGATGGTAATGCTATAACCCCAAAATTGATGCACCAACAATGAAACAATTGCGGCAACCAAACCACCTGCAACAGGTTCAGGAATATTATAGCGTTTTAAAAAATCAATTTTATTGACTAAAAGTCGCCCTAAGAGCAGGACGATGACCGCAGCAATCAGCGTATAAAACGCATTAAAAGTAAATTCCATGGCAATATCCATATAGTGATTGCAAATTATTTTTAGCCTAAAGTGTGTCCATACATGCCAGCCCAATTTTGCTGAGCATGTCTTCACGCTACATCAACTAAAAAAAGCTGCAATATAAAGAATGTAAAACAGTATCGAATTTGACCGATGTTTAAGAGGTATGCATTTCGCTCAGCCAACCCATCCTTTGGTTTCACTCAAGCATTATGATCTGCGTTTGCCTAGAACAGAAGAAAAGAAAGACAAAAGACAGCAATTTCACTTTCGGGGTGACTTCTAGTGCAAACAACTGAAACGGCTTAACACTGAGAGGTAATCTCATATAAGCTCCAAGATATCTGAGGTGGATAAATACCTTGCGATAAAGATATTCAATCACTTGATAAAAAACAGCAAGATTAAAGGTCGAACATTATGCATTTTTTTTGACAAAAAGCTGCTATTTTCTGCGTTATTTCTATAAATTTTATTGATTGTTTTCAACTATAAGTGCAAGTTACAGCATTTTATAAAAGTGAATAAAATTTAAGTTACTGAATTAATATCATAAATTTCAGACATAAAAAACAGAGCTTAAAATTAAGCTCTGTTTTGGATTTTGCTCAAAAGTAGCGACTTAGAAGCTATAACGCGCCATAAAGCCTACGCGGTCATCACTGAATTTTTGACCTTTGAAAGTTTCACGCTCACCGTTGATATATTCAATACCTAAATCGACTGGTTTTACAGGTGAATAGATAAAGTTAATCCATGCTTGTTGTACTTTCTCGTTAGCACCATCATTTAAACGTGCATAGTCTGTACCATCATCAGAAAATAATGCACCATAAGCTAGAGTTGAACGCAGTTGTGGTGAGAACTTATATGTAATACCTGTTTGAACAGCAATTGATTCATTTTGCTCAATGTTGTTATTAGCATCTAAAGTAAAAGCAGCATTGCTACCATACAAATGATTGTTATGTCCTTTTACATAAGTTACGTCAGCTGAGACTTTCAGTGGCTCGGAAATTTGGTAGTTCGTACCTAAAGCTGCACCCCAACCCGTTTTATCATCACCACCCGTACTAGCTTTGTAATGCTCAACCAAGGCACGAGCTGAAGCTAAACCCTTACCTTCCGCAAAGCCTTGAGTGACTTTTGCGGTTAATGTTGGCACTCGATAAGTTACACTACTACCGTCTGCAGTACTATTACCTTCTTCAGCAGATACAAATAATTGCGTTGCAGGTGCTAGTTTTTGACTATAACGTACTTGCGGCACGCGTGATGACCCCCCCATACCACCAATGTTTGTATGGAAATCAATCATTTCTGGTGCATGTACTGAAGCAAAGCTTGAAGTTGTTTGACCAAATAGCCAATTGTTTAAAGTCAAATATGCATGACGGATACGTAAGTTATCAGTTGCACTTGCGAAATCAACTTCGATTTTACCGCCTACTTTGTTATCACCGACTGGTGTATTAAAGTCCAAACCTAAGCGAGTCACTTTCCCTGTCGCTCGCAACTTATCTTTTACATTATTTTCGCTTAAATGCGCACGGTTAAAGTCATTATCACCACCTTCAATAATATAGTTTGCATCACCACGTACAAAACCATAAATTGAAACATCTGCACCAGATTTAGACTTTAAGCTGCTTAATGCACTTGCAGGTGCAGCAGGCTTCGCCTGTTGTACTTGGGCAATTTGAGTTTGCTGCTGTTGTTGTACTTGCTGTTGTTGCTGAATTAACGATTTCAACGCTTCAACTTCTTGACGAAGTTCTTGAATTTGTTGTTGCTCAGTTTTTGCTGCGTGTGCAGTACCTACCATTAAAGTTGTAACAGCAATAGCTAAACCTTTGATCATAAACTGACCGTTGAGTAATTGACTCATTCATTTCTCCAAAATAAAACAACGCTGCATCCGTGCATGATGATTTTGTTCGTCATCTATCGATTTCACATCGAATTATAAAAATGGCTTAAAAATCAAAACACTTTTGCCAAATAGTCCAAGACACCCAAATATTTAAAATATTACAATTTGTGTCATTTATTACAGGCTTCAATCTATCAAGTTATGACGTTTATTAAAATCAGTTTTCCCGAATAAGAAATCATAATTAATCATAATTATAGATTTAAACAATTAAACCATATAAAATTCAATACTTTAAATAGGTGGATTATTCAAGTATTTACACCACCATTAGACTATTGTATATATTTCAGTTCTGTCTAAAAGCCCGATTTTTTCGAAAAAAATCACCATTTGAAAAAGTATTGACCCCAACTCAATCTGATTGAGGTTGCAAAATATGAAAAACGGCAAACATCCCAAACCCAATAAATAGCAGCATTAATACAGCCATATTCAGCAAAGCACTGCCTGTTAAAAAGTTGAGTAACACTCCACCAATCAAGCCACAAAAGAATTGCACACTGCCCATGACCGCACTGGCTGTTCCTGCACGTGCGCCTTGTTTTGCCATAGCTAGTGCCATGGCATTCGGGCCTGTAAAACCAATCCCAGACACGGCAAGAAATAAACCGACCATCACCAATGCCAAAGGTGCATACCCCAAACTACCTGCAAGCAGTAGAATGACCGCACCACTCAGTTGAATGATGCTGCCCAATTTTAAGCGTTGCAGCACACCCAATTTGCCACTGATTTTTTTATTCAAAGCCGAAAACAACATAATACCAATCGCATTGGCACCAAACACATAAGCAAAAGCCGTTTCACTCAAGCCATATTGATCCATCATGACCGCACTTGAACCGCTGATATAACAAAATAATGCCCCACCTGTCAGACAGCCTGCCAACATTGGAAAACGAAAATCACGATCTTTTAAAATGGCAAAATACAAGGTCAGGACTTGCTGAAAGTTCAAATTTAAACGACGTTCTTTCGCCAAAGTTTCTTTAAAAAAGAAGTGCACACATAAACAGCAAATAATTCCAACGCAGGTCAGCACTACAAAAATAGCTTGCCAATTCATCCATCTAAGTACCCATGCCCCCAGCGTAGGTGCAATAATGGGCGCAATGGTCATCACAATCATCATACTCGAAAAAGCTTGAGCGGATGTTTGCAAATCCAAGCGATCACGAATAGCTGCTCGTGCAATTACCACACCCACACAGCCACCCAAAGCCTGCAAAATACGTGCAGCAATCAGTCCCCATTCATTTTGTGCAAACACACACAACATACTGGCGAGTGAAAATAGTGCCAAGCCAAAATATAAAGGCGGCTTACGTCCAATCCGATCACTCAGCGGCCCGTAAATCAGTTGACCCAATGCCAAACCTAAAAAGTAGGCAGGCAAACTGTTTGCGACCATTTGGGTCGATACGCCAAACTCGCTTGCCATAACGGGCAAGGCAGGCAAATACATATCAATCGATAAAGGCCCAAGCGAAGTCAATAACGCCAACAATAAAATCCACGCAGTCGAATATTGCCGCATGTTGGGTTGTTGCGCAGATGGTGGCGTACTGCTTGAACTTGGCAGCGTTTTCGATATGCTCATATTTTATGATGAAATGACAGATGTACAGACAAGCTTACACGCTCCATAGTATGATTTGTTGTGATCAAAGATGAATTTTCACATATTAGGTACTCTAAACATCTCATCTACAGTTACAATGTACGCAAACCTTCATCTTGCAGCATAAATCTCTGTTTAGACAGAAAAGTTTACTTAAAGGAATGATGTTGAAACCTTGGCTGATAAAGCTCAAACAAGCGACCTATAACACCACATTTATGTATAACATCCGCATGCTCATTGCATTTGCGGGAACTGCTTTTGTTCCCTATTTTATGGGGATTCAGCTTGCCACTATTCCTTTAACTTTAGGTGTGCTTGCCGCAGGTTTGAGTGATATTGATGACCGTTTTTCGGTGCGTATTGTCAATCAGCTCTATACCTATATTGGTTTCTTTGTTACCGCCACATCAATTCAGTTTTTATTTCCGCATCCTATTTTATTTGCTACAGGCTTAATCCTGTCGTGTATTGTCTTAATTTTGCTCGGTTCGCTCGGACGACGTTATGCCACCATTTCTTATGGCTGTTTGGTGGTGTCAGTCTATTCCATGCTTGGCGTCAACCTATTTGATGACTGGTACATGCAGCCGCTGCTTTTGGTTTCGGGCGCAATTTGGTACGGCTTAATTTCGACCATCAGCTTTTTACTGTTCCCTGTTCGTGCCTTACAAGACAAACTTTCACTCAGTTATTCTTCTTTGGGTGATTTTTTATTTGCCAAATCAAATCTATTTGATGTGGATATGACTGCACCGAGTTATCAACAAAGCATCATTGATTTATCACTTGAAAATGGCAAATTAATTGCGATTTTTAACGACTTAAAAACCGCTTTACTGACCCGTTTAAAAGGTGACCGCGGGCAAAAAGATACCCGACGTAGCTTACAGTATTACTTTGTCGCACAAGACATTCACGAACGTGCCGACTCTGCACATATTGATTATCAAAAACTGGCGAAAATATTTCAGCACAGCGATATTTTATTTCGCTTCCAGCGTATTTTGTCGATTCAAGGCAAAGCCTGTAAAGATTTAAGCGAAAGCATTTTGCATCGTAAACCTTATGTGCATAACAAGCGTTTTAAACATGCTTTTGAAAATCTTAAACAGTCTTTAGAAAAACTGCGCAGTGAACAGCAATATGACCAAGTCTGGATTAATGCATTGTTTGCCCTATACCAAAACCTGAAATCTATTGATGCTCAATTGCGTAACCTTGAAACCGAACGCAATATTAAACTGGATAAATCAAAACATATTGAACAACAACTGAAAGATGACGACTTAAAAAGTTGGGATGATATTGTCATTCGGATCAAGCAGCATTTAACCCCAGAATCGGTCTTGTTCCGCCACGCCATTCGTTTGTCGATTGTACTATTGATTGGCTATATTTTTGTGCAAGTCACCAATATTCAATATGGCTACTGGATTTTACTGACCGCCCTGTTTGTGATGCAGCCCAACTTTAACACCACCAAACGACGTTTACGTTTGCGTATTATTGGGACGTTGGCAGGGATTGTAGTCGGCTACACCATTTTATATTTTGTACCATCTGTAGAAGGACAATTACTGGTTTTAGTGATTAGTGGCATGTTGTTCTTTGAATTGCGTAGTAAACAATATGCACAAGCCACTGCCTTTATGACCATTTTGGCGCTGATGAACTTTAACCTAGAGGGTTTAGGCTATGCTGCAGCCGTACCACGTATGGTCGATACCTTAATTGGTTGTGCGCTAGCATGGTTTGGCGTGAGTTTTATCTTCCCCGATTGGAAATTCCGTCGTTTATCACGCACGATTCGCCGCTCACTCACCGCGCAATGTGGCTATTTGGCAGAAGTGATTGAGCAATATAAAAATGGACGCAATAACGGCTTGAATTATCGTGTGGTGCGCCGTGCTGCTCATAATACCGATGCAGAAGTTGCTTCACTGATTTCAACACTCGCCACCGAACCTGATTTTGACCCCAATCAAAAAGCTCAAGCCTTTGAGTTCTTGTGTCTAAATCACACCTTTATTAGCTATATTGCTGCACTTGGTGCACATCGTGACAAAATTGATGATCAGGAAGTCTTGCAACTGCTCGATCAAGCAATGGACGATATTCAAGGTGCTTTACTGAAAGATGAAACGCCAGATTTAAGTGCACACAACATGTTGCAAACCATTCGTCAGCGTTTAAGCCAAAACAAAGAAGAAGATCAAAAATCATTAATTATTTTGCAGCAATTATCTTTGATGATGAGTATCTTGCAGCAATTAAGTCGCTTAAAACAAAGTTTAAGCCACGAACATGATCAAGATGCAACGGAACTGGCGTCTTTATAAACAATCCTGCAAACGGTCAGTGCCTACTTATTCGCCCTAAGCTGCACAAGTATTCACCGACCTTAGCATGATTTTGCGACAATATACTCACTGCATGACAGCAATTAATGCTAAACTTTTTATAGTTTTAAATTTGTTAGTTTCACTATGACCGCGAAAAGTTTATACGCCTATACCCTACAGCCTGTGATCTACGAAGTTTCTGAAGAAGAACAACGTCACGCACAACTGGTAATTTGGCGCAGTACCAATAAAATTGGCATGAAAGCATGGATTATTATGGGTGTGATTGTTGCCCTTTCCATTTTAGGCATTCTGCTATTAAAAAATTATTCGACAATTTTCTGCTGGGTTGCCATTGTCTGTGTGGTGCTCTACCTGCTCGTGCGTAAATACGGCTTGGAATGGTACGTTAAGCGAAAAATGAATGAATTTCCTGTTCAAGAAATTAAAGGGATTCGTTTAGGCGTACAGCCGCACGGTATCGTGATGCGTCAGCAAATGGGCGCTCAAGAAGGCGTGGGTGCAATTGGCTGGAAAGATGTGTATGAATGGTACAATACCCCTGAGTTTATCTTGATGAACTTCAAAGTAAAAGGTCAGCAAGGTGCTTATATTCTGCCTAAGCGTATGGACAGCAAGAACTTTTCGTTCAACACCATTCGCAAGCATTTGACTGAAGCTGCAGGCGAAGCCAAGCAAATCTAAATATCCCTATTTAAAAATAAACCTCTATCCCCTGTGATGGAGGTTTTTTTTGATTAAAATTAAAACAATAAACGATAATGAGAATAAATATTATTTGCAATACGTATTACACCTGTATTATTCTTCATCACAATTCATTCTCAACACCCACGCCTTATGTTGAAAAAAACATTCTTCCAAATTCACTGGTTCCTTGGTATTACCGCTGGGCTTATTTTGTCACTCATGGGCGTGACAGGTGCAATTTATTCTTATGAACAAGAAATTCTAAAATGGATGAATCCTGAAAGTTATCAGGTACAAGTTGAGCAAACAGCCAAATTGACACCTGCTGAAATCTATACACATTTTCAGCAAGTACAACCCGATTATAAAATCAATAGCATTAGCATTGCCAAAGACCCTGCGGCCTCCTCAAGCATTAATATTGCCAAAGAAGGTTCAAAACGCGGGCAAAATATTCTCATCAATCCCTATTCGGCAGAAGAACTTCCAAAAGTTAAAGGACGCGAATTTTTTCAGTTTATTCAGCAATTACACCGCAATTTAACCGTTGGGCCAGTCGGTAAACAAATCACAGGCGCATGTACGCTTATTCTGATTTTCTTTGTGTTAAGTGGCATTTATTTACGCTGGCCAAAACGTCATTCATTCAAACAATGGTTTGCGCTCAAACCTCAATTAAAAGGACGTAATTTTATTTGGGATTTACATGCCGTAGTAGGTACATGGGTGGTGATTTTCTATCTAGTTTTGGCATGCACAGGGCTATATTGGTCGTATGAGTGGTGGCGCAATGGCATGTTTAAAGTCATGGGTGTGGAAAGACCACAAGCGCAATTGCAAGCAGATGGACGCAACAAACCTGTAAATTCAAATGCTCAAGCACTTCATCAGGCTGCGCAAACACAAACTGCAGGACGCCGCGCAAACACTACAAAACCAGCCAAGCAGAATACGCTGGATCAGGCACAAATCAATCTGGCATTGACGAAGGCATGGCAACATTTCCCGCAGCAATTGGGGCAGGATTATTCCAGTATCACTTTTAATGTGCCTAAACACGCCAATAGTGAAATTGAAATTAACTTTGTCGATGTCATTCCACAACATGAACGTGCCCGCAATAACGCAACTTTTGATTATCAACAAGCACGTATTACTCAACTTGAATTATATGTAGACAAACGGCTTAATGAAAAAATCATGAGCAGTATGCTGCCTGTGCATCGCGGTAGTTTCTTTGGGCCTGTTTATCAATTTTTAGCCATGCTTTCTGCATTGATGATGCCGCTGTTTTTCGTCACAGGTTGGATGCTGTATTTAAAACGTCGTAAACAAAAGCGTTTGACTCTTGCTGCACGTCAAAACCAGACTCAATTTCAGATCGACCCAAATGCTGCACACTGGCTCATTGTCTATGCCAGCCAAACAGGTACTGCCGAACAATTGGCATGGCGCACCGCTACTAGTCTGCAAGAAGCACATCAGCCTGTCACAGTCAAAGCCCTGCAACATCTCAGCCTTGAAGATCTTAAAAACACCACCCAACTGTTATGTATTGCTAGCACTTATGGCACAGGTGATGCACCCGATTTGACCTCAAGTTTTGTGAAAAAAATCCTACCGCAAACCTGTGACCTGAGTCATTTGCGTTATGCAGTACTGGCTTTAGGTTCACGTGAATATGCAGATCATTACTGCCGTTTTGGACATACGATTGCTGCATGGTTGCAACGTAATCAAGCACATGCCTTGTTCAATACCATTGAAGTAAATAATGCCAATCCTGCAGACATACAGCGTTGGAATCAGGCTTTGGTACAGGTCACACAACTTGACTTACCAAGTATGCATATCGAAAAAACTTTTGATACATGGACCTTACAGCAACGTGACTTGCTAAATCCCAACAGTTTAGGCGCACCCGCCTTCAATATTGAACTGTTAGCACAACATGATGTGCATTGGTCTGCAGGTGATATTGCAGAAATTCAGCCTGAAAACAGCACTGCACGGATTCACGCCTTTTTAAAACAGCATCAACTCGATGCCAATACAATTCTTGCTGATGGTCAGCAAACCTTAGTACAGGCTTTGGCAGATAAAGACCTCACCGCGCCAATTCAGACATTTAAAACTGCGGATGAATTATTGGCACAACTTTCACCCTTGCCTAGTCGTGAATATTCAATTGCCAGTATTCCTTCACAACAGGTTTTAAGACTTGTGGTGCGTCAAAAATTCGATGCTCAAGGCGAGCTTGGCTTAGGTTCAGGTTGGTTAACTGCACATGCTGCACTTGGGCAAAATATCGCATTACGCATTCGCAATAATCCATCTTTCCATTTAATTGATGATGACCGCCCAATTATTTGTATTGGCAACGGTACAGGGCTTGCAGGATTAATGAGCTTATTGCATGCACGTACCCGCCTGAATTACACCCAAAACTGGTTGTTTTTTGGTGAACGTCAGCAAGCGCACGATTACTTTTATCAGCACACCATCGAGGCTTGGCAAAGCACAGGTATGCTACAACGCCTTGATTTGGCCTTTTCCCGTGATCAAGCCGAAAAAGTCTATGTACACCATAAGTTACGCGAACAGGCTGAAGAATTAAAACGCTGGATTGAACAAAATGCCGTGATTTATGTCTGCGGTAGCATTCAAGGCATGGCCAGTGATGTCGACCAAGCCTTAAAAGATATTCTAGGTGAAACTCAACTGGAACAATTACGTCAGCAAGGACGTTATCGCCGAGATGTGTATTAGGATTTGTTGACACTTTTTAAATGGCTTGCGCTGTAGCTCTATAGCTAAAACTTGGCAATTCACCCAAGTTTTATCCATAGCCTCAGCCGAAACATAATTCAGTTGAGGCAAAATTTTTCAGCAGCTTCGGCTATACTGTTTGTACAGCATCACAGTACAATAAAATTATGCAAGGCATGCAAGCAAGTCACGTACAAACACAATTTAGTCTATTTAAAAGAATATTGAGTAGCCTAATTGGATTAATTTTAGTATTGGATGGTGCCTATCTCATCAGCTTAAAGAAAATTCATTTCGGCACCGTTTTACCTGTTTTAATAGGCATGATGCTGCTGTGTTATGCCATTTTCTATACTTGGATTCAAAGCTACTTAAAACAACATACACGCTTAGATTGGCTGTGGAAATTCGGTTGGGGCGTATTTTGGCTGTGGTGCATCAGCCTGCTGATCTTTTTTACTTATATTCATTTCAGTACACAGCAGCAAAATACTGTAACCAACAATGCTAAAGTGGTGATTGTACTCGGCAGTGGCATTGAAAATGGACAACCATCGCCCACGCTCGCCAAACGACTGGATACTGCAGCCGCGTATGCCTTGGAGCATCCTCAAAGTTATTTCATTGTTAGTGGTGGCCCTGCATTTGCGGAACAACTCACTGAAGCACAGGTGATGTCTAATTATTTGCAACAACGTTATGCAATTGCAGCATCACACATTATCTTGGAAACCCAAAGCACCAGTACGGCACTTAATTTGAAAAACAGTCAGCCCTTGCTGCATACATTAGGCACAGATAAAACCCAACCGATTATAATTGTCACCAGCGACTTTCACACACCACGTGCAGCAGCCATTGCCAAACGACAAGGATACACACAGTTCAGCATGCTCAGTGCAACGACACCACTCTATACCCGCTATAACGCATGGTTACGCGAGTATTTTGCTTATATCAGTGGTTGGCTGCTGAATGAGTATTAAAAATAAAATCTAGCAAGCAGATCGCTTAATTCAAACGTATCGAGCGTGGTAAAGGAATTTGCATATCTTTAAAAAATTCAGGTTTTTGCATATACACCTGATACAAATAATTTTTTAGATCAAGCAATAACTTTTCAGGGGCAACCAATACATTCTGCCCTTCTGGGCTTAGATTCATCGAAATATTGGTGGCTTCCTGACGTAAAAATGGAATCACTTTTTCAATAAAATCTTTCAGTGAAATTTCTTCGACTTGATAATTGGCCCAATTGTCTTTAATTAACAGTTTTGCCAGACTTTTATTTTGCCACATTGCAAAAGCACGTTGCCCTGTAGGCGTGGCACAGAGCGCCCAGCCATCTTCATACAATGCAAAAACATGCCCCTGAGACACAATGGTCTCAATAAATTGCTTGTAAATATCTTGTGCATTATAAGTTTGCGTTGCTTGCTTAGATGCAGCTTTACGTTGATAAGGATTTCGCATAAGTCACGGATATTAGTATTATTATTAAATAAAAATTTTAGGCGAATTTATTGCAATACGCAAGTAATATAAGATAAATGAGGATGAAAGGATATGGTGGGCGCTGACGGGATCGAACCGCCGACATTCTGCTTGTAAGGCAGACGCTCTACCAACTGAGCTAAGCGCCCTGAAGATTAAAAAATAACATCGTTATTTTTTATGATGCAAGACAAGCGAAGCACGTCGTCTTGAACTTTGAAATACATTTTTCACATCAGGGAATGAAAAATGGCGCAGCGGACGGGGCTCGAACCCGCGACCCCCGGCGTGACAGGCCGGTATTCTAACCAACTGAACTACCGCTGCAACGGTAATTGCGTTAAGCAATTAAGGTCTTTTTTGTATATATGACAAGCATAGATACTAAAATATGGTGGGCGCTGACGGGATCGAACCGCCGACATTCTGCTTGTAAGGCAGACGCTCTACCAACTGAGCTAAGCGCCCTGATAAGATCAAAACAATATTTTGTTCTGATTTTGCAAAACTGTCAAACTTTGCATCATTTCAATTTAAGTCTATCAGGCAAACTAAACTTTTCTTTTGAATGGCGCAGCGGACGGGGCTCGAACCCGCGACCCCCGGCGTGACAGGCCGGTATTCTAACCAACTGAACTACCGCTGCATCGCAAAAGAATCTGGTGGGCGCTGACGGGATCGAACCGCCGACATTCTGCTTGTAAGGCAGACGCTCTACCAACTGAGCTAAGCGCCCTCAAAAGCAATTTATGTAAATGGCGCAGCGGACGGGGCTCGAACCCGCGACCCCCGGCGTGACAGGCCGGTATTCTAACCAACTGAACTACCGCTGCACTTACACAAAGTCACTATTGTGGTACAAACAATGGTTAAAGAATCTTAAGTGGCGCAGCGGACGGGGCTCGAACCCGCGACCCCCGGCGTGACAGGCCGGTATTCTAACCAACTGAACTACCGCTGCACGTAAGAATCTATAACGTAAAGGCTTGGTGGGCGCTGACGGGATCGAACCGCCGACATTCTGCTTGTAAGGCAGACGCTCTACCAACTGAGCTAAGCGCCCTTAACGTCTTTATCGTTTGTGAGGTGCATTATAGAGAATCTTTACCGCCTGTCAAACGCTTTTCGGCTTGTTTTCAGTTTTTTGTGACTGAGTGATTAAAAAATAGGTGATCCGCTATAAAAACAAACAAATTCTGCAAGTTATTTTAGTTTTCAAGCAAAATTAATGTGCTTTTCAACTTGTTAGCGTTGCACTCTACCTGCTCAATGTATTGGTTTTTTATGTTGCGATGAATACAACTTTATTCAATTGACTCGCACCATCAACGCACCATCAACCAAGCAACCCTAAGCTATTTAAATCTAGCTTGTGTTCAGAAATATAAACCAAGGCTTTTTCTGGAATCAGTTCAAACAATTCTAAAATATCGTGGTTACGCATCCGAATACAGCCATGCGATGCAGGAATTCCCATCGGTTCTGTGTCTGGTGTGCCATGTATATAGATATAGCGCTGAAAAGTATCGCAGCCAATGCCTTGATTAAAACCTTCTTGCAAACCACTGAGCCATAAAATGCGGCTTAAAATCCAGTCCCGTTCAGGAAATTGTTCAGCTAAATCTAAATTGTAAATTTCACCTGTCGGTTGACGCGCAATAAATACTGCATTTTCAGGTTCATTTTCACCAAATTTTAAAGCGACTTCATGCCAGCCACGTGGTGTTTTACCACTATTTTCAGTTTCACCAATGCCATTCACACCACTCGAGATGACGTAGAGTTTCTGATGCTTCGGCAAATATAAAGTTTGCTCGGCTAAATCAATCAAAATATCTGCTTGTGTGTATAAAAAAGACATTGCGCTACCCTATTCTTCTTCTTTCGTGGGCGGCTGTGGTTCAGGACGTAACCACAACCAAATACACACCACCAACATGGTGGTATTGGTAAAAATTTTGACCGCAACGGGCGCAGTTGTGAACAGCATGATCACGGCACTAATACTCATCATGATCGTTGCAAACCATTTGGCTTTACGCGGTACAGTACCATTGGCGCGCCAATCTCTGAGTGTACTGCCATATTTAGGATGATTCAGTAACCAGTTGTCCATTTGCGGCCAACCGCGTGACGATGCCCAAGCTGCTAAAATCAAAAAAACTGTAGTAGGCATACCCGGCAACAATGCACCAATAAAGCCAAGGATGACAAAGATCACCACTAAACTTCGCCATAACAAGCTTTGCATACCACTGTCCTAAACTACGAATTGCGGTAGTATAAAGCGTTTTTTAATTTTCCGTTGTAATTCTGCATTTTTCAGCATGGATTCATAATGATTGAGTTGCATCAACCCGAGCTTCTGCCCGAAGTATGGCTGACCTACAAAACCCCGCTTATCCGTCAGTTGGCTTTTAGTGTGGCAAGTCCGAATATTTTATGTGCTGTGCCTGAGCAATTGCCCATTCAACATACTTTTGAATTCCATTCAGATACTTTTTGGCAACACCATTATCACGCTTATCAATCACGTTTAGCCTATTTAGATTCACATCCCGAAGCGGTTTACGATTTTTTAAATCAACTGAAAAGTACCCGTTTAGGCTTACGCTTTGAAATGTTGATGTGGTTTTGGCTGCGTGATCGTGACTATCATCCCTTCGAATTATTGGGGCACAGTATTCAAATTATTGATGGTGCTAAAACTGTGGGTGAACTGGATTTTTTACTGCACAACCATGACACGCAGCAGGTTGAACACTGGGAAGTCGCATTAAAATACTACTTAGCCGAAGCGGATTGCTCTTTGGCACACTGGTATGGTTTAAACCGCTCCGATACTTTGGCGCGTAAACTGAATCATTTTAGTCAAAAGCAATTTCAATTTAAGCAAGCCTTGGATGTGCCGATTCAACGCCGTTTTGCTGTACTCAAAGGACAATTGTATTTCGCCATACATCACTTGGCACAATCATCTACAACACTTACGCCACACTGGATTAATCGCGCTCGTCGTTTAGGTCTTTGGGGGAGTGATATTCCTGCCCAAGCAGAACGGTTTTATCGCCTACAACGTCATGAATGGATTTGTCAAAATGCTCAAGCCAGTAGCCTACCGAATCAATGGTGGGGAGATGGCTTGTATTATCGGGCGGCACATTCACAATTTTATATGTATCGTGCTGCACCGCTGATTAGCTATCCCCCTTTAACACGCTGAATAACTGTTTCAACATTTTATTACGTAAGCACCATAAAAGTTGCCTATTTATTATTCTGTTTATTTCCTAAGCTAAAAAACACATCAAAATAATCTATCTAGAGCATATTGGAGATGATCATGAAAAAAATTCTAGTGACTTCACTGCTATTAACCTTTGTTTTAACGGGTTGTAATACAATTAAAGGCGTGGGCGAAGACGTATCTTCTGCAGGTCATGCGGTGAG
The DNA here is from genome assembly GCF_013419805.1 of Acinetobacter sp. YH12058. Taxonomy (NCBI): domain Bacteria; kingdom Pseudomonadati; phylum Pseudomonadota; class Gammaproteobacteria; order Moraxellales; family Moraxellaceae; genus Acinetobacter; species Acinetobacter sp. YH12058. The sequence goes on from NZ_VOZL01000018.1 coordinate 24,324, forward strand.
TAACACTGCTGAAAAAACCCAACAAGAAATTCGCAAATAATTCTGAGTATTTCACGAATATCTTCACAAAAACCACAAAAAACCTTGTTCTCGGACAAGGTTTTTTCACGCTAAAATTTCACTTTTGTTGCATTATTCCCCTATTATTAGCACTTACTCTTGATAAACGTCTGAAACTCTCATGACCTCTTCTGCTACTCTGGATTTAAGCCTTCAGCTTTTACGCCAACCGTCTGTCACTCCTGTCGATCACAACTGTCAAAACCTCATGGCAGAACGCTTAGAAAAAATTGGATTTAAGATTGAATCTATGCGTTTTGACGATGTAGATAACCTCTGGGCGCGTAAAGGTACAGAAGCACCTGTCTTTTGCTTTGCAGGTCATACAGATGTTGTACCGACAGGCAATTTAGACGCATGGAATACCGATCCATTTGTACCTGAAATTCGTGATGGCAAACTTTATGGTCGTGGCAGTGCCGACATGAAAACAGCATTGGCAGCCATGGTCGTTGCCTCTGAACGCTTTGTCGCCAAACATCCTGACCACAAAGGCTCAATTGCCTTTTTAATCACCTCAGATGAAGAAGGCCCCTCTATTAACGGCACCGTAAAAGTTGTAGAAACGTTGGAAGCACGTCATGAAAAAATGACTTGGTGTTTGGTGGGTGAACCTTCAAGTACCCATAAATTAGGCGATATTATTAAAAATGGGCGTCGCGGTTCGCTTAATGGTGTCTTAACGGTAAAGGGTAAACAAGGTCATGTGGCTTATCCACACTTGGCAATTAACCCGATTCATACCGCGTCTAAAGCGATTTCGGAACTTTGTGAAACGGTGTGGGATCATGGCAATGAATACTTCCCTGCCACCTCATTTCAAATTTCAAATATTCAAGCAGGAACAGGCGCGACCAATGTTGTCCCTGGCAATATGACGGTGACCTTTAACTTCCGTTATTCGACTGAAGTGACTGCAGATGAACTAAAAGCTCGCGTCTTGGAAATTTTAGATCGCCATCAAGTGGATTATGAAATCGAGTGGACGCTTTCAGGTTTGCCATTTTTAACCCCTGTAGGTGAATTGGTTAATGCTGCACGTCAAGCCATTCGCAATGTCACAGGTGTTGAAACAGAATTATCGACCAGTGGCGGTACATCTGATGGTCGCTTTATTGCGCCAACAGGTGCGCAAGTGTTGGAATTAGGCGTACTCAATGCCACCATTCACCAAATTAACGAGCATGTTGATGTGGCTGATTTAGAGCCATTGGCAGAAATTTATGAACAGATTTTGGAAGGATTACTAACTTAAATCCAATAAGATTAGTTGCATGAAGCAGAAAAGGAACTCTATTTGAGTTCCTTTTCTATTTTACAACGGAGAAAATTGCGTTTAAGCCGTCAAGTTTTCTTGAATGTATTGTAAATTTGGTACATGAAAGACCTGCTCACCCATACGGACATATTGGAATACCGCAGGATCAGTCGTGGTTTGTTGGTCATCATCTACCACTTCAGAAATACGCAAGCGCAGTGTTTTAGGCATTTCATTGCACATCAAAGCAAAACGCTGCTCCATTTCATCACCTTCAATGACCAGTGCCACGCCCATTTTTTTCTCTGGGTCATTGACTGCATAAACAGGCAATTGCGATTCGTGCCATTCCACAGTTTTAACTTGAGTGGCGTTATCCAGCGCTGACAACACAATATTTTGAGGTATCAGCATCGGTTGTTTACCATGACATTCAACAATATAAGCATCAATAAAACCGGTAGATACGGTAATTAAATGTTGCAGCTCTTGCTGACTGATTTGCCCGAGTAAATTTGGACTATTCGTCTGACTCATCGTTTACCCCTGACTGACTGCTAATAATTGTTCAATATTGGCAAGCAATTCTGCCTCTTGGAACGGTTTCCCCATGTAATGCGTCACACCTAAGCTAAACGCTCGTTCGCGGTGTTTTTCACCTGTACGTGACGTAATCATGATGATCGGCAGATTGCTATGCATGTCGTGGTGGCGCACAAGGTTAGTCACCTCAAAACCATCCATACGTGGCATTTCAATATCCAGTAACATCAAGTCAGGTTTGACGTTTTCAAGCTGCTCCATGGCATCGACACCATCTTTAGCAGTCACGATATCATAACCTTGACGCTCAAGCAGACGTGAAGTTACTTTACGTACGGTGACTGAGTCATCCACGATCATAATTAAGCGGCGCGTATCACGACGTTGGCTATCACGTTGATCGCTGGCTTGTTTGGTACGTTGCGTTGCAAGAATTTGACGGGCAATGTTCTGACCATCCAAAATCAAACAAACTTGACCATCACCCAAAATAGTTGCGCCTGCAATTGCACCAATGCTTGAGAACTGTTGTCCAATTGGTTTCACAACAATTTGACCACGCGAACCAATCAACTGATCGACTAGTAAAGCAATGGTTTGACCTGTGCTGCCTTTAATTAACAGAACAGGTAGTGAATGACCCACATGGCTTAAACGCGGTAATGGCTGATTGCCAACGAACTCAGATAAGTAACGTAACTTGTAGTTCTGGTTGTCAATTTGGAAGAAATCTTCATTGCTGTTGAAGTAAGATTCCAAAGTGGTTGGTGCAATACGTACAATACGGTCAATTTGCGCCAACGGTACAGCAAATTGTTGATCACCAACTTTAACCATTAAGGCATCGGATACCGCAACCGTCGTTGGTACACGAATACTAAAGGTTGTGCCTTGACCTAATGTTGAATCTACAGAAACGTGACCGCCGAGCGCCTTAATCTCACTTTGCACCACGTCTAAACCAACGCCACGACCTGAAATTTGTGTAACCGATTGTGCTGTTGTAAAGCCTGGGTGGAAAATGTATTGCAGAATTTCGTTTTTATCTAAATTCTGATCGGCTTTGATTAAACCTAAGCTCAATGCTTTTTCTTTAATCTTGGCATCATCAATACCCTTACCATCATCCACAAAAGTCACCACAACATCTGTGCCTTGACGGGTAATGTTCAGTTCAATTTTACCAACTTCAGGTTTATTGGCTGCAGCACGTTGTGCAGGGTCTTCAATCCCATGGTCGACCGCGTTGCGCAGCATGTGTTCAAACGGTGTCACCAAACGCTCTAGAATGGTACGGTCTAATTCACCTTCAGTGTTATAAACCACCAGTTCTGTCGGACGGTTTAAGGTCGATGAAGTCTGACGCACAATACGTTGTAAACGTGGCAATAAACGTGAGAATGGTACAAGGCGTGTACGCATCAAGCTTTCTTGAATTTCAGCCTGAATACGTGATTGTTGTAATAACAAACCTTCGGCATCACGAATTTTTTCAGCCAAGGTGCTCTTAAAGTCCACCAAGTCCGATGCAGATTCCGCCAGAGATTTAGACAACTGATTCAACGATGAATATTGGTCCATCTCTAATGGGTCAAAGTCTGCATAACGTGAGTTTTCAGAACCATGCTTGGCAATAATTTGCGATTCCAGCTCGCCTTCCATTCGGCGTAACTGATCGGCAAGACGTTTAATCGCCAATTCCATCTCATTCAACGTACCGCCTAGTTGCCCAAGCTCCATTTCAATACGTGAACGGTTAATCGAGTTCTCGCCTGACAAGTCAATCATCTTCTCGACTAAATCGGCAGAGATACGAATCATCTCATTGCTATTATCCAGCTGTGTGGTTTCGCCCCACTCACCCGACATTGCAGGTGGCTCTGTACCATCACCCTGAACAAACTCATAACTACGGCTTGGCGATAACAAGTCGGTATGCGTTAAACGCTCGGGCAATTGCGCAGATACATCTACAAACTGCATCGCCGACAAGCTAGATTTTAAGCTGTCATAATTGCTGTAATCTGCTTTGAAGATTGCATCACGCAACCACGCCAACGTGGTTTGCAATAAAGCATCATAAACATTTGAGTTAAATTGATGCACAGCAAACTGTTCAAAGGCACTTTCAAGTTGATAGGCGATTTGCGCAACAGACTCAATTTCAGCCATACGTGCACCGCCTTTTAAGCTGTGCGCCGCACGTTGTAATTGAAGCAAGATACTTCGGTCACTACGCTGTTCAAACCATTGTTTCAAGCGCTGATCTGCAGCATCCAAAATTTCTTCCGCTTCTTCTCTGAAAGTCTCAACCACAATTGAATGTAATTGCTCATCTTCAGATTCAGCACTTGCTTCAAGACTTACAGTTTCTGTGATCGGCTCAAATTCCGCAGCAGCAGCGTCTTCAAAATGTGCATCATCAGCAATAACTGCGTCATCTTCAGCTAAATCTGCAGTTGTATCTTGCAACGCTTCTACCGCCAACTCAGGCTGTGCATCAACCTCTTCTACTGCGTCAATAGTCTGTTCAGGCTGCGCTGCGGTTGTCGCACTTGCAACTGACACATCTGCATCGCCTTGTGCCAAGCTAACAATGTTGCCTAAAATTGCAATCGACTCTGGCGCAGCATAGTCCACACGCTCATCACGAATGGTCTGAATACGGTCTGCAATATCATCTTGCACCAAACGAATAATTTGAATTAACGCAGGTGAAACAACAATTTGGTTGTTAATGATACGCTCGTAAATCGACTCAAGGTTGTGTGCAATTAAACCAATATGCGTCGCAGAAATCATATTTGCACCACCTTTTAAAGTGTGCAAATAACGCATTAAGTTGTTTAAAGCCGAAGTATCGCTGGCGTCTTTTGACCAAGTATTGACATCTTCATCCATACCCACCAAAAGCTCTTCTGCTTCTTCCAAGAAGATATCCAGCAAGTCAGGATCGAAGTCTTTGTTGGCATCATCGGCATGCATGTTTTGTTGATCTGATGCAATACGTTGTGACAATTGCGCCAAATTCACTGTGCCCGAATTTTCGCTAGCAACTGCAGCAGGCACCGCTTCAGGTTCTGCAACAACTGTTGTTTCTACAGCATTGTCGCTCACTGATGTTTCAGCATCTTCAAGTGCAATTGCATCAATGTCTTGCTGCACAAATGCAGTTAAGTCATTTAAGGTTTTCTGAATGTCTTCTGTAACCGTAACACGCTGTCCCGCAGCCAAGGTATCGAATAAATGAATAAACTCTTGGTGTGCCTGTGCAAATAACTCATAACCATATTCAGAGTTAAGCAGAATTGGTTTGGCTAAAACACTGTCGTAAGCAGCTTTAAGTTCTTCAGTAAATTGATGAATACCCACAGACGCACGGTTATCGGTATGCTCTACCAACAATTGCGCTTGTGCGCTGAGTTCTTCTAAATAGCTTGGGAATTGCGCTTGCGCCAATTTATCAAATTCAAATTCGGCATCAAGTAAACGATCAATATTCAGTTCGATTAGCTTCGATACTAAACCTTGAGGATTAGAGTCTTCTGTATCGCTGGTGCTAAAGCCGTAGCTATCCCATGCTTTATTAAAAGTTGCATAGATTACATCTAAACCATCACAGTGACCTTGACGAAGTACATGCAGATAATCCCGGACAAATTCTGCATATTGCACCAACAGCGCAGTTTCTTTTGATGTAGATTCAATTTCATCTTGTACAAACGCTTTAAACAAGTTTTCAACTTTAGAACTGGCTTGAAAAACTTGATCAATTTGCGCCATAGACGAACTGCCGCGCAGTGTATGTAATGCACGGATTAAGCCATTATAGTCTTGTGAGTAAATCTGATCTTGTGCCAAGAACTGATCAATGGTCGCTAAATGCTCTTCAGCTTCTTCTACAAAAATAGCCAGAGTTTCAGCCAATAGACTCGCATCAGCAGCCTCTTCTTGTGCAACTTCTGTCTGCGGCATTTCTTCAGCAGTCATTACATCTTCAGATGATTCAACTGCTGCGACAGCTGCTGTTTCAACTGCAGCATCCGTCAATTCTAGTCCTGTCGGCATATCAGTGGCAGTCAGTTGATCTGCTAAAACCAGCAACTCTTCCAATGCAGGTTCAGGACTTTGGTTTTGCTGTAATTGTTGTCCTAAAAGCACCAATGGGCGTAAATCAAGATCAATTAAACCGACTTGCTTAAAAATTGGATAAAGCTTGTATTGATAAATATTTAAAACAGTTTTTGCGTATTTTTGAATATCAGTATTGAGTGTTACCGCACCCGAAAGCACACGGTTTAAAGTATCTTCAACCGTCCATGCCAACTCGCCCGCAGACTTCGCACCCACCATGCGACCCGAGCCTTTTAAAGTGTGAAAGTGACGACGAATAGTTACTAAAGTTTCTTGATCTGTTGGGTTCGCAAACCAAGTTGTAAATAATGGATTTAATTCTTCGAAGATTTCTTCAATTTCTTCGACAAAAATTTCAAGAATTTCCGCATCTTGCTCAAGATAACTATCTTCAGGAAGCGTCATTGTTTCGACTAAATTTTTTAATATTTCTTTCATAGCTAAGGCTTCTTACGTTTTCAGCACCAAAAGGCACTTCAACTTAATTGTAACCATCCTGAATGCCCCTAACCCAAAAGTTAAGTTCATCTTTGCGATGCTTTATCTCTGAATGATGGTGTACCCATAACAGTGTATAGGTACACCTTTCCCCAAGCTGGAATCCCGCTTATTCAGGTAGTTTAAAGTCAGTTACAGATTCACGTAATGATTCTGCCATGTTGGCCAACTCAGATACCGAACGTGCAGTATCGAAAGTTGCACTGGTCGTTTGCGAGGTAATTTCCTGTACAACGTTCATCGTGGTTGCAATGTGACCTGCAGAAGCAGACTGAAGTTTTGCAGCATCCGAAATGTTAGAAATCAATTTCGCAAGGTTGGTCGATACCGTTTGAATTTCATCCAGTGCAACACCCGCATCCTTAGATAAGTTCGCACCACGTACAACTTCCGATGTGGTTTGTTCCATCGAAATTACGGCTTCGTTGGTATCGGTCTGAATGGTTTTAACCAGTGTTTCAATCTGCTTGGTTGCAGATGCTGAACGTTCCGCTAGACGCTGTACCTCGTCGGCTACGACTGCGAAACCACGACCTGCTTCACCCGCCATAGACGCCTGAATTGCTGCGTTTAATGCCAAGATGTTAGTTTGGTCGGCAATATCGTTAATCAAGGCAACGATGTTACCAATCTCTTGTGAAGATTCACCCAAACGCTTAATACGTTTAGAGGTTTCTTGAATCTGCTCACGAATGATATCCATACCTTCAATTGAACGGTTTACAACGTCTGCACCATTCGATGCAATATGTACTGAACGTTCTGCTACCGCTGCTGATTCTTCAGCGTTGGCAGATACTTGGTCAATCGACATTGCCATTTCGTTAATTGCGGCAGATGCACCTGCAATTTCTTGCGCCTGATGCTCAGATGCTTCAGCAAGCTGGTTGGTAATGTTCTGTGTGGTTGCCGTATATTGTGCAACTTCGTGCGATGTTTCGTGAATACGCGATACAAGGTCACGTAATTGGTCAATTGCGAAGTTAATCGAGTCGGCAATTGCACCCGTGAAGTCTTCCGATACTGTTGCGTATGAACGTAAGTCACCATCTGCAAGGTCGGCAATCTCATCGAGTAAACGTAAAATCGCGTTCTGGTTACGGTCATATTCATCTTGTAGACGAACCACGCGAGTTTTATCGGCTTCACCACGTAAGTTCAAGAGTTTGAATACACAGAATAAGAACGCAAGTAATGCTGCAATTAAGCCAATTGCAGGAATTGCAATAGACCAACCTGAACCGCTAGACAATTTATTTAAATTGGTTAAAAGCTTATCTGACTGATCAAAAATAGAAGATGATGCCTGACGTACTTTTACAATTTGTGTTGAGTTATTTAAAACTGTTGCAGCAGCAGATTTCAATACATCTTCATATTCTGCTTGAATACCTTCTAATGAACTACGTAAATCTTCTTGAGTAATACGTTGTACACCAAGTTCCGCACTACCATTTAACTGTGCTGCCAAGTAAGCACCAAACGTTTCGGTATCGGCACTAAAGTCATCTGCAGATTCACGTGAACTGTCTGTACCTGTTAATACAGAACTGATTGAACGTAAAATACGTTCTGCAATGAATACTTGGTTCTTTGCAATAACCACCTGGCTACTTGGCATGTCTTGACGTGCCATTTGGTCAACCATCAAGTTATATTCAGCCTGAATACCCGGAATGGTTTCACCAATTGCAATGTTGGTGTCATAGAGTTGGTTAATGATTTTTTGTTGCGAAGCAATCAAATCAATATTTTCAGAAACCGATTTCCACTGTGTTTCCACTTCACGCAGTGTATCTGTGCTGGCATGAATATCCTTCACTGTTTCTAAGTGAGCAGCAAAGGCTTTTTGTGAATCTGTTAAGTTTTTAATAGATTCAGGCGTACCTGATGCAGTCGCTTCGGTTGCTTGACGTGAAATGGTTTGTGACAACAGACGTAAATCACCCAAACTACGGGTAAAATCGTTATTACGCGGCACGCTATAAAAAAGGTATAACAACAGGAAAAGCGATAAGATGATACAAAAAGCTGCGCCTAAAATAAGTGGCTTAGATTTTTCTGTTTCGCCAAATACACTCGCAAACTCTTCTGTTCGCGCCTGTAATTTTGCAAAAAAACCTGGACCACTTGCTTTACGGACGGTTTCTTCGCCTGAATTTTTCTTTTTAAGTTTAAAGCCCATGCAGCTTCTCCCCGATTGACGCCTTCATTTTTTAGGTGCGCGACAGTTAATTTATAAATTTTATAGATGCGTTCATGTATTTTGGGTTTTGCAATAAACGACTAAATAAGAAAACATGCCATTGTTGGTTATGTTGGTGAAAATACCCCTGACAATATTCTTGTAAATTACTATCTAAATCATTGTGTTTAGAAAAGAAACTTTTCTTATTAAAGTGCTGTATACCCAAAACTTGATCTACAACTAAACCGACATAATGGTCATTATGACTAATACACATTACTTTTTGAGTAGGTGAATATTGGCTGCTTTGCCCAGAAACATAATGTGCCAAATCTGAAACTGAAAGTAATCTTCCGCGAATATTCGCTAAACCTACTACCCAAGGTTGGGTATTTGGCACTGGCGTATATTTCGGTGGATAAATAACCTCAGAAACTTCTCCTAATGGAGCAACGAAATATTGCCCCATCATCTCAAAAGCAATGCCTGACCAGCGGTTTACCTCATTTTCGGTACTAACGTAGTTTTTGTTTCCACGTTTAGATAACCGAAGCAATTCAATAAAACCATTTGCAGCCATAGCTTATCCTGCATTAAGGTGTTGATTAATCACATCAATTAATTGTTTTTCGTCAACAGGCTTAGTTAAGTAATCGCTTGCACCTTGGCGTTTTCCCCAAACACGATCAGTTGCCTGATCTTTGGTACTCACAATTACAATTGGAATGTGTTTGGTGGTGTCACCACGCGAAATTTGACGTGTTGCCTGAAAGCCATTCACGCCTGGCATAACCACATCCATTAATACTAAATCTGGTAATTCAGCTTGCGCCATGGTCACGCCATCTGCACCATTCGCTGCTTCAATGACTTCAAAACCATGCTTGGTCAAGATTTCTCTAAAGCGGAATGTTTCTGTAGGTGAATCATCTACAATAAGAATACGAGCCATTATTTTCCCCAATAAATCTAACTAACTAATAATTATGCGGTCACGTGGTTACGAATGGCGTTTAATAATTCATCTTTACTAAATGGTTTAGTCAGATACTCATCAGAACCCACGACACGTCCTTTAGCTTGGTCAAATAAACCATCTTTACTTGATAGCATAATGACAGGAATGTTTTGGTAGTTTTGCGAGTTTTTAATTAAGGCACACGTTTGGTAACCATCTAGGCGTGGCATCATAATATCTACGAATACGATATCTGGATTTGATTCTGCAATTTTGGATAAAGCTTCAAATCCATCAACTGCGGTAACCACTTCACAACCTTCACGCTGCAGAAGTGTTTCAGCTGTACGGCGAATGGTTTTTGAATCATCAATCACCATGACTTTTAGATTTTGGAATTTATCGTCCATTCAATGACCCTTCCCATTTTTGTTTGTACAAGCAACTGAGTAGAAAAATCTTACACATTGATCGTATTTTTAACATATCTTTACTTGTAGTTTCAATGAACATATTTAGTGTAAATCTACACTTTTACACCATTATCACCAAACCGCTCACACTTTCGTGTGACCATTGATATTTTTTATCGGTTGTATTTTTTTAATTCCTAATTTTGATCTAATATAACACTATTATTACGTGTAATTTAAGTAATTTAGTCAACTTTATTGTGGGGGACAACGTGAGCACTTTTTTTGCAAAATCACTCGCTGTCAAATTAAAACAAAATAAGCAGTCACTTAAATTGGGCATGCTTGCTTTACTGCTCTTGTCCTCTGCCCCACTCATGGCTGACAGCCAGAACAAAGCGGTGTGGTATCGCTATTATGATCAACATGGCGTTGCAAATATTAGTAGTAATGTGACACCTAATCATATTCGTCATGGCTATGAAGCATTAGACCGTAACATGCAAGTAATTCAGCGCGCACGTCCATACAACACTGAAATGGATATTAAAAAAGCCCCACAACGTGCTGCTCAAGCGTATCAAATGGAATCTGATCAGCGTTTGAAAAACGCCTATACCAATAGTCAAACCGCAATCACTAAACGTAATAACGCTTTAGCGCATATTAAAAAGCAAATTATTTTCCAACAAGAACAACTCAAACAGCTGCAAAATGACCGTATTACTTTTAAACGTCAAGAAATGGAATATTTACGCAAGGTCAAACCTGTGCCTGCACAACTAAAAACCAATTTGGACAATAACTTAAAAAACATCGAGCTTAAAAAAGATATGATTCAATCTTTACAAACAAGCTATCGAAATACACAAGCAGAATACGACAGAATTATTACTCGCTTAAAAGCACTTGAATAGTTGATTTGAATTACCTTGTCATTTTGGCAATCAATAAGGACAAATATGCATGCACATTGCACAGCGTATCGCAGTTAGGTTTAATCGGCAGCATTTACCCATTTTTCGTATTGGTGCAATCGGCTTATGTATTTTGCTGAGTGCCTGCCAAAAAACAGAAACTGAAAATAAAACAACAGTATCAGAAAAAATTGAACTCATTCAGCAAGATTTAGTGACACCACAACAAGGCAGCGCAATCAGTAAAACTGCCTTTACAGGCACAGTGCGTGCAGTCAATCAAAGTAGTATTCAAGCACAGGTGACTGCCACAGCAACTTCAGTCTATGTCAAAGTGGGCGATAGCGTACAACGTGGTCAAACCTTGCTACGCTTAAATAATCAGGATAATGCTGCGCGTTTAGCACAAGCTCGCGCCAATTTAGCTGCAACGCAAGCGCAAGCCAACCAAGCCCACAACATGATGCAACGAAAAAAACGTTTGCTCGATCAGGGTTTTATTTCACAAGTGGAATATGAGCAAAGTCAGTTAGATTATCGTGCGCAAATGGAAAATGTACGCGCCCAACAAGCCAATGTCGATATTGCACTAAAAGCCGATCAGGATGGCACGATTACCAGTCCAATTCACGGTGTCATTACCCAACGTCAGGTTGAGCCTGGGCAAACTGTGGCTGCAGGACAAACCTTATTTGAAGTCGTCGATCCGAACCAATTAGAAATTCAAGCCAAATTACCAAGCGACTTACAAGCCGCACTCAAAATTGGTCAAAAAATTGAATATCAACTCCAAGGGCAAGCAAACACATTTAATGCACAAATTAGCCGCGTTTCCCCAGTGGCAGATTTAGCCAGTCGTCAAATTGAGTTTTTTGCAACCCCGCTTGATCGTCTTCCCTCTTTAAGTATTGGGGCATTTGTGGATGGTTATATTTTAGCGAACACGACAATTTCAGGGCAAATCATCCCACTCAATACCATTCACGATATCCAAAACAAACCTTATGTTTGGGTGATTCGAGATCAAAAAATTGCCCGCGTGGATATCACAGTTTTAGAACAGCGCTATAGTGACAATACTGCTGTGATTCAAGGCTTACAGAGCAGTGATCTAGTCAGTCGAGTGGTGTTCAATCCCGATCAAATTCAGCAGCAGGTGATCATTCAAAATAACCCTCAATAAATTGAATTTCATCTCAATGCAGTAGTGCAGATGTCCAATAAATAAAAAATCAGGATCGTTGTTATGTGGTTTACCCGAGTTAGCGTCAAGTATCCCGTTTTTACCATCATGATGATGTTTTGTCTAATGGTGCTTGGCTTGGCTTCATGGCAACGTATGGGCGTGGAAGAATTTCCTGACGTCGATTTTCCGTTTGTAGTGGTTTATACCAGTTATCCGGGTGCATCACCTGAAACAGTTGAATCTGAAATCACCAAGAAAATGGAAGATCAGATCAACACCATTTCTGGACTCAAACAACTGGTTTCACAATCCAGTGAAGGGCTATCTACTATTATTGCCGAGTTTAATTTAGATGTTCCTTCGGCAGTGGCGGCACAAGATGTACGCGATACAATTTCGTCTGTCAGTGCAGGCTTTCGAGATGAAATTCAAGACCCTGTGGTGGAGCGCTACGACCCAACTGCCAATGCAGTCATGTCGATTGTGTTTGAATCCTCACAAATGTCTTTGCGTGATTTAAGTTCCTATTTAGATCAACAAGTTGTACCGCAACTGCGCACTGTGTCTGGTGTCGGAACTGTTAATTTATTGGGTGATGCACAGCGACAAATTCGGATTGAGGTAGATCCACAAAAGTTAATGAGTTTTGGACTGGGTGTGGATCAGGTCATCAACACGCTCAAAGCTGAAAATATTGAAGTACCTGGCGGCACACTCAAACAAGCCAATAGTGAATTGGTGGTCGAAATCCAATCCAAAGTCATTCATCCTCTGGCTTTTGGCGATTTAATTATTGCCAATAAAAATGGTGCGCCAATCTTTTTAAAACAAGTTGCCACAATTCAAGACAGTCAGGCAGAGCTGGAAACCAGTGCATTTTTAAATGGGCAAACTGCGGTTGCTGTCGATATCTTGCGTAGTTCAGACTCTAATGTTATTGAAGTGGTTGATAACACCTACAAAACCTTAGAACGTATTCAGACCCAACTACCTGTAGGCATGACTGCAAAGGTCGTGGTGGATTCTTCTAAAGGGATTCGTGGCAGTATCCGTGATGTAGCGCGCACCATTATTGAGGGTGCGATTCTGGCAGTCCTGATTGTACTGTTGTTTCTTGGTTCATTCCGTTCTACCGCCATTACAGGATTGACCCTGCCAATCGCCCTACTCGGCACACTCACCTTTATTTGGGCATTTGGCTTTACCATCAACATGATGACCTTACTGGCGCTCTCGCTCAGTATTGGCTTATTGATTGATGATGCAATTGTGGTACGTGAAAATATCGTGCGTCATGCAGATATGGGTAAAGACCATGTCACGGCTGCTTTGGATGGTACTAAAGAAATTGGCTTGGCGGTTTTAGCAACTACCCTGACCATTGTGGCTGTATTTTTACCTGTGGCATTTATGGGCGGGATTATCGGACGCTTTTTCTATCAATTTGGTGTCACCGTCAGTACTGCCGTACTGATTTCCATGTTTGTCAGTTTTACGCTGGATCCAATGCTTTCTGCACACTGGGCAGAAAAAGCAAATCCGAATAAAAAACCTGGACGGGTAAAACGCTTCTTAAACTGGATTTCTAACAAACTCGACAATTTAAGCCATCATTATGAAAAACTTTTAAAATTGGCACTACGATTTCGCGTTATTACCTTATTGATTACAGTGGGCTCATTATTTGCAGCACTCGGATTATCCAAACTGATTGGTACGGAGTTTGTACCTGTACCCGACAAAGGTGAGATTCGGATTAAATTTGAAACACCTGTGGATGCCTCACTTGAATATTCACAAGCAAAATTAAAACAAGTAGATCAAATCATCCGTCAACACCCTGAAGTTCGCGCGACTTACGGAGCCATTAACAGCGTGACAGATCGCGGGAAAAATCATGTTAACTTGCGTGTAACTGTCAGCCCGCGTAATGAACGTCAACAAACGCTGACCGAACTCAATAACGAATTTCGCCAGCGTCTACAAAGTATTGCAGGCATCACCATTACCTCTGTCGCATCTGCCGATGAAACGGTTTCTGGTGGGCAAAAACCTGTGATGGTGTCTATTAAAGGCCCTGATTTAGCAGAATTACAAAAAATCTCTGACCGCTTTATGACCGAAATTGCTCAGGTGAATGGTATTGTCGATTTAGAAAGCTCGCTAAAAGCTCCTAAACCTACATTAGGTGTTCATATTAACCGTGTCCTTGCCAGCGATTTAGGGCTATCGGTGAATCAAATTGCCAATATTATCCGCCCACTGATTGCGGGGGATGATGTCACCACTTGGCAAGATGAACGTGGCGAAACCTACGATGTCAATGTTCGCCTTACAGAAAACCATCGTAGCTTGCCGAGCGATGTGCAAAATATGTATTTAACTTCACAAAAAACCGATGCCAATGGACAAAATATTTTAGTGCCTCTAGCAAGTGTGGCGAAGTTTGAAGAAAGTTTAGGTGCAGCGCAAATCAACCGCCGTGATTTGGCCCGTGAAGTTTTGGTCGTAGCTAACACTGCTGGACGTCCTGCAGGTGACATTGGTGCCGACATTCAAAAAATTCAGGATAACTTTAAATTACCCGCAGGTTATAGCTTCGACACTCAAGGCGCCAATGCTGACATGGCTGAATCTGCAGGTTATGCACTGACTGCAATTACCCTGTCTATTGTGTTTATTTATATTGTTTTAGGTTCGCAATTCAACAGTTTCATTCACCCCGCAGCAATTATGGCTTCCCTACCTTTATCGTTGATTGGAGTATTCTTGGCACTGTTTATTTTTAACTCGACCATGAACCTGTTTTCTATTATCGGTATTATTATGCTGATGGGATTGGTCACCAAAAATGCGATTTTACTAATTGATTTTATTAAAAAAGCCATGGATCAGGGCGATTCACGTTATGATGCAATTATAGCTGCAGGGAAAACCCGTTTACGCCCTATTTTAATGACCACCAGTGCAATGGTGATGGGGATGGTGCCACTCGCACTTGGCTTGGGTGAAGGCGGCGAACAAAGTGCGCCTATGGCACACGCAGTCATTGGCGGTGTAATTACATCCACCCTACTCACCTTGGTGGTCGTACCTGTCATTTTCACTTATTTAGACGATTTTAAGAATTTTATGTTACGCCAAACACGTAAACTCATTTCTTAAAATCTCACGTAAAATCACACAATCGCTCGGGCTAAATTTTAACGCAAGTTTAGCCCGATTTTTATTGTATAATCTGGCTTTGAAAAAACTCCATTTAACGCTTCACTTTTTAGGACAGTTTCCATGCGCGCGAGTCGCTTTTTATTTGCTACGTTAAGAGAAACCCCAAACGATGCCGAGGTGATTTCTCACCAGCTGATGTTACGTGCGGGTATGATTCGTAAATTGGCTTCAGGTTTATATACTTGGCTGCCAATGGGTGTGCGTGTGCTAAATAAAGTTGAAGCCATTGTTCGTGAAGAAATGAATCGCGCAGGTGCTTTAGAAACTTTTATGCCTGTCACTCAGCCTGCCTCACTTTGGGAAGAATCAGGGCGTTATGTGCAATACGGTCCTGAATTACTACGCTTTAAAGATCGCCACGACAATCCTTTTGTACTTGGCCCAACACATGAAGAAGTCATTACCGATTTGGCGCGTAATGAATTAAAAAGCTATAAGCAATTGCCAATCAACTTCTATCAAATTCAAACTAAATTCCGTGACGAAATTCGCCCACGTTTTGGGGTAATGCGTTCACGCGAATTTATTATGAAAGATGCTTATTCTTTCCATACCGATCAAGCTTCTTTACAAGAAACCTACGATGTAATGTACGACACCTACTGCCGTATTTTCTCGCGCCTAGGTTTAGACTTCCGCCCAGTACAAGCTGATACAGGTTCTATTGGTGGTTCTGGTTCACATGAATTCCACGTTCTGGCTTCAAGCGGTGAAGATGATATCGCCTTCTCTACCGAATCTGATTATGCAGCCAATATTGAAATGGCTGAAGCTATTTTGGTGGGTGAACGTGCTGCTGCAACGCAAGAACTCAACATTGTAGATACACCAAATCAAAAAACCATTGCGGAAGTTTCTGCATTTTTAGGTACAAATAGCAACCAATCAGTCAAAGCGCTCTTGGTTCAAGGTATTGCAGATGAAACAGGTCAAGTGCCTGTGATTGCATTATTCCTGCGCGGTGACCATGAACTCAACGAAATTAAAGCAGAAAAGCATCCACAGATTGCTGCACCACTTACTTTTGCAACCGATGCACAAATTGCAGCTTTAGGTTTAACTGCTGGTTTTGTTGGTCCACAAGGTTTGGTTGAAAAAGGCATAACAGTGATTGTAGACCGTGCTGCATCGATATTGTCTGACTTCGTTGCAGGTGCAAACCAAGTTGATCAACACGCAACAGGTGTGAACTGGGAACGCGATGCGCAATATACTGAAGTTTACGATTTACGTAACGTCGTTGAGGGCGATCCATCTCCAGATGGCAAAGGAACTCTACAAATTAAACGCGGTATTGAAGTCGGTCATATCTTCCAGCTTGGTACTAAATACTCAGAAGCGTTGGGCTGCAAAGTATTAGGTGAAGATGGCAAACCGTTTACTGTTACCATGGGATGCTATGGGATTGGAGTAACACGTGTCGTTGCCTCTGCCATTGAACAAAATTTTGATGATAAAGGGATTATTTGGCCTGCAGCCATCGCACCATTTGAAATTGCGATTGTACCAATGAACGCACATAAATCACCTCGCACATTAGAAGCAGCAGAAGCACTTTATGCTGAACTTCAAGCTGCGGGTTATGATGTATTACTGGATGATCGTAATGAACGTCCTGGGGTGAAATTCTCTGACCTTGAGCTTACAGGTATTCCGCACCGTATTGTGATTGGTGAGAAAGGTTTAGATGCAGGTACTTTTGAATATAAAGGTCGTCGTGATGCTGAATCTAGCAACCTAACGAAAGAAGAATTACTCATCAAAATTGCCAAATAAGATTGAACACTGAGTATAAAAAATCCCGCACAAGTTGCGGGATTTTTTTCATTTGGGATTAGCAGAATTTCATACCACCATAACAGTTAGGGGTAACATTTTGGTTTTGTAAAACCTGATTATTAAGTGTTAATCTGGCTGGTTGACCCGTGTAATATCCTGTGTAACTACCAACATCGATATTCATTTTACGCTCGATTGGTGTACCAGCCAATGAACCTAATGCTTCTAACAAACTTACATCTACATTATGCTTATCTTGCATTAACTCAGAAGTTAATGCTTTTGCGACCTGTGGTAGTACTGCAGAAACATCTACCAAATCCGCAGTTGCCAAATAACCTAATTGCACTGGTTCCTTAAACGACATCCACCAACCTTGTTGTGCAATATCTTTTTCATCTGCACCCATCCACTGCACTGGCTTGCTTTGTAAAGATAAATATCCACCTGTTCCTGTCAGAGGAATATTGTGAATCATATTTAGGGCTTGGACAAAAGTAATATCCATATTCAAATTTTCTAATGTAGAACCCTTACTCATTTTAAAGAATGAGTGATCACCAACAGAACCAAACAATAAAGGAGGAAATGTGACATATAACTGGTCTTTTGAAAAGTCAGGTGTTCCATTTACATCACCAGTGTATGTCCCAGACTCTGTTGCCGCTAGCGGAATAGAAGCTAATGTTGAACGGATACCCGTAACTACAGCGGATTCCATACGCTGACCAGTCACTACTGTTTCAGGCATCGTAAAATCAGCTCGCATCGATGGAACGGTAATCCCAGTATGTCCTTCTGCGCCAGGTTTACTTGTATAGACACGATCCTGCCCCAACGCAGTCAGTATCCCACTAATTTTTTGGTCAGAGGCATTACCAAATTTAGCTTCTTTAGTAAATGAATGCCCTTGCGTTTGTGCCATTTTCATATAACCACTGAAACTTTTAATCCCGTCATTTGGGTTTTGCACGTTATCTGTACCCAAAGTCAGTAGACCTAAAATTTCTTCTGCACCTAAGCGAAAACCAACCACTTCACGTGTTGACGCACTATTTCCACTAATCGCAAATTCAATAAATGGATTGGTAATTTGTGCACTGGTACCCGCACGTTCACCATTAAACTTGGGACTACCTGTTGAATCATAGGATTCATTCAAACCACTTAACGAAATATTAGAAATATCAATATCACATCCCGCTTTACCACCAATCGCATTATTTACACCGCCACAACCTAATTGTAGCGTTTTAATGTTGGCATTAAGCTCCATGAGTGCATCAACACTTAGTTTATAAAAATTTAACCCTTGCGATTGATCTGTCGCAGTCATCAGGTTCAAAAGTGCCTGACCTTGTACATGAGATAACTGATCATCATTTAAAGCCTGCATCGCTTGAGCAGAATTGAATGAAAAAGCTGTACTTAAAATAGATGCAACTAAAATTGTTTTTTTCATTTTATTTCTATCCTTTAGCGTGGCGTAATGCCCAATGTGCTGCGCATGGTTCCACCTGTAAGCACGACAGATGCGATTTTCTGCATATTGCCATTGGTAGACATTGCAAAGTCTGTTTTAAAGGGTTGAGCAATATCATTTTTATAATTAAATTTAACTTGATTGTCTAAAGTGACCGTATCTGCACTGACAACAACTTTTCCTTTAACACCTAAATGACCTTCCATTCGATTCAAGTTTATTGAAGAAGTTTGAACAGTTTCATTATTCACTTGATCTTCATTAATTAAACTAAAATAACTACCTAAGTTCTTCGGATTCGACTTTTCTGTGCTATCTAAACTTCTAAACTTAAAGTTCGCATCAAAAGACAAAAAGTTTGAGTTCGGATTAGTATCGGTAGGATCCATTCCAGGAATTACCAACAATTCACCATTGCCATCTAATTTAAAAGCAATTGTGGTCAACACATCATCTTTCTTAGAGAAATTATCGTAAGGTACAAAACCACCGCATTTAGTTGATCCTGTGACGCAGTTGTATTTCGAACCTGGTAATTGTCCAATCGCTAACTCTGCTTTTGCTGCAACTAATAAATGATCTGCACGAATATAAATCCCTTCATCTTCATAACCAATCACACCGTCGGACTGAATTAATGCATCAATATTTCTTAAACCAGCATAATAGTTGACAGCTTCACCAGCATGCAGGCTGTCTTGCCCGTCAATTAAGATAATAGAAGTGGTACTTGGTAAGCCTGTTTTTGAATCAATGCCATAACCTTCGGTAGAAACAATAGCGTTATAACCAATTCCAGTTTTGTTCGTTCCATCATAAGGTGACAGATATTGTTTACCCGACAAGGCCACATTGGCATTTAAATTATAAATTGGAATCCCAATACCCCAAGAACCACCATCTCCTGTCAATTCATTTAAAGAGTTGTCAGAAATAATTCTAGCTTTGGCTGCAATAGACTGAAAGTCCATACCACGAACAGCGATCAGTGAGAACTGGTCACCTTCAAGCTTACTCGATAGCAACTGGTTTAAAATAGGACTGGTTGCACCAATGGTATTTTTAATATTTTCATTGACTAAAAAATTGAGGTTTTTCGCTTGTACGGTATTAATATAAATATCGCCAAAATCAATATAAGCATTTTTATTGTGCAAAGCACCTTGTGCATCACGTGTGGTTAGCGGTCTTAAATTCGAAAACTCAACCGCATAACTGCCTTTTCCTGTGTGCCCAATTTCTAAGGTTGTTGGTAATTGCCCTGCAGCCAAGCCTGCCGTATTTTGATTGGTAAAATCAGCAGATAAGCCCAAATGCAAACCACCTTGCCCCACCACAGTATCGTAGCCTGTAACTGCAGTATTTTTAGTTTCAATTACACCATTGACCTTATTCGAAACGTCAAAATTGGCAACATTTTTTTGATGCCCATTAAAAAACAATTTCGCATTGCTTACCGCACCTGATGCACCAAAGCGAATTAAATTTTTATCATCATAACGCAAGTCAATATTGACCCCAGGGTTAGTTGCATTTTGTCGGCTACTAGCAACATCACTCAGGTCTTTCACTCGTCCAAGATTAACAAAATGGTCGGTGGTACTATTTTTAGTGGTAAAGACCAATCCCTCATCGGCATCAATGTACATATAGCCGTCAGTCGCAAAATTAAAGTTAAAATCATGCATAGATAATTGATGCTTACCTAAACCATGACTAATTTTGGCATTCTGCAGCTGAAAATTTAAATGTGCCGTTTCATTTTGATTAAATAAACCTGCTTTGGTTTCTAACAGAACTTTTAAAGGTGATTTAATTTCTAAGCCGAACTGACCCAAGCTTTGTGTTTCCTTGGTACAACTATTTCCAACACAGTTTCTTTTGACTAAGTTTAAATCTGCAGTCGATTGAAAAGCATCAATGCTCGCATCGATACGCACACCTGCACCAACATCAGTTTTACCCACATCTAAAGCAAGCTTACTGATAATAGGCTGGTTATTCTGTCCTTTAATTTCTACATTATGTAAGCCTAGACCCAGTTGAGCTCCACCCACTAAATCAGGATCATACCAATTGACTTGATTAATCGTGGCTTTGGACATTTCATGGGTGATTACAATACCATCTTGCCCACTTACATCAGACAAATGCTGGTCTGCAATCAACTCTAAAGCATATACTTGTTGCGCACAAAGTACGCTCAATGTTAATAAATTTAACTGCATTATTTTTTTCATTTTTATTTCCCGATACTGTACTTAATCCTATATTCAACAACGGCTTGCTGCTGAACCTGTACAGTTGTAGCTAAATATTTTCACATTGCCAGACATGTGCATATTGCCGTGAATATTTAAGCCCATAA
Organism: Acinetobacter sp. YH12058; assembly: GCF_013419805.1. Taxonomy (NCBI): domain Bacteria; kingdom Pseudomonadati; phylum Pseudomonadota; class Gammaproteobacteria; order Moraxellales; family Moraxellaceae; genus Acinetobacter; species Acinetobacter sp. YH12058. The sequence continues at coordinate 45,337 of NZ_VOZL01000018.1, forward strand.
ATCCTTTTTCAGCGCCCTGATCAAACAAAGGGACATCTTCTTGCTCAACTGGGCTATAACTACCATTTTGCTGATAATTTCTTCCTTGAAATTTGGTATATACCTCTGAATTTGCATAACCTTCATTTGCTCCCTGCCCTGTACCTGTTTCGATCGCCATGGTTGCAAAACCCAAATTTCTTATTTTTAATGGCTTATCATCATAAAACTTAAGCTGCATTGCCGTTTGTGGGTCATTTTTATGATTAATAATAGTCGTGCCATCTAAAGAAAATTTATCTATTTGTATGGTGCCCTGAATTTGTTTAAATACCAGCCATTTTTTATTGCCGTTATTATCTTCATGGTTATTGGGTGCAATCGCTAAACGACAAAGCACATTATTGTCAGCACAATTTTTACTATAGCGATAATAAACTTCTGTAGGTTTAGTCCCACCATTAAATTTAGAAATATTGCTGAGTTCTAAATTTTCGGCATATTCATGGTTTAACGATAACGTCCAACTGAGGTCTGCTCCACCTTGACCAGTAGCCTGCGTTAATTCATGATTTTCCAGTGCAATTAAATTGGCATGGGTCAAAGGACTACACATCAATGCAATACAAGACAGTTTTTTCAACATGATGATTCTCCTTTTATAGACCTGTTGTTTTAAATTTAAGGTGCTGAATCAGCACACCATCTATTGCAACTGAACCTAGATTCTTAGCAGTACCATCTACACCCTTAAATACAACACCTGTGGCATCCGTATGATCTTTGGCACGCAACATATTATTTGGCAAGCGTTCTACAGTACCAATTGCAATACTACTATGCGTCGCATTACGTCCTTGATACATCGCAGCACTGTCATTGACATTGGCTTTTAGCGGTGTGCCACAACTCACCACATTACAGGTAGAACCTGTAAATGCTGTAGAACCTAAATACCCACCCTTTCCATCTTCATAATTTTGATAAATTTTATTGTAAATTTCAGGAACATTCGGAATACGTGTTACTTCTAGCACAATATTATTGCCCTCAGAACCAACCACAAAAGGCTGATACATATTCCCTAAAACTAAATTTATATTCGGACTGTATAAATACAAACCCTCTGTATCATGAAAAACTGGTGCCAATGAACCATCTATTGCTGGTGTGACCGCCGTTCCATCCAAAGTATCTGATTTCGCTGCTGTACTAATGCGGATCCCTTTACTGTCTAAGTTTGAATCTGTGAAACTTAAATTCGCAGGATTATCATTGGTATTTAAACGCAATACACTTGCCATACCCAAGGTTTGATGATGATTTGGGTTATCCGAGTCTAAAGTCTGAAATATTCGGGTCTGTGAACCATTTAGACTTAAACCATTGGCAACAAACTGAGTGCGTAAACGGTGCTCTTTATCTAAACCCGATTTTGGTGCTCCAGTGCTCGGATCAACCTCTGCGCTTGATTTCAACTGACGCGAAAAAATATCAGTCCAAAAGCCCAATTTAATATTATTATCACTTTCAGTTGCTGTAGTAGTTGCGAGCGGTGCCTCAAGTGCCAAATAACCGACATCTTTTTCTACATTTTTAAATTGTTTGACTTTTTCTGTACCTGCACGGAATAACCATGGATTGTCTGCAGAACCCCAGTTAAAACCCTGATTGCTATAACGACTGCTTAAAGAGTTATCACTTTTAGATAATGCCAGACCATAAATAAAGACATCTGCTTTGGTTCTTAAAGATTGCACAGGAGAACCTAATGCAGCAATTTCCGCTGCCTGTTCAGCCGATTGTATAATTTGAGCATAAACTTCTGCCACAGCAGACTTGGCTGTATCTTCTGCAAGTTGACTCGCATTATATTTAGCCCGAATATCAGCCGATGCTGTTTCTTTGATTATTTCAGCCTGTATTAATGTGTCTACTTGTGAGCCAACTTGGTCTGCTCGAGTAAAGTTGCCAAGCCCTTTATAAAAATCAGAATTCAATAAATCATTATTAGCTTCTGCCGACCGACTCCCATATAAAAGATCAAGCATTTCATAAGTGTTTGTAATAGCATATTCTTTTGCTTTCTTTTCATACTCTAAAACGCCAGTTGGATCCTCGCTAACTGGTCGTGTGGTATATGCAGTAGTTCCATCTTTTTTTAAACTCTTTCTACGCCCCCAAGTCCCATCCCTATAGTCTGCAAGACGTTGATTGTAATAATACTTGAGTGTCTCATTATTAAAAAAACCTTCACGAACATCAAATGTAAATGTTTCTGTTTTCGCTTCAACATCTTTTTCAATATTTTTAGTATATTCTTGATACAGAGTTGAATATTGACTTGTATAGGTTTGTTCATAAGTTGAACGGTAAGTTTCGTTATATTTATGTGCTGCCTTACCTTCTAAAACACTTTGATTATAAGTATTGTTATAAACCGTATGGTATGCACTTTCTGCCAACTGCGCATAATTCTCCCCCGTCGGGATAATACGAATAAAGCCCGTATCATATTGACTTGGGTTTTCTAGCCCACGTGTATAGCTCGACCCTGTTGATAGGTCATTCGGTTGCTGAAACACCATTTTGAAATCATCAAGGACTAAAGCAACCCCTTCGCCTGTGGTATTTGACAAAGAGTCATCGGAGAGTGCTTGTAAAGCATAACTCGGGTTCGTCAAAAATAAGCCTATAGCAGTGGCTAAGCAACGCTTACGAAAAGGGAAAGTAATTGCGTGTTCAGTCATCTCGACCTTCCTTTTATCTGATGCTCCGCATCTTTCTTTTATTTATCTATAGCTTGGCTATTTATTTGAGTGTTTTTATCCTTAAAAACGTGATTATGCCAAACCATTCTCATATTTAATTATGCTGAATATTTATGCAAATGCAAAACAAACTGGCTAAACAGCACAGCTTTCCGATGAATGAAAAAAAAGCGAGCACATTGGCTCGCTTGTTCAACAGAAAAATTGTGATGGGTTAATCACTTATGCTTTAGGCAAGGTCACGCCTGTCTGCCCTTGATATTTACCACCACGGTCTTTGTACGAGGTTTCACAAACTTCATCTGATTCAAAGAACAACATTTGTGCCACACCTTCGCCTGCATAAATACGTGCAGGTAAGTTCGTGGTATTGGAAAACTCTAAAGTTACATGACCTTCCCACTCTGGTTCCAGTGGCGTCACATTCACAATAATACCGCAACGTGCATAGGTCGATTTACCTAAACACACTGTCAATACATTGCGCGGAATACGGAAATATTCAACGGTACGCGCCAATGCAAACGAGTTTGGCGGAATGATGCACACATCTGACTCAATATCGATAAAACTTTTTTCATCAAAGTTTTTTGGATCGACAATTGCGGAGTGAACATTGGTAAAGACTTTAAATTCACGTGCACAACGTACATCATAACCATAACTAGAAACACCATAAGAAATGAGTTTCTCGCCATTTTCGTCAAAGCGAACTTGGTTTTCTGCATACGGTTCAATCATGCCGTGTTTTTCGCTCATTTCGCGAATCCAACGATCAGACTTAATTGCCATTTATTTTCTATCCAAAATATGAATGTTTAACTGTGCTGTACTTTAACTGAAATCTAAGTTAATGAAAACCAGCCGTTTCCCTCACATCGCTTTTTTAAGTGCAATGATTAGGGTCTGTTGACAATTCGTCTATGTTTGCGACAACGCATATTTTTTAGCTGATATAAGGCATGGGACAGGAAATTTAGTCATTCTAAATGACTGGCACATAACGCAATAGCAGCAAAAAATATGCTTGTCCCCTTGCGCAGCAAACAAAGCAATGCTTTGTTCTCGCTCATGTGGCTAAAACTTTCTCAGATTGCGTTATGAAACTTGGCAATAGACCCACTATTCCCTGCGTTTCATGCCTGATCTGCTCAGTTTTAGCCTACAGCGCAAGCCATTTATGAAATGTCAACAGACCCTATTTCCAGTAGATACAACTTTTAGATACAACTTTGGTTTTATAGACTCAACAAAGCCGAATAACTTAAAGGAATTGAAAAGCTCAGCAACACAATAGAAGCTGTTTTTTGTAGATTGCACTGATTGAGCCAGCTAATTTTATTTTTAGCAAGCACGGAACCAATAAATGTCCAGAAAAAGGCAATCGGCACGATTAAACATAAAAATGCCAGCATGTGTGCCACATAATAGTCTGCTTTTACCCATGCAATCGTTGGGAAAATTGCAGAGGCGAACAACAATGCTTTAGGATTCAGTAAAGTCGCTAAAAATAGCTCACTCGCACGGATCGTAGGTTGATTAAAGCTTTGCTCGACTTTAGCCGTGCGCCATAATTTAATCGCCAAGAAAATAATATAGCTTGCACTGAATAATTTTAGAATGGTGGGCAACAACGGGAGATGAGTAGACACCGTACCAATTAAGGCGCCCCAAAGTGTAATAGAAATCAAATAACCCAATGCTTCTGCTGGAATTAATCGGAAAGATTTGCGGATACCAACCTGAATACCTGATGATGCAAGCAAGGTATTGGTTGGCCCTGGTGTCAATAAAATTGTGATCACCAAACCGATAAAAAACCATGAAATCATGCATTGACCTCACTACTGAATGAGCGCAGATTAAAATAGTTCATTGCAATTGGCAAAAAGTATTTTGTAAGACAAATTCTTGATCAGTTTAACATTTTAAATTTATTATTTTATTCAATCACTTATATAAAAAATATTTTTTAATTAAATGGTAACTTATAAGTCATTTTATCTTAACATTTTTAAGGTATTTAGAGATTAAACACCATTAAATCAGATGCTTGTGTATTTTTTAATCAAAAAAAATAGCTCACCGAAGTGAGCCAAATTTTCAAAATATTGTGATTTAGCTTTTAAAGGTGAATCAGTCAAAATTTAAAGGATGATAACTTAATGACTGCAACTGCAATCATTCCAAGCTGAGATCCCTCACTAGAAAATACGATTCTGATCTTTTTCAGCTTTAGGCAGTTTTTTTGCAATTTGCTTGGCAATCGCAATGTAACTATCGGCAGCATCATCGCCTGCAATCACTGACGGCGTACCTGCATCGACATTTTCACGAATACTGACATTCAATGGTAAACGCCCAAGTAACGGAATGTCATATTGTTCTGCCAGTTTATCGCCACCACCTTGACCAAAAATTTGTTCTTCGTAGCCGCAGTTTGAGCAGATATGCGTCGACATATTCTCAATTACGCCCATCACAGGAATTTGCACACGATTAAACAGCTCGATGCCTTTCACAGCATCCATTAAGGCAACATTTTGTGGTGTAGTCACAATCACCGCTCCCGTTACAGGAATACGCTGTGCAAGGGTCAGTTGAATATCCCCCGTTCCTGGTGGCATATCAATCATCAACACATCTAAATCTGGCCATAAGGTTTGATTAAAGAGCTGCATTAATGCACCTGTGGCTTTTGGTCCACGCCACGCTACAGGTGTATTGTGGTCACCTGTTAAATGTCCGATGGATAACACAGGCATCCCAAAAGCATCCAACGGTACAAACTGCTCGGCTTCAATCATTGGGGTTCTGCCTGCATTGCCGAGCATGGTCGGAATACTTGGACCATAAATATCGGCATCCAATACGCCAACTTTTAAGCCGAGCTTTTGCAAAGCTAAAGCCAAATTTACTGTAGTGGTAGATTTTCCAACCCCGCCTTTGCCTGAAGATACCAAAATTACGTTTTGAATACGCGGATGTTTCGGCACATCACGTTGGTGTGGCGCAGCTTTTTGAATCGGTGGATTATTCGGATCGGCTTCTTGCATTGAACTTTGGCCCGCAGCATCGACCACCGGTGGTAAATGAGATGTTGCAGTCTGTGTGGTCGATGTTGCGCAGCTTTCATCTTCAGCATGTTGATGCCCACAACTTTCTTTTTTCTGTCCAGATTTCTGCTGAATCACATGCATATTCAGTTCTTTAATGCCGCATTTTTCTAAAGCATCTGCCAGTTCATCATGAATTTGTTGTAAATGTTGTTTTTCTTCAGGATAAGTATTGATGGTGATTTGCAGAATATCACCTTGCACATTCACTTGAGAAATACGATCTTTTAAAGCATGTTCAGATTCAGGCAATATATAACTTTGTAGCACGTGCTGAATAGCTTCCTCATTCACCGTATGCGAAGGTGAAAAAACTGATTTAAGTGAAGAAAGCCAAGACATAGATTTACTCCAAAGTTTGGAAATACCGCGATTTTGATAGTGTAACGATAATTCAGTATAAGGTTAAGTCGTGCTATCACTGAAATACTTAATTCTGAGTATATTGCTTGGTTTTTGACATGATTTATCTTCAAATGCAGACCAAGAGCTTGTTTCGATATTGTATTTAGCCTTCTAAGCGGATTTGAAAAGAATTCCTGGAATCCCTTGTGCATCTATGTGCTATCTAAGGTAAAATTGCCCGAATTGCATCGTCCCTATTTGAGAGAGTTATATCCGTGCGTCAAATTTTAGTCACTAACGCCCTACCATACGCCAATGGTCCGATCCATATGGGTCACTTACTCGGTTATATCCAGGCAGATATCTGGGTTCGCGCCATGCGTGCAATGGGACATGACGTGACTTATGTCTGTGCGGATGATGCGCATGGTACAGCAATCATGCTGCGTGCCGAAGCCAACGGGATTAGCCCTGAACAGCAAATTGCCAATGTGCAACAAGAACACATTCGCGATTTTGACGGTTTTGGCGTGCATTTTGATCATTATGATTCAACGCATAGCGACACCAACCGCGCACGTGCCAGCGAAATTTATGTCAAAAACCGTGATGCAGGCAATATTGCTGTTCGTCCCGTCACGCAATTATTTGACCCTGAAAAAGGCATGTTCTTATCAGATCGTTTTATTAAAGGCACTTGCCCAAAATGTAAAGCGGAAGATCAATATGGCGATTCTTGCGAAGTTTGCGGCACAACCTATAATGCGACTGAGCTGATTAATCCAAAATCGACTTTGAGCGGTGCAACGCCAGTAGAAAAATCATCAGATCATTACTTCTTTAAATTGCCTAATTTTGGCGAATATTTGCAAAAATGGACGCGCGATGAAGGTCGTTTGCCAGTTTCGATCGCCAACAAATTAGATGAATGGTTTGAAAATGGCTTGAATGACTGGGATATTTCACGTGATGCACCATATTTTGGTTTTGAAATTCCAGACGCACCAAATAAATATTTTTATGTATGGGTTGATGCACCAATTGGTTATATGTCGAGTTTTGAAAACTACGTAAAAACCAAACGCCCTGACCTAAATTTTGACGATTATTGGAAAAAAGATTCAGACAAAGAAGTCTATCACTTCATTGGTAAAGACATCGTATATTTCCACGCTTTATTCTGGCCTGCAATGTTAGATGGTGCGGGTTATCGCACGCCTACAGGTTTATTTGTAAATGGTTTCTTGACTGTAAATGGTCAAAAAATGTCGAAATCTCGCGGCACATTTATTAAAGCAGAAACGTATTTACAGCATTTAAATCCTGAATATTTACGCTATTACTTTGCATCAAAACTGTCTGATAAAGTTGAAGACTCTGACTTAAATCTGGATGATTTTGTGCAGAAAGTAAACTCTGACCTTGTAGGTAAAGTGGTAAATATTGCCAGCCGTTGTGCCAAATTCATCAACACCAAATTTGATAACAAATTAAGTGCGAGCTGTGCAGAACCTGAGTTAGTACAAAGCTTTATTGCTGCAGGTGATTCAATTGCCAATGCCTATGAAGAGCGAGAGTTCTCTGCCGCCATTCGTGAAATTATGGCACTTGCAGACCGCGCCAACCAATATATTGATGAGAAAAAGCCTTGGGCTTTAGCCAAAATTGAAGGTGAAGAACAGCAAGTTCATGACGTATGTTCTGTGGGGATTAACCTGTTCCGTCAATTGGCGATTTACTTGGCTCCTGTATTGCCGACTTTGGCTGAACAGGTTCAAGCTTTCTTGCAGTTAGATAGCTTTAACTTTGAATCACGTAAAACTGTTTTAGTCGGTCATGAAATTGCGTTGTTCCAACCACTCATGCAACGTGTTGATCCGAAAGCGGTAGCTGCAATGGTAGATGCATCTAAAGATTCTTTAGCCGCACCTGCTGAAGCACCAAAAACGGAAAAGAAAAAAGAAAAAGCCAAAGAGAAAAAAGCAGAACCTAAAGTCGGTGAAGCGGAAATTATCACGATTGATGACTTTGTCAAAATTGATTTACGTGTTGCAGAAGTTTTAGAGGCTGCAACCGTTGAAGGTTCAGACAAACTGCTTCAATTAACTTTAAATGTAGGTGAAGCTGAGCCACGTAATGTGTTTAGTGGTATTCGTGAATTTTATCAACCAGAAGATTTAAAAGGCAAATTGGTGGTGATGGTGGCTAACCTTGCACCACGTAAAATGCGTTTTGGTATTTCAAACGGTATGGTGCTTGCAGCAGGTAATGGCGACGGTGTTTGGGTGATTTCACCTGAATTTGGCGCTAAACCAGGTGATAAAGTGTCTTAAGATTTTAGACACTTATAAAAAGCCCTGCTATATTCAAGTAGGGCTTTTTTATAAAAAATTCAAAATGAAACTGGAACTACAAAAAATTAACGAAACGATAAATGCTATTTCCAACTATATTGATCAAGATGAATGGTCTGATGCTCTACTAGGTTGTGAAGTAACATTAAATGCGTTGGATAAATATGATAAAAACAGTATTGTATTAAAGTTGTACTTTAATTTAGCAGGCCACTTTATTGATGTTGGAACATATTTAACCCGAATTACGGATAAGAAAAGCCCTTGAAAAAAAGGTAGTTAGAGCCATTTAGAAAGTTACGACACAACCCAAAGGCTCTAACTACCATGTACGATTTTACAGAAATTTTTTGTATTGTTGA
>NZ_VOZL01000019.1:0-54178 GCF_013419805.1 Acinetobacter sp. YH12058
AGTGAACCACCTGATCCCTTCCCGAACTCAGAAGTGAAACCTCTTCGCGCTGATGGTAGTGTGGGGTTACCCATGTGAGAGTAAGTCATCGCCAGCTCATTATTCTAAACACCCTCAACTAGCGTTGAGGGTGTTTTTTATGTGGGAAAGAAAATATTAAGAAGAAAAGTAGAAAGAGAAAGGAAAATAAAACCATCTGAGGATGGCTTTAATTCAACGGGTATTGGCTACTTTATTAAGCTAGTAAGTCAAAATTAAAGTGCATCTTTTAAGTTTTTTTGGTGCTGTTTTACTTGTTTCGCGTAGCGTTTACCTTGCTTTTTCATTTTTCGATTACTATTGTAGCCAGTAGGTCCCACATTGTAATAGGCCAAAGCTTTAGGCCATTTACCCGACTGATTTTTATAATGATTTAAAATAAATGTACCACAGTTGATATTGGTATGTTCATGGAATAAATCGCCAGGACAAGTCTGCTGCCAATAACGTGGAATAATTTGTGTGAACCCAACTGCACCTGAAGGTGAAACAGCATAGGCACGATAATTCGATTCTTGTCTAATAACTGCAGCGACAAGCAGAGGATCAACATTATGTTGTTCTGCACTTTGTACAATGATTGGTGCTACACGATTTGCTGTATTAGGATGCACAGCATAAGCCTTTTGGATCCCTGTAGAAAGTTTAGCTGAGCGTTTTGCAAGAGAGCCACCTCCTAGTGGAGAGCAGGCTGCTAACGTTAAAACAGTACAACCAATACTGAATATTTTTATAGATGGATATTTTCTAAATGCATTAAAAATCATATTAAAACTATATCTGTCATTTTGGCGTATGTGAGTATATATACTGATTTTGAGGTGAGCGATTGGTTCAGTCAAGTGAACTGAAGATTTGAATTGTATCGTGTCAGCATAATACAGAGGTTTCGTTTTGTTTTATCGAATGATTGGATAAACCAATGGAGTCTGATCTATCCTTAGGTTTTAATAATATGTCAAATTGATGACAAGTTTTTTATTTAATATAAACTATTGGAATAGAACAAATAAACTGCAATTTTAAGATAAAAGTACGTACAATATCGGCTTTTTAGCACTTTGAAAATTGCTTATTGCACAGGGAGTAAGTGTGTTAGAAGTCTTTGTACAATTATGTGGTGGTATTGGCCTATTTTTGATTGGTATGACCATGATGACGGACAGCTTAAAAGATATGGCAGGGGAAACCTTGCGTATTTGGTTGTCTAAGTTCACAGGTTCACCCATTAAAGCTGTGCTTTCAGGCATCGGTTTAACTTTAATTGTACAGTCTTCTATGGCAACAACTTTAGCCACAATTGGTTTTGTCAGTGCGGGTATTCTTACTTTTGCTCAGGCAATTGGTGTCATTATTGGCGCGAATATTGGCACAACCAGTACGGGTTGGATGGTGGCATTTTTAGGTGTTAAATTTTCCATCACCAGTTTTGCATTACCTTTGCTGGGTTTGGGTGCAATGCTCAAATTATTTAGTCAGGGGCGAGTTGCATTATTTGGAATGACATTGGCAGGTTTTAGTCTGATTTTCCTTGGCATTGATATGTTGCAAGTTGCCATGTCAGGTTTTGCTGAACGTGTCGATTTATCAGTATTTTCAAGTAGATCTTTGATTGCCCAACTCAGTTTGGTTTTGGTCGGTATTATCATGACCATTCTGTTGCAATCTTCAAGTGCTGCAATTACCGCGACCTTAGCAGCATTGGCCAGTGGTGCGATTGATTTGCAACAGGCTTTAGGTTTGGTGATTGGACAGAATATTGGTACGGTGGCGACAGCCATTATTGCTGCAATTGGTTCAACTGCAAATGCCAAACGTACTGCAGCGGTTCATGTGATTTTTAACATCATTTCAGCCATTTTTGCTTTTATTATTTTAAAACCGTTATTTCTTGAGCTAACACAAAATCAACGTCTTATGGCAACATGGGACAATGTGGTGATTGTTGCTGCATTTCATACAGCATTCAGTATTTCTGGTACTTTGATTATTTTGCCTTTTATCCGTCAGTTCGAAAAACTGATTATGAAAATTATCCCAGATCAAACTCAATCGGTTTTATGTTATCTCGATCAAGCGAGTTTATCTGTGCCCGCCTTGGCTATTCATGCTGCATCAAAGGTGATTTACCATAGTTTGTATGACGTTTTGGTGATGCTGAAACTGGCTATCCAAGAGGGAAGATTACCTTCAAAAGTACGTTTATTACAGCTAGATGAAGTACTCATTCAAGTCCAACGCTATTTGGAAGAAATGTCGATTTCAGAAAATGAAGCCGATCAACAGCGTTTAATGGCGATGCTTCGTTTGATGGTGTATTTACGTGTTTTACGAAGTGATTTGGAAAATATTACTTTAGCAAAAGAAATACGCACGCAACCTGCAATTTATCAAGTTGGCTTAGATTTTGTACAAATTCTTGATGAACATCTAAAGGAAATGGATGATTTTGATGTGCATAAACACGTGCTAAGTCTAAATACGGAATTATCTAATTTGAAAAAATGGACAGAAGATCAACGTGCCGAAAACCGTGAAAAAGTGTTGCAATATACTGCTGTGAATCAGCTCAATGCTGCGACAGGTTTAGAGTTGTTGGCGGCACAACGCTGGTTGGACCGCGTGATTGCGCATGCACAACGCTTAGCTAACGTGTTGGTTGAAAATTCGCGTAAACCGAGTTGATGATTTTAGGCTATTTTTTCGATAGTTACTTTTATATTTAAAAATGGCCTAAGCGAATTCACTTTTAATCTCAATCAAGCGTATAATTTGAGCATCGTTTTTTACAGTATTTTTTCAATGACTCCAGCAGCTAAACTTTTAAAAGCCAAGAAAATTCAATTTTCTATGCATGAATATGAACATGATCATAATGCTAAAAGTTTTGGTTTAGAAGCTGCGGAGAAGTTAGGCTTAGATGTCACAGAAGTATTTAAAACTTTATTGGTCAGTGATGATAAGCATTATTTTGTGGCGATTTTACCTGTCCATTACCAATTAAATCTTAAAAAAGTTGCGGCTGCTTTTCAGTGTAAAAAAGTACACATGGCTGATCCTAAAGATGCTGAGCGTTTGACAGGTTATTTGGTTGGGGGCATTAGTCCAATTGGGCAGAAGAAACAACTGAAAACAGTGATTGATGCATCCGCTCAACAGCTTGCAACTATGTATGTGAGTGGAGGGAAGCGGGGATTAGATATTGGTTTAACACCAAGCGATTTGGCAAAAGTTTTAAATGCTAATTTTGTAGATATTGTAGATGCATGATATGTTGAACTTTATATTGTTTTGAGTCCAAAGCACACAGATGCTTGTTCTTGTATGAATGTAGCAACTATTCCTATTCGTTTCATCTCAGTGATTCTTGTTCCAAGCGACCATTTAATAACAAAAAAAGTTATCTTTAAGCAATAAATAGGGTAATTAAAAACTCGTATTGATGATTTTTTAACAAACTAAATTTTATGTTATATTAGTGAAAGTTAAGAAATTCTGAGAGGTGCAGTATGGGTAAGCGTCTTAAAGACTACACAATCGAAGATCGAAAAGCTCGTCCAATGTGTCCAGCTAAACCTATTGACTTTGGTGATGATGAGACTACCAATCGCATTATGTTAGATGCTGCTAAACGTGTAATTCGTCGGCATAAAAAAGAACTTATTGCGCTTGCTCACAAATGAGTCTAATGCCCTCAACTTTTGTCGTTGCTGTCTATTTTGATATATCTTTATTACGTTATGAGGCAGTCATTTAGAATGACTAAATTTTCTGCCTTATGACTTAATATCAGCCAAAAACTTGCGAAATCTCTCTCACATCGCAAACATAGACGAATAGTCAGATGAAGTTTACAAAACTTACAAGAGAATAGTTGAATAATAGTTACAATAATATATTATAAAAACATATATTGTTTTGGGTGTTCAAAATGCATGATTATCTGCTGGCATTAATCGGTGGTGGATTGCTTGGTCTTGCAGTCGTGGGCTATTTATATGTTCATGGTCGTATTGCAGGCATTAGTGGTTTACTGGCTCAAGTATTAAATCCGCAAACGCTGTTCAAAACGCCTGCATTGTGGTTTGTGTTAGGTATTTTCATTGTGCCTTTTTTCTATGGCATCGTGGCTCAACCTAAAGTTGAATTGAATGCAAGCCCATTGATGATGATTGTGGCGGGATTGTTGGTTGGTTTCGGTACTCGTTTGGGTTCGGGTTGTACCAGTGGACATGGTATTTGTGGCATGAGTCGTTTATCTAAGCGCTCCATTGCAGCAACAGCTACCTTTATGTTAGCTGGCTTTATTACCGTTTATGTTATCCGCCATATCACAGGAGCATTCTAAATGAAAAATTTCTTAGCCTTTGTTTTCGGTGGTATTTTTTCAGCTGGATTGATTCTTTCTGGTATGTCGAATCCTGAAAAAGTTTTAAACTTCCTCGATCTTTTCGGTACATGGGATGCAAGTCTGGCATTTGTTATGATGGGTGCAATTGCGGTTGCCTTTATTCCATTCCAAAGAATTATGCGCCAAGCTGAACCAAAAACCATTTTAAATGAACCAATTGATTTGCCTAAACAAACTCAAATTGACTCTAAACTGATCACAGGTAGTTTTATTTTTGGTATCGGTTGGGGCGTTGCAGGAATTTGTCCAGCGCCAAGTCTAACCTTGATTGGTTTAGGTTATTATCAAGCAATCTATTTCATTGTTGCAATGTTGGTGGGGATTCTCATTCATCGTAAGGTTGCAGGAGCATAAGATGCACGCAGATATTCAGCATTTTTTTGATGAAAATACTAATACATTCAGTTATGTGGTAAGTGATCCTGTAACGCGTCAATGTGCCATTATTGACAGCGTGTTGGATTATGACCCTGCATCTGCGACTACTTCAACAATTCATGCCGATGAAATCATTGCTTACATCCAAAAAAATGAATTAACGGTTGAATGGATTTTAGAAACGCATGTGCATGCCGATCACCTGACAGCTTCTCAATATTTAAAAGAGCAGTTGGGTGGTAAAATTGCCATGAGCCATAAAATTTCGATTGTGCAAGAAACATTTAGTGCTATCTATAACTTGGATATCAAGTATTTCAATTCACATCAATCATTTGATTATCTGTTTGACGATCATGAAACTTTTACGATTGGTGAATTACAAGCCTATAACATCCCTACACCGGGGCATACGCCTGCTTGTTTAAGCTATGTGATCGGTGATGCTGTATTTGTAGGTGATACTTTGTTTATGCCTGATTATGGTACGGCACGTTGTGATTTCCCGAAAGGCAGTGCAGGGCAGTTGTACGATTCTGTGCAAACGCTATACGCATTGCCTGAAGAAACACGAGTGTTCTTATGCCATGATTATCTACCAGAATCACGTGAACAATATGAACATGAAACACTGCTCAAAACTCAAAAAGAGCAGAATATTCATATTCATACAGGGGTAAGCAAAGCTGAATTTATTGAGATGAGAACTCAGCGTGATGCTACTTTAACGATGCCTAAATTGATTCTGCCATCAATTCAAATCAATATGGACGCAGGTAAGTTCCCACAACCTGAGGCCAACGGCATTCGTTATTTAAAGTTGCCTTTGAATTATTTTAAATAAAATTTTAAGAAAAGTTCATCTTGTATGTTATTGCTTAGGCTCACACAAATAGCCTAAGCAATATTATAAGTTTCACCGTAAAAAGCACATATAAAATTTGATTTATAAACTCAAAACTCATTAAATAGATCAATCATTTGAATTCAAGTTTAGAGTCTATTTTATGTTGTTAAATTATCAAATCACGCAAAATCAGCCTGAATCTACATTGCCACCTTTGGTTTTTATTCATGGTTTATTTGGTAGTTTGAGTAATTTAGGCATGCTCGCACGTGCATTTCAAGAACAGCGCACCGTAATTCAATTAGATGTGCGCAATCATGGTAAGTCTGCGCATTGTGATGACATGAATTATGCAGCAATGGCACAAGATGTTTTAGAAACGTTGAACAGCTTGAATATCAAACAGTTTTCTATGGTTGGGCATTCAATGGGCGGTAAGGTTGCAATGACTTTAGCTCCTCTGGCTGCTGGGCGTTTACAGCAATTGGTTTTATTGGATATTTGTCCTTTTGCTTATCCTGAAAATCGTCACGATCAAATTTTTACAGCCTTGTTTGCTGTGCAAGATGCACAAGTTGAAAGTCGCCAAGCGGCAATGGAAATTATGCGTGAGCATCTTCAAGAAGAAATGGTTGTGCAATTTTTGATGAAGTCATTTAGCAAAGGGCAATGGTTATTTAACTTAAATGCGCTACATGAACATTATGCCGAAATTTTGTCATGGCAGACGGTGCAGAGTAATGTAGATACTTTGTTTATTCGTGGTGGTAATTCGCCTTACATTGAAGCGCCTGAGCATTATGCCGCTATTCAAGCACAGTTTCCTCACGCAAAAGTTGAAACAGTCGCTCATGCAGGGCATTGGTTGCATGCCGAAAAAACAGCAGAGGTATTGGCATTCATGACTGAGTTTTTAGATTAATCTTGTCTAGTATTTTGCATCATTCGATGATCTAAAATGATCTCAGTTTTTAAGTCAATTTTAAACCAATACTTCATTTGGAGTATTGTTTTTTTCTTCACACTGATCTGCATAGATGAACGGTTTAGCTTTTATTCTCAACAATAAAAAAGAGCTGATGTTGAATCATCAGCTCTTCATTTTAAACTTAAGCAACCTTAAATTGCTTATGCTTTTTCTTCTTCATTGCCTGCAAGTTGCTTTAGCAAATGCTTTTCAAGATAGTGAATATCCATTGCTTGTTTGCAGAAGTTTTTATCTTGCAGAATTAAGTCTTTGTGCAAAGGAATGTTGGTTTTAATTCCTGTTAAGATAGTTTCATCCAAGGCTTGACGCATACGCGCAATACTGGTTTCACGATCTTTACCATGCACAATCAGTTTAGCAATCATTGAGTCGTAATACGGCGGAATGCTATAACCTTCGTAGATGTGTGAATCTACACGAACACCTGCACCACCTGGGGCATAGAAGTGTTCAATTTTACCCGGTGAAGGTACGAAGGTGGTTGGGTCTTCTGCGTTAATACGACATTCGATTGCGTGACCACGAATTTCAACCTGATCTTGCTCAATGTCTAAACCTAGACCTGCAGCAATACGCAATTGTTGTTCAATGATGTCAATGCCTGTCACCATTTCAGTTACAGGGTGCTCAACTTGAACACGGGTATTCATTTCAATGAAGAAGTATTCGTCATCTTCAAATAAGAATTCGAAAGTACCTGCACCACGGTATTGCATTAACTTACATGCATTAACACACGCTTCTAAAATATCGGCACGTGCTTGTTCTGGTAAGTTAGGTGCTGGCGCTTCTTCAAGCACTTTTTGGTGACGGCGTTGTAATGAACAGTCGCGGTCATAAAGGTGAATCGCGTGACCATTACCATCAGCCAATACTTGTACTTCTACGTGGCGTGGCTTTTGTAAGAAACGCTCCATATAGACCGTGTCATCACCAAACCACATTTCTGCATCACGTTGAGCTGCTTGAACTGATTCAAGCAAGGTGTCTACGCGCTCTACAATACGCATACCACGACCACCACCACCAGCAGCAGCTTTTACAATGAGCGGGAAACCAATTTCTTTGGCTTCAGCTAAAGCATTGTGCGGTGTAACGGCGTGTGCTGAACCTGGTACAGTTGGTACGCCAGCTTTACGCATTGCAGTAATTGCAGAAACTTTGTTACCCATTAAGCGAATATGCTCAGGGCGTGGACCAATGAAAATGAAACCTGAACTTTCTACAATTTCAGCAAATTCGGCATTTTCAGCAAGGAAACCATAACCAGGGTGAATGGCATCTGCACCTGTAATTTCTGCTGCAGTAATAATTGCAGGAATATTCAGGTAACTTTCACTGCTCGCACCCGGACCAATACACACGGCTTCATCACAAAAGCGTAAGTGCATCAGGTCTTTATCGGCATCTGAATAGATACCCACGGTTTTGATCCCTAAAGTTTTGCAAGCTCGGGTGATGCGCAGGGCAATCTCACCACGGTTTGCAATTAAAACTTTTTGCAACATTGTGAATCCCCGAGGTCTTAAGCGCGGTAGCGGAAGAGTGGTTGACCAAATTGAATCACTTCGCCATTTTTAACTAGAATTTCTTCAATCACGCCACTTTGAGTTGCTTCAATTGGGTTCATGATTTTCATTGCTTCGATAATGCCAAGCGTTTCACCAGCAGAAACAGTTTGACCCACTTTAATAAATGGTGCTTCACCTGGGCTTGGTGCTGCATAGAACACGCCAACCATTGGAGAAGTTTCAACAGCACCACGTGGTGAAGATTTAGGTGCAGATGGTACTTCTGCAGAAGGTGCAGGCATTGCAGGAACTGCTGCCGCTACTACTGGACTGCGACGAGTTAATGCAATCGACTGATCGCCTTCTTTAACTTCAATCGCTTGTAAGTCAGATTCAATCATCAAGTCGATGAGTTTCTTGATTTTACGAATATCCATGGACAGTATTCCTAGTTTAAGATTGTGTAGTAGGTTGAATTTTTTCAAGAACAAAGTCGAGTGCTGCGGCATAGCCTTTTGCGCCTAAACCGCAAATCACACCAATGGCTTTGTCTGATAAATATGAATGATGTCTAAACGCCTCACGTGCATGCACATTCGACAAATGGACTTCAAGAAATGGAATAGCGACCCCTAACAAGGCATCACGTACCGCAACAGAGGTATGCGTTAATGCAGCAGGGTTAATAATGATATATTGTGTGCCATCTAACGCGGCTTGATGAATTCGGTCTACAATTGCGCCTTCCCAATTACTTTGGAAAGTATCTATAGAAATTGATGCTTTTTGCGCTTGTGAAATGAGCTGTTGATTTATATCCTCAAGAGTGAGGTAACCATAAACTTCGGGTTCACGCTTTCCTAGCAAATTTAGATTCGGTCCATGAATAACCAAAATGGTCGAAATCATTCCGCTTGCTCCAATAAATAATTGCAATAATACTTTGCAAGATGTCTGCAAAGTTTGCTAATTATGGCATAAAATTCCACATTTTTTTTGTAATTTGTTTAATTTGACGTAGAAAGCGTGTGCCAAAATGAGGCTCTATAATGAAAACTTTGCAGGGAATTCGCAATGTTAAAAAATTACATTTTTAGTTTTTTTTGCTGATTTTTATATTCTAAAACAACTGACCAAATCTATTCATTTGTTTTCTGTAACGACTGATCAAGCGAGTGACTTGAACTGGTTTGATTCGGAATGTCAAAGCCAGAAAACAACCAACATCAATATCGCATTTCTTTATAGCATGATATTTCGTTGCTGTTTATAAAAAATGGCGATTCCATTTTTTCAGTTCATTCAAAGTAGATGACCACACAAACTGCAGTGGATCATCTAATACGTTTTGTGATCATCGTTCAAGTGGTTATGGATTCGATAGAAAGATCATTTCGATAATAAGATATTTTAAAAATTCAACTTTATTTAAATAAAACATGAGCTTAAATGGAATGCTTTGATTGATATATTTATCTATATTTTAGTCTGGAATAGATGCTCCTACGCTGCGTATTATATTTTGAGTGGGGTGCTGTTGGTTTTATGTACACTTTAATTAAGTTGTAGATTGATCACAAGACCAAGCACATGCACGATCTGCACGGATATCTACCTCATTTAAAAATATGACGTGGTATCGAACAAAAAAACGGTGATGAAAGTTTCAGCAATTTTTTTCTAGCCAATGTTCTTCTACTCAATAGCCCGCAGCATCTACATCATAGATAAAATTTTAGAACGCATTGACCTTTTATTTCAAAAATCACCTTAAAAATGGCGTTATCGTAAAGTAGAGCAATATGTTCGGTATTGGCAAAAGTTAAGTGATCTTGTTCTGAATCTTGCTTTATTTGCTGTTAAAGCTCAGAAAAGCTTAATCCGTCTGTTGTTTCTCTGTTGCAGAAGGTGCTGCATCAAAACTGACAATCACTTTTAAACCTTGCGGTTGGTTAGCCTGAAATTGAAGTAGGTAGCCATATTGCTCTAATAATACTTTGACTAGAGTTAGACCTAAGCCATAGCCTTGTTTATGCGCAGATTTACGCCAAAAACGCTGAGTCAGAATGGTAAAATCATCTTCATTCAGGCTTTTGCCTTGGTCTGCAATGATCAATTGCAGGTCTTGCATATAAATTTGAATGTTTGGCGCATCCTCTGCATGCAAATAAGCATTTTGAATCAAGTTTTTCAGTACCATGTGCAACGCAGGCGCTGGAATATTAATGTGTTGTGCTACCAAACTCGCCCAATCAATCTGTAATTTCGCTGATAAATTGGGATATTCCACAGTCAGTTCCGACAAGACTGTTTCTAATACGCTACGCATATCTGCATGGCTATGTGCCGCTTGAATACCTGCTTCAGTTTGACTGAGCAATAACAGTTGTTCCAAAAGTTGTTGATAACGTTGGATGCTGCGTTCTGCGTGTTTTAAATTGTCGATGACTTTGGCTGTATCTTGGGCAGATGCGGTTTGATTCAACATCAATTGGCTCAGTTGCACATGCGTTTTAATAGCCGTTAACGGCGTGCGCAGTTCATGCGCAGCAAATGCACTAAAGTTTTTTTCGTGTTCCAGACTTTTATGTAGGCGTTCAATCAGCATCAATAAGTTATCGACAAAAGGCTGAATTTCTTTAGGAATTTTTTGTGATCTCAGTTCAATTAAATAACGAGAAGCTTCATCTAAAGATTGTTTTTTCTGAATTAAGTGGCGGGTGATGTGATCGAGCGGTAAAAACTCCAGACGGATAATCCACAAAATTAGCAAAATACAAATAATCAAAGTAAGCAGTAAAGGAATCAGTACCGACTGTAAAATTTGTTTAAGTAGGTTTTGCCGTAACTGAATTTTTTCAGCCACCACCACCTGAACTTCACCTTCACGCAGTACATAACTACGCCATTGCAGTCCATTTTCTGTCCATGTGCTGAAACCGACTTGTTGGTTTTTTAAATTTTTCGGTGCGCCTTGAGTGCGTGCAATCACATGCTGTGGTAATGAAACATCGGCACGGAAAATAGAGACTTCACAAGCAATTAAACTATGTAGCAAGGCATTTTCTGATTCGGCATGCAAACTTTCTGTGAGTTGTTCTAGGGGCAGTTGCTGAATCAGGCGGGCGACCATACGGGCTGAGGTAGAAAGTCGTTCATCCAGCGTATTTTGTAAGCGTTGTTCCAAGTCATGGTAGAGCCATGCAAAGACAATCACCCACAGCAAAATAAATGCACAGCTGATGGTCGATACCAAACGCCATTTCAGACTGTAGTTTTTCATGTCAGCAGCTCAGGTTTAAAGATGTAGCCGACACCACGCACCGTTTGAATAAAATCGGGGTGGATTTTATGCCGTAAATGGTAGATATGCACATTTAAGGCATTGCTTTCGATACTGTCTTGAAAGCCATACACTTTATCTATCAGTTCTTCATTTTTTAAGATTTGGTTCGGATGCCGTAAAAAGGTTTCCAATAGGCTATATTCACGGCGTGAAAGCTGAATGTTTTGTGAATGCCAACTGACTTCTTGTGTATCGAGGTTCATGTGTAACTGACCACTTTGCAGTTGGTTCGATGAATAACCACGATGACGGCGGCTTAATGCATATACACGGGCAATCAGTTCATTTAATTCAAAAGGTTTAGTTAGGTAGTCATCTGCTCCTAAGTTGAGCGCCTGTACGCAGTCTTGAGTATGATTCCGCGCGGTTAATACCAATACTGGAATATGAATGGCATCTTTACGCCAGTTTTCGAGTAACTGTAAACCATCTTGGTCAGGCAGACCTAAATCGAGCAGGCACAGATCTACCGCACTATGACGTATGAAGTAATCGGCATTGCGCGCGTTATTCACGTGTTCGACTGAAATACTTAAAAATTCGAGTGCTGCCACAATACTTTGGGCAATATAAGGATCATCTTCCACCAAAACGACGAACATATTTGCTCCTATACCACAGTCAGCCCAATATATGACACATCTCGATCACGCCACAAATTTAGATTAGGCACCTACAATGCTCAAGTTTACAAAGAAAAATCTTTATTAATGTTCTCTTAATCTACACTTACCGATAATACAGTCAGTTTTTTAATTTTTAGTATAAATACATGATTTTTATTCGCGTCATTGCTTATTTTGTGTTGAGTCTGTGTGCGGTGTGGGTCAATGCTGCCAATGAATTTTTAGCGTCCGATCAAGCTTTTAAGTTTCAGGCGACGTCATTGTCTGAACAAACGGTTGAACTGAAATGGGATGTCGCACCGCATTACTATTTATATCACGATCAATTCAAAGTCAGTCAGGCTCAAAAGCCGCTTGCTTTTAAATTGCCTGCAGGGCAGGAAAAAGATGATCCGACTTTCGGGCTGACACGTGTGCATTATGGGCAAGTGACAACACAGATTCAGGTGAAGCCTAATCAGCAATATCAAATTACTTGGCAAGGCTGCGCTGAAGATGGTTTGTGTTATCCCGTACAGCGTAAAATGATTCAAACCGATGCCGATGGTTTATTGCCACAGCATAATTTAAGTGCGGGCAAAGGTAATTTACTTCAGCAACTCAATCAGAATAATCAGGCTGCTTTAAACACTAACTTAAATGATGCAGATAAGCATCAAGCCAATGGTTCTAGTACACAAAAACAAGTTACGACAACTGCAAATACTGTAACGACAAAAGAACTCAAACTTGAACAGCAAACGCTAGAAAACAAAGCACAGCTTGCTGAAAATGCGGTTGCTGTAACACAAGCTGATCCTAAACTTACCCCTGAATCAGTAGAAAACGTTGATTTAGCAAATTCCTTAGAGATTGAAAATACAGATACGGCATTGACAGACAATACATTCGCTGCATCAGCCAATTCAAGCAATACGGAAACAGCCAGTAGTACGAGTCTGAATCAGCAATGGAACAATGATCAATTTTTCCTGAATTTATTGTCTGGGCAAGGGTTGTTACTGAATGCGTTTATCTTTTTAGGTTTTGGGGTATTACTGGCTTTTTTACCGTGTTCATTGCCGCTGATTCCAATTCTTTCTGGCATTTTGGTGCAGCGCAATACAGGCTATAAAGCGGCAGCAATTGCGATCACCTTTATCGTCAGTATGGCGCTAGTCTATGGCTTGATGGGCGTTGTTGCGTCACACATTGGTTATAGCGTACAGCGTTGGTTCCAAAATCCCGTAGTGATTGCAGTTTTTGCTATGTTGTTTGTGCTCTTTGCTTTAAACCTGTTTGGACTGTATCAGTTCTCATTACCACAAGCAGTGTTACAGCGTTTAGATCGTATTCAGCAATATCAAAAAGGCGGTACTTTATTGGGTGCGGGCGTTATGGGGGTGATTTCTGCACTGATTGTCGGGCCATGTATGAGTGCGCCTTTAGCGGGAGCATTGCTGTACGTCTCACATTTGGATCAAGCAGCATTGGGTGGTTTATATTTGTTCCTGCTCGGTTTAGGTATGGGAATTCCTTTACTTATTGCCAGCGTGTTTGGCGCGAAATATTTGCCAAAGCCAGGTTTGTGGATGGAACGGCTAAAATTTAGCTTTGGTTTTATCATGTTGGCAATGGCTTTGTATTTTGCTCGTCCGCTATTTTCTGTGACTTGGTACTATGTTGCTTTTGCTGTGGTGTTATTTGCCTTCGCTGCATATTTAATTGCAATTTTGCGCCACGTGTTACATCGTCCACAGCGTTTTTCGTTATTGGCTTTGGCGGCAGTAATCGCCAGTAGTGGAATTTGGCATGTCAATCAGAGTATTGCCAGTGTCAATGCGCAGGTACAAGCAGACCAATTACAGCCATGGATCAAAGTACGCACAGAACAAGAGTTGAATGCAGCTTTGTCCGCACATGCTCATCAAAAGATTGTGATTGATGTCTATGCCGATTGGTGTGTGGCGTGTCAGCCGATTGAGCGTGATGTGATTCCTCGTACCGATGTGCAAGATGCTTTAAAGCATGTGGTGCGGATTAAACTCGACTTAACCGAACAGCATCCTTCACAAGATGCCTTATTGAAAAAATGGCAGATTTTAGGGCCGCCAACGTTGTTATTTTTGGCAGATCCACAACGGGAACAACGTGAATTGCGTCTAACAGGTGCTTATAACGCAGCGCAATTGATTCAAAATATTCATCAACTGCAAGAGGCTGCGCCATGATTCAATCCGCAGTCTTGCAGTTAGGCATGTTGATGATTCCATGGCCATTGGTGTTTTTATTGCTAGGACTGATTGTCGTCTTTGCAATGGGTAAATTTTTTCAGCGTCGTTATACATGGAATGCACAGACTTGGACAGGTTATCAGGATGCATTATGGAATGCGCTGTGGATTGGTGCTTTAGTTGGGCGGGCAGTTTTTGTGTTGCAGCATTATGAGCTGTACTTTGCCAACCCGATTGATATTTTAAAAATTCAGGACAAAGGCTTTCATCTGATTGCCGCAGTTATGGCAGGTGTGGCGTGGTTTGTCTGGAAAAATCGCGCTATTCAACGTGTTGTTCTGGCATGGGCAGTTGCGCTCTTTATTACAGTACAAGTTGTAGGTTGGAGTCTTATCCAACCTTTGCAGACGCAGCATGCCTATCCCAATCTAGTATTGCACAACCTAGCGCAACAACCTCAAGATTTAGCTCAATTTTCAGGGCAGCCCACGGTGATTAATCTCTGG
This sequence comes from Acinetobacter sp. YH12058, assembly GCF_013419805.1. Classification (NCBI taxonomy): domain Bacteria; kingdom Pseudomonadati; phylum Pseudomonadota; class Gammaproteobacteria; order Moraxellales; family Moraxellaceae; genus Acinetobacter; species Acinetobacter sp. YH12058. The sequence goes on from NZ_VOZL01000019.1 coordinate 14,866, forward strand.
GCGACTTGTTGTCCAGTTTGTCATCGTGAAATGCCTGTTATGCAACAAGCACAGCAAGATTTCCCTGAGGTCAATTTTGTATTTGCCAATCAAGGCGAATTTGCAGCAGAGATTCAAGCCTATTTACAGAAACATCGATTTCAGTTTGAACACGTGTTATTAGACCCTGCAGCTCGTTTAGGACAACACTTCAATATGTTCGGTTTGCCAAGTACTTTGTTTTTTAATGCACAAGGAGAATTGGTCGATCATCACATGGGTGAATTGACCAAGCCGATGCTGCAGCATTATCTGAAAAAAATACAAGCGAATCCATAAACGCGCTCTTAACGATTTGAAAGAAAACCCGCCGTGAAGCCAAAATTAAGGACAATCAATATGACATCAAACATCAAAAATAACATGCTGAAACTGGCGATAGGTATGAGTCTTGCCAGTAGTGTGAGTATGCTGCAAGCACAGGACAACCTCAAACAGCACATTGAAAAAGAAGGTTTTAAGTTTGTGCAACAAATTCAAGCACCTGCACAAATGACAGGTTGGGCAGGGCATATTGAACAAAGTCCTGCGACAGTGTTTATTTCCAATGATCAGAAATACTATATTGTAGGCACTTTGTTTGATGCACAAGGCAATAATTTAACCGTCGATGCTTTAGACCGTTATGTGAAAAAGTCGGTACTTGAAGATGTGTGGCAAAGTCTGGAACACGCTACTTGGATTCAGGATGGGCAAACCAGTGCTGAAAAAATTGTCTACGTGTTTTCAGACCCGAATTGTCCGTATTGCCATACCTTTTGGAAGCAGGCACGTCCGTGGGTAGAATCTGGCAAAGTTCAGTTAAGACATATTATTGTGGCGGTGATCCGACCTGAAAGCAAAGGGCAGGCCGCGACTTTATTAATGGCGAAAAACCCACAGCAGACCTTTAATGCGTTCCATCGTCAATACGGACAAAAAAAGCTGATCGAGCAAAAAACTGTGCCTGTACATGTAGAAAAAACCTTAGAACAGAATCAGGCACTGATGGATAAATACGAGTTCTTTGCCACACCTGTTGTGCTTTGGAAAAATAAACAGGGCGAATTACAGTCGGTACAAGGAATGCCAAAATCTATGAAAGATGTGTTTGAGTGATTTTAAAAATTTCCGAGCAAATATCTAACTGAATATTCAAATCTAAAGCGCAAAAAAGCTTGCTCTAATTGCATTGGAGCAAGCTTTTTGATGTAAAAGATTCAGTCTTTTATTTCTGAATACGAATCGCAAATTGAATGACGTGGGATTTGCCCTGATGCAGTTTGCCTTCTGAGCGTTCTACATCGCCCACAAAGAAATGAATCAGATGATCGTGTTTAAAATGGCTTAAAAACTCGATAGGATCGTACAGCATTTCTACTGCACGTGGGCCGCCCGTTTTATATTCTAGCTGACGAGTAGAATACAGCTCACCAACAAATAAACCGCCGTTGACCAAAGTTTCGCGCACGCCATTTAACACTTTTTGCTGTGTTTCAGGGTTAAAGTGACCAAATACGCAAATCACGTTGTCATATTGATTCGCTGGCCAATTCACCTGACTTAAATCTTGCTTTCGTGTATTTAGACTTAAACCACGTTGCTGTGCATAGCCTTGGGCCTTATCTAAAGCAACTTGCGAGTAGTCCCACAAATCTGCTTCAAATGCTTGCCCATTGGCTTGTGCCAAAGCGGCCAAATATAACAAGTTACGACCTTCACCTTCGGCCAAGCCCAAAATTTTGCCGTGAATAGACAGTTTTTGCGTAATGTCCTGAATGAACGCATTGGCTTGTTCACCATAAATATGGTCATGTTGGCTGTAGCGTTCATCCCATTCATTATGGATATTTAACATAGTTTCGACTCGGTAAATAATTTGATGCTGTTATTCGGCTGTAGATGGAGAAAACTCTTTAAATGCTGCCACGGCGTTTGCGGCATACATGAGTGATGGGCCACCGCCCATATAAACAGCAATACCTAAAATTTCATTCAATTCTTCAAAAGTCATGCCCATTTTGACCAAAGTTCTGACGTGAAAACCGATACAACCATCACAGCGTTGTGCCACACCAATTGCAAGCGCAATAAACTCTTTGGTTTTGGCATCAATTACGCCGTCTTTCATCGCAACTTGTGATAGGGCATTAAAGCTTTTAAGTAAATCGGGAGATTGTTCTTTAATGGATTTGATATTAGACGAAATTTCAGCAGTGAGTTCGGTATATTTCATGTTGTTTCACCATCAAGCAGATTAGAACCTAAAGACAATATACCATACATTTAAATATATTATGTTTGCATATATTAATTAGCAACTTTGCTTAAATTCAGTAAATCTGTATTTATAGCATTATCAATTCACCCAAATCACTTTATAATGTTGCCGCATATTCTGGAGTCGCTGTTAAATAGTTGCGATGACTTCAAACCTCATTTTTTAAGTCTTATTCTCCCTCTTGATTCGGCTTATAAATCAATATTTTATAATTTTGTGTCTGAGTAGGCACATACAATAGGTGTCTGCATGGAAATTAAAGTCAATTATTTAGACAACTTGCGTCTTGAAGCTAAATTTGACGATTTTACCGTCATTGCCGATCAGCCCATCCGTTATAAAGGCGATGGTTCTGCGCCAGGCCCATTTGATTATTTCCTTGCGTCATCTGCATTGTGTGCTGCGTATTTCGTGAAGGTTTATTGCCAATCACGTGATATTCCAACCGATAATATCCGCTTATCTCAAAACAATATTGTCGATCCTGAAAACCGTTATAAACAGATTTTTAAAATTCAGGTGGAATTGCCTGCAGATATTTCTGAAAAAGACCGTCAGGGGATTTTACGTTCTATTGACCGTTGTACCGTAAAGAAAGTCGTGCAAACAGGCCCTGAGTTTGTGATTGAGCAAGTCGAAAGCATTGATGCCGATGCACAAGCTTTGCTGATGCCGAACTTGACTTCATCTCAAGCGACTTTTATTGCTGGTAAAGATTTACCGCTTGAAGAAACTATTGCCAATATGTCGGGTATTTTGGCAGGTTTGGGCATGAAAATTGAGATTGCCTCATGGCGTAATATCGTGCCAAATGTCTGGTCATTACATATTCGTGATGCGCAATCGCCAATGTGTTTTACCAATGGTAAAGGCGCAACCAAAGAAAGTGCATTAGCATCTGCTTTGGGTGAATTCATTGAACGTTTGAACTGTAACTTCTTCTATAACGATCAGTTCTGGGGTGAAGAGATTGCCAATGCCGAATTTGTGCATTATCCAAATGAAAAATGGTTTAAGCCTGGCCCAAATGGTGAATTGCCTAAAGAAATTTTAGATGAATATTGCTTAGAAATTTATGATCCTGAAGATGAGTTGCTGGGCACACATTTATATGACACCAACTCAGGCAATACTGAACGTGGTATTTGTTCATTGCCATTTGTGCGTCAATCCGATGGTGAAACGGTATATTTCCCATCAAATTTAATTGAAAACTTATATTTAAGTAACGGGATGAGTGCAGGTAACACGCTTGCAGAAGCTCAAGTGCAGTGTTTATCTGAAATTTTTGAACGTGCAGTGAAGCGTGAAATTATTCAGGAAGAAATGAGCCTGCCTGATGTACCACAAGAAGTTTTGGCAAAATATCCAAGTATTGTGGCAGGTATTCAGGCTTTAGAAGAACAAGGTTTCCCAGTATTGGTGAAAGATGCGTCTTTAGGCGGTCAATTCCCTGTCATGTGTGTGACCTTAATGAACCCGCGTACAGGCGGTGTTTTTGCTTCGTTTGGTGCACATCCAAACTTTAAAGTCGCTTTAGAGCGCAGCTTAACTGAACTATTGCAAGGGCGTAGTTTTGAAGGTTTAAATGATTTACCACAGCCGACCTTTAGCACGAATGCGGTAACTGAGCCGAATAACTATGTTGAACACTTTATTGATTCTAGTGGTGTGGTGTCTTGGCGTTTCTTTAGTGCGCAGGCAGACCATGAATTTGTAGAGTGGGATTTCACCAACAATGGTCAATATAGCAATGTCGAAGAAGCTGAGGCTTTATTTGCGATTTTAGAAGAAATGGGCAAAGAATCTTATATGGCGATTTATGAACATTTAGGTGCGATTGCTTGCCGAATTTTAGTCCCTGATTATTCAGAAGTGTATTTGGTAGAAGACCTGATTTGGGATAATACCAATAAAGCTTTGCTGTACCGTGAAGACATTTTAAATCTGCACCGTTTGGATGATGAGCAACTTGAAGCTTTAGTTGAGCGTTTGGAAGAATGTGAGCTAGATGACTATACCGAAATCAAAACCTTAATTGGCATTGAATTTGATGACAATACCGTTTGGGGGCAGCTCACCATCCTCGAATTAAAATTGTTGATTTATTTGGCATTAGAACAGTTTGAAGAAGCTAAAGATTTAGTCGAAGCATTCTTACAATACAACACCAATACCGTAGAACGTGGCTTGTTCTATCAATGTATGAATGTCGTGCTTGAAGTTATTTTAGATGATGAAATGGATATTGCCGATTATGCTGTCAATTTCCGCCGTATGTTTGGCAATGAACGTATGGATGCAGTCATGGGTTCTGTTGAAGGCACAGTACGTTTCTATGGTCTAACCGAAACCAATATGCAGCTTGAAGGTTTAGATCGTCATTTACGTTTAATCGACAGCTACAAAAAACTGCATAAAGCACGTGCCAAGTTTGTTGGGCTGAATAAAGACTAATCTTGCAGAAGTAGAACGCTGTTCTGATTTGAATCACCGTCCAAGAAAAAGACTCGGCTTTAAAAGTCCGAGTCAGGTATTATGGCAACAACATGGTGTTGCATTTCAAATGCTATCTAAGATTTGCTGTTGCTATAGGAAAGGCAAAATAATAACCCTCGTTGTTGAGGGCTATTTCATTTAAGCGAGATGGTCACGAACAAATTGAGGATCTAAAATAAACAATTTAATCAGTGATTGAGCTGCTCCTGAAGGTCTTCTAACACCTTGCTCCCAAGATTCCAATGTACGTTTAGAGATACCTAAAATTTTAGCAAATTGATCTTGAGTGAGTTCAGACTTTCTTCGTGCTAAAGCAACATCTGTTTCATTGATCACAGTTTTTCTTGCTGCGTTATTAGCAAGCATTTGTTTAACGCCTTCTAATAATTCAACATTTAAGTCTCGTTTTGCTTCTCGAGCTTCCAATTCTTTGTCACTTAATAAACGACTCATTTCAGTAACTCCGCTAATTGTCTAAGTGTCTTTTTCTCAAGTTGGGTAATTGTGTCTTTACTATATAAGGTCAATAACCAAATTTCGCCATTTGCTAAACGGTTGTAATAAATTACACGAACACCACCTTGTTTACCTTTACTCTTTCCACCCCATCGAATTTTACGAACGCCGCCAGTACCAGGTTCTACATCTCCTGCTGTAGGGTTCTCGGCAATGAAAATTTTAAAGTCATTGTATTGTTCTTCAGTCCAATAGTAGGGATATTCATTGGTAAAAAAAGTAGTCTCACAGATGGTATACATCAAACACCTTTATACTACTTTGTAGTGTTTAATTGTATACTACTTTGTAGTACTTTTAAGCATTAAATTAGGTCTCATATTGTGAGCTTTTTTAGCCCAATCAAATAACTGCTAATCACCAAGCGCCAATAAACCTTCCCAGCTAAAATAATTCGGGCTTAAATGGCTGCGCTGCATCGCCCAAGTTCGATCTTGCAATTTACATGCTCCAATGGCGAGTTTTTGCACACCAAATTTATTTTTCACGGTATCCAACACTTGCTGTAATTGTTCCTGTTTTTCAATGGCGTCAGTATCTGTAAGCAGGTCGTGAATATAGCTTTGTTTGGGTTCAAGTCCCGTTAAAATCACACCACATTTTTTAAAGGCAATCCCTTCCTGAAATAGCGTTGTCACATGCTTCATCATGGCTTTGTTCATGAGCAAAGCAGAATCTGTTGGCTCATTGAAAGCAATAGTGACCGATTGATTGTAAAAAACTTGGCGCGGATCAAAACGGTTAGATTGCGCAAATATGATCATACAACCACATAAACTTTTTTCAGCTCTGAGCCTTTGCACAGCAGATTGTAAATAATCGCTCAAAGCTTCTGAAAGCGCATGAATATCTGTTACACGCTGCCCAAAAGAACGTGAGCTGATGATTTGCTGCTTACTTACGGTATTGTGCTCCAGTTCAATACATGCTGTACCTGTGAGTTCAAGAATGGTTTTTTTCATCAAAATAGAAAATTGGCGCTCCATTTGGTCTGGATTGCTTGTTGCTAGATCAAATACAGAACGGATACCCAATGATTGTAATTTTTTAGCGTTTTTGCGTCCCACACCCCAGACTTCAGCGGCATCAATGTGTTGAAACAAGGCTTCTTTGCTGCATAAATCCATATCCAGTAAATTACATACGCCGTTGAAATAGCGGTTTCGCTTAGCAAGATGATTGGCTAGTTTGGCTTCAGTTTTACTTTGACCAATACCAACACAAACAGGAAGAGCCAGCCATTTCCACAAGGTTGTTTTAATTTCCTGTGCAAGTGCGTTTAAATCGCGCTGAGAATATGAACTCAACTCAATAAAAGTTTCATCAATCGAATAAATTTCAACATCTTTGGCACTGACAAATTCTTGAATAATATTATTAAAACGTCTGGACATTTCTGCATAGAGCGCATAATTACTTGAAAAGACAGCAACATCGTGTTGTTGAATCAATTCTTGAACTTGGTAAAAGGGCACAGCCATTTTAATGCCAAGTTGTTTGGCTTCCTCGGAACGTGATACCACGCAACCATCGTTATTGGAGAGCACTACTACAGGACGATGATTCAAATGTGGTTGAAACAGCCGCTCACAGCTCACATAACAATTATTGATGTCAATGAGCGCAAAAATTTGCTTTAAAGGTTTCATGTATATTCTGCTTATTTGACTTTTTTATGCGTTATTGTGGGTTTAAACCATCAGGTTTTTTAAATTCCACGTGACCACGGCAAACACTTCAAAAGTTTGCCCATCTTTCAGGTAAATGCTGTCGTAGTCGGGACTTTCTGCTTTAAGCCAAGCTTCAGGCAAAGTGGCAGGGTCATAGTCTTCACCAAAATGTTCGGCCAATTCACTTTTGGACATTTTGGCTGTAATCATCAGGCGTTTAATAGTCAGGTCTTTTTGGTCAATTAATGCGACCACAATACTGCGGTGTTTGGCTTCTTTGCTGCGATCTACCAGTACAATATCGCCGTATTCAAGCCCAGCATTCACCATAGAGGTGGTGCGTACCACATTTAAAAAGGTCGCATTTTCATTGGAAATGAGATATTCATTCAGATCAATATTTTTATCAATATAGTCTTGAGCAGGCGAAGGAAAACCTGCAGGAATGGATTCTATTGTTACGGGAAGATGCAGCGTTTTTCTTTTAGCAAGCGCTTGAAAATCATGCTGATTCAGCAATTCAATTTGTTCAAGCAGGGCATTCAGGCTAGGGCTGGGTTTACCATCGCTGCCCATGATTTTTTGTAATGACGCCCAAGCAGCGTCAGAGAAGTAAATAGGTAACTTCTTAGACATGAGATTACTCCTACGCAACGAGGCGTGTTTGAAGTGAAATTTGATGTGTTGATAGCATAGCTGAAAACATGATTAAGATTCAATCTACGTGGATAATTGATTGCTAGATATAGATCACACTCTACGATTGCATAGCTATACAAACACAAGCCTTTCCGTTAGGATTTTTCTATCGCAGCAGCATATTTAGAGATTGGCATGCATATTGTTGAAGACATTTATTTAACGAAAGAAGAAGTTGAATCTTTACTGTTGGGATTAATCAATTCACAACTTGAACCTGAGTTTTTAATGCAGGATTTCATTAAACATCAGGTCTGGTCTTTGGCTGAATATTTTAAGCAAAATACTGAACATGAAATTGATTTTGCGCAAATCAGTTGCCCGATTAAAGTCAAAGCGGAATATCAAAATCATCGTTTAAAACGTCATTTTCTGGTTGAGTTTCATCTGACCACCACACCTTTTTTTAATTATGAGCCAGAAGAAAATAGCGTGGCTTACTCCTACATGATGAAAGATTTTTATCTGACCGATATTATTTTTTATGATGCCTATACGGGTGAAAATTTGCAGGCTTGGATGCAAAAAAGATTCGTGATTTTGCAGGGTGAACGTGAAATAGAAGTGAATTCATTGTCATGGTATGCAGATTACAATTTACCGCAAGTTACGCAAAATATGGTGTCTTTTGTGAGTGAAGCCGCTTATGACACGGGTTTAGATCAGATTGTAGATGAAGTCAATTTACGTTTACGACAAGCCAAAACAGTTAATTAAATAGATAATATTCATCTAAAAAATGGTTGTTTGAGATGGATGATGGGGAATATACGATTACACAATACTGATCAAGTTAAGGAATATCTAAAATGACCACAATCACACATGATTTAGGTCATGGCATGGGGAATGACTGGGAACATAAAGATTGGGCACATCTGACTGTCTCAGAATTACACAACCTGCAACCGTATTACCCATGTTTGCAAGGGAATATTCAAATTTTGTGGTGCAGTCCGCGCCCATTTTCATCTGCCGCAGTGATTGAAGTCACGCAGGATGCAGTCAGTACAGATAAAATAGGAAGTCGCTCGTATTTCATTAAACGCAGTCATCGTTCATTTCGTAATGCGCAAGATATTTTGCAAGAGCATGCTTTTTTGCGACATTTAGCCAGTAAAAACATTCCTGTTGCGACATTAATTGCCTCGAATTGCGGACTGACCGCTTTAGAAATGGGCGACTGGACTTATGAAGTCTACGAAAAAGCAGCAGGTTTTGACTTATATGTCGATCAGCAATCTTGGACGCCGTTTTTCTATACAGAACATGCTGCAAAAGTGGGAAGTTTGCTTGCCAAATTGCATGTCGCCATGCAGGATTTTCCTGAGTTACATGGCAGATCGGCGCGTTATTTAGTATCAAATCAGCAGCTTTTAGAAAGTGAAAATATTGTAACGGCTATTCAGCAACGTATTCAAAATAGCCCTGAATTGAGCCGTTATTTTGCCGATAAAAACTTAGACGCCGTTTTTTTAGAGCGTGTATCTCAGACGCATCATAAAATTAAGCATATATTGCAGCAGACCACTAAAATTTGGACGCATAATGATTTGCATGCTTCCAATCTGTTTTGGTCTGCGCAAAGTGCCGATGCCAATATTACAGCGGTAATTGATTTTGGTTTATCAGATCGAAATTCAGCGCTTTATGACCTTGCGGTCACGATTGAGCGTAACTTTATAGATTGGTTAGCTTTAGAACATACATTACAAATCAATATTGACGAAGCGGGTTTAAGCGCGTTTTTACAGGCGTATTTTGCAGAGATACATCCACAACAAGACTTTAGCATTTTGCCCGAATTGCTAAAAATTGTGCATTTGGATTTCGCATTTTCAGAGCTTGAATATTTTGTCGGAATTACCCAAAACCTGAAACATGCCGATGCTGCTTATTATGATTGGATTGTTGGGCATGTAAATTGGTTTTTTGCAGAGCAAGGACAGCAATTTACCCAGACTTTTACTCGATTAATTCAACGCGAATTGTCATAATCTGCACAGCTAAATGCCTCAAGCATCACCTCTTATTTTAATGCAAGGTTTCGTATGTACAATCGTAAATTCAAACAGAATGTATTAACTGCGTCTTTAAAAACCATCATTCTGTCACCGCTGTGTTGGGCACCTTTGGTTTATGCAGAAAATGGCGTTCAACAACTCGATACGATTGTCATCACAGCCAATGAAACCACGCCGTATTTTAGTTTTACAGTAAAGACTGAGGGTTTGCGTACAGATTGTTTACAAAAAGCGCCTGCCTCTATTTCTGTTATTACTGCAGATGCGATTGTCGATCAATTTAATTTATGGTTTGAATGTACAACATAGCTCTGCTGCTGGAACAGGAGTACATTTAGAAATATTTCAACTGCCAATCATCACTATAACTGCTGAAAAGCAGGATGAACGTCATTCTCCATCTCAAGCGATTACACAGTTCAACCACAATTGACTAGGTCTTAATTGAGAAGTGTCCGTTTTAATTGGGGGCTATTACACAACATCAATTCACTGACAACCTAAGTGTTAATGCTAACTGAACCGTACTGGGTTTACAACAGGCATTCAGCTAAATAAAACGTTAAATCTAAAAGACCCAAAATTTTTCTGGGTCTTTTTTTATGAGAATAGATAATATTTTAAACAACGGTCACTTCTTGCTGATAAATACAGGATTGCGCAATCTGTTTTTTTTGGCTGCGGTCATTTCAATATTTTCCCATTTATCCATCTGCTGCAGGAGCCAGATAAAATCATCGACTTTCGGTTCGGCACTTTCCCCAACAAAATTCCGGATGATATTCTTAATCTTATAAAAGTCATAGACATGCCGCTGGGCGGAACATTCAAACTGAATAATCTGATAGTCTACCAGCATGTCCCATACTTCTGATAAATCACTGCACTGCTTTAAATCATCCTGCGCTTTTTGTACTGCCTTGACCACTGCCTCTACGGTAAATGGATGCTGTTCTGCCCATTCCTGGGTCATGGCTAAGACTTTATCGGCAACTTTTGGAATGACATTCTGGCTCGCCGCAACGATAAAACTATAGCCTTCAAGTTTGGCCTGAATATTCCAGGGTTCTCCCACGCAAAAACCATCAAATACCTGTTCTGCGATTCCTTTTACCATGGAAGGCGGTGGAGAGGTCATCAGCTGGATATTCTTGGCCAGTTGTAGATCGGTTAGCGCCAACCATTCTTTTAAGCAGTAATGGTGAATCGAATATTTATAGACATAGGCCAGATTGATGAGATGATCCTGTTGTAAAGCCAGTACCAGTTTCCTTGAGGTACTTTTTTCATCATCCCCTGGCTGGATGCCGAGTGAACCGTACCAGGTTTGTCGGAGACTCAATATTCTGAGATGAGATAGCGTCTTGGTAGTCAATCAGGTTTTGATATTATTCGACCAATAAATAATCTCTTTGATAGGCAGTCTGATGTTTTAAAACGCCATAACACAGATGTATAAGCTTGCGCATTGCAGCACCTAAAGCACACATTTTATTTTTAACCTGGCTTAATAATCGTTGATATAAAGCTTCAATGTGTGGATTATATTTAATCGCTGTTAATGCTGACATAACCAACCTAATGGCTAAAAGAAGTAAATGAGCCGAATAACCTGTATATTTGGCTCATTATATGAGCTGTTTAAGCCAATTATTCGGCTCACAATCTAGGTTTTATTAGGTCAATAGTCATAAATGAGCTGAATAACTGAATTAATAGCTCCTCACTAAATGAGCCGAATAGGTGTTACAATAGACTCATGCAGTAGGGGGGAATGCTTATGAAAAAATGGGTATGGCAAAAAGCAAACTGGACTAAATTTAAATGGGATGAAGCACTTGTCACAGTAAAATTACGTTTAATTCATAAGAAGATAGGTCAATTAGTCGGAGAGAGCAAAGTATCACCAGAAGCTGAGGCATTACCATTAGATACACTGCTCACAAATCTAGTCGCATCCTCACTCATTGAAGATGAGAAGTTGAATGTTCGTTCACTCAAATCCTCATTAGCTCGGCGTTTAGGGGTAACAGAAGAAAATCCTGCACCCATTCAAGATAAAAATGAAGGTTTAGCCAATATCATGATGGATGCAGTGAGCAATCATAATGCGCCATTAACAATGGAGCGCTTATTACAATGGCATAACTGGCTTTTTCAAACTATAGAACGCTTTGATTATGCTGCGCAAAAAATCAAAGTAGGAGAAATTCGTGATAACGAGGCACCAATGCAGGTTGTTGGTGGTTCTCTTTATGGTACTACTACCAAGGTTTACTTTGAAGCACCTGAGGGTGGAGAGCATTTACAGGGACTAATGAATGAATTTATAGAATGGTTCAATAGTTCTAGAGAAGATGTAATGCTTGATCCGTTATTGCGAGCTGCACTTGCTCATTTTTGGTTTGTGACATTACATCCATTTGAAGATGGTAATGGTCGTATTACGCGTGTTATTACAGATTTAGCATTAGCTCAAATGGATCACCAAAGTATCCGTTTATATGCTATGTCCGTGGCCATTCATGAAAATCGTAGTAGTTATTATGAGGTCCTTGAGAAATGCCAGAATGATACTTATACAATCAATGAGTGGTTGGTCTGGTTTTTAAACACCTTAGAAAAAAGTATCGATAGGTCTTTACTACGACTTGATCGAACGATCACTAAAGCGAAATTTTGGAGCACTTATTCTCATATCGAATTCAATGAAGCCCAGAATAAAGTTTTAAATCGTTTACTCAATGGCGAAGAGAATGATTTCCCTCTCGGAATTAATGCTTCACAGTATCAAAAGCTCACTGGAGTAAGTAAGGCTACAGCAACACGTCACCTAACCGAGCTTTTGGAAAACGATGTGCTGTATAAACTGGAAGGTGGTGGGCGTAATACCCGCTACGTGCTGAAAATTGATAAAGAAAAGTTTACTCAAAAAGAGGTGGTCTCACTTGTTTGAACAACTAAAAGCTTATTTATAAGCTTTATAAGCGATATTCTGTATTAGTTCAGACTTGATCGTACATTCTCATTAAAGGAGTATGAAAATCAAGCTTCCTTTTCAATCTGTTTCACAATAAAACTTTAGAATTGAAGCAACAGATCAAATCTAAATCAGATTTGAAAAATAATTACGGTGGATACTGTCCTGTGGTAATAACTCTAATAAACGCTGTACAGCATCAATTCGGTCATGTGTCTGCCCAATAATTCTTAATAACTGATCGATATCCTTTATTTGATAGATCAACTGGCTCAAACGGGCATCAAAACAATGTCTCCAAGTGCTGAGTAAAGGGCTTTCTGATTTAGAGAGAAAGCTACCTTTATATAGTGAGAATGTACTGGAAATAAGATTTGCATTTAATGATTGTTCAGCACGTAAAAAATCACATTGGACTTCACAGCTAAGCCTATAAATGCGAGCTTCAATTGAATGAGGTAATAGGCTACGAAGTTGTGAAAGCTCAGCCTTTAGGGTTTTTAGGCTGACACTACGCTCACCATAAAGGGCATAGTGTAACTCTTCTAAGCCAATTCCATGGGGATTCAAAGCTAAAATGCAAAGTATTTCAATTTGACGGTGACTCAAGTTTAAAGTTTGCCCATTAAATTGAACCCAAGGTGAACCTAGCGCTTTAATGTACAAAAAATTTTGCTGCTCAAATTTTATGGCACGCTGTATTAAATCTGCACAGCGTTCAACTGCGAGCAACCCTAAAGGCGTATGTTTTTTATATTTTGTAGAAAGGTTAATAATGCCGTGAAATTGTCCCGATGTTGGGTCCCAAATCGGTGCGGCATAACAAACCCAATCTCTAACACTGTCCATTTGGTTTTCATGAGAATAGACGCAACTTGATATTTGGCTGTTTAACGCCATACCAATCGCATTGGTTCCAACTGCCTGTGTAGACCAATGTCCGCCCTCAATAAAATGAACTTGTTCAGCAGAAGAAAGCATCGCTGAACTACTCCATGTCCACAAGAGAGTCCCGTGATGATCTGTAAGACCAATCGCCATATCTGAATCATTTGCTATTTTGAGTAAATCTGCATAATTATGCTGAATAGAACGGCGGAATAAAGACGTTTTATCTTCTTGAGGCAATGCTAAAACAGGGGCAGCATGCACAGTAGTTTGATTAATTAAATGCGTCGTTTGCAGCTTTTTTGCAGGTGGTGTATTGAACAGGTTCATATCATATTCCTTTATGATGAGACTGTAATATTTTCAAACTTTAGAAATGAGCTTCAAAATTTATAGTCATTTACGTCATTTCTTCTTGCTTCGATTTTAAATGCTTTTTTCTTTGCTTGGTTAAGTTAGATCTTTTGGCTTTACCAGTCCTTGAGCTACTTTAAAAGTGTTCTTATGAGCTGAAAATGACTATTTCCATCTGAAATGTTAATAAACGTAACTGTCATATTTATCAATGAAGCATGTAAATAATGAAAAGTCATTCACGTATATATGGGGCAGGTACAACCTCACCATAATACTGGCGGTCAGCAAAATAACTTGATCGTACCAATGGTGCACTCCAAATATTTTTAAACGCCAAGCGTTCTCCATGAGTTTGATAATGCTTAAACTCTTGTAATGTAACAAAGCGATGAATTGGCGCGTGAGACTTGGATGGCTGTAAGTATTGGCCGATTGTGACATAATCAATTTGATAATCTTTCAAATCATTTAATAACGCAATAACCTCAGCCTCAACTTCTCCTAAACCGACCATCAAACCGCATTTGGTTGGAATGTCGGGACAGTAGTGTTTAAATTTTTTGAGTAAATCCAATGAGTGCTTATAGTTAGCGCCTGGTCGCATGGCTTTATACAGACGTGGAACGGTTTCAATATTATGATTAAAAACATCGGGTGGGTTTTGGCTCAGAATCTTCAGGGCAATATCTGCACGACCACGAAAATCAGGAACCAAAATTTCTATCAGAGTCTCTGGACTGGTTTGACGAATTTCTCGAATGCAATCTGCAAAATGCTGTGCACCACCATCTTTTAAGTCGTCTCGATCAACAGAAGTAATCACGACATACTTTAAGTTTAGATTCTTGACTGTTTCAGCCAGATGCTTTGGCTCATTAGGATCTAGGATATTAGGACGACCATGTGCGACATCACAGAATGGACAGCGGCGAGTACAAATATCTCCCATGATCATAAACGTTGCAGTCCCTCCGCTAAAGCATTGCGGCAAATTGGGGCAGGCCGCTTCTTCACAAACCGTATGTAGTTTCTGTTGTCGTAATAAATCCTTAATGATTTGAACTTCCTCGGGTTGACTAATTTTAGTCCGAATCCATTCTGGCTTTTTCGGTGTCGTTTCCGTTGGAACAACTTTAATCGGAATACGCGCCATTTTCTCAGCGCCACGTAGCTTCTTTCCAGTTAATACTGTGTTATTTAAATCCATTTCAAACACTCCGTCGTTTAAAATAATTAACATATACCCTGATATTAAATAAACTGCTTTAAATGCATTAATAATATTAAAACAGGGCAAAAAACTTATCATATAAAACAAAGGTTGGTTAAAGGTTTGTTTTTGTATGTGATTGAGCTGTTGTAAAATTTTACAAAAATTTTTAATTTCATAACCTTCTGTTTTTAATATTTATCTCATCTTTTTATGCATTATATTTTTTTAGTCTAATATGAAATTAAGTAAAAATATTCTTATATAAATATACGATTTAAAAATCCAATTATTCAATTTTGGATTTTCTTTTAAGCGTAGTGAATAAGGAACAAATATATGCAATTAACGGAAGAGCAATTGCTAGCAGCATACAAAAGAATGCGCGACATTCGTGAATTTGAGGAT
Organism: Acinetobacter sp. YH12058; assembly: GCF_013419805.1. Taxonomy (NCBI): domain Bacteria; kingdom Pseudomonadati; phylum Pseudomonadota; class Gammaproteobacteria; order Moraxellales; family Moraxellaceae; genus Acinetobacter; species Acinetobacter sp. YH12058. The sequence goes on from NZ_VOZL01000019.1 coordinate 30,416, forward strand.
CGACTTCACGATGAAAACAATACAGGTGATATCCCTGGTTTCATCCATCTCTATAGCGGTGAGGAAGCTGTTGCAGTAGGGATTTGCGAAAATTTAACAGATAAGGACTTCATTACATCAACACACCGTGGACATGGACATTGTATTGCTAAGGGCTGTGACATTCACGCCATGATGCTAGAAATTTTTGGTAAAGATGATGGTTTGTGTCGTGGTAAAGGCGGCTCAATGCACATTGCGGATTTAGATAAAGGCATGCTCGGTGCAAACGGTATTGTAGGTGGTGGTCCACCTTTGGCTATTGGGGCAGCTTTAAGTGCTAAAACACTCAAGAATGGTGGTATTGGTCTGTCATTTACCGGTGATGGCGGGTCAAATCAGGGCTTAACTTTTGAAGCAATGAATATGGCTGTGGTGTTAAAGCTTCCTGTCATTTTTGTTTTTGAAAATAACGGTTTTGGTGAAGGTACTGCACATGATTATGCCGTAGGCAGTAAAGACATTGCAGGCCGAGCAGCAGGTTTTGGCTTACCCGCTGAAAAAGTAGATGGAACAGACTTTTTTGCTGTGTATGAAGTTGCACAAAAAGCCATTGAACGTGCCCGCCGTGGTGAAGGCCCGAGTGTGATTGAAACAGTAACCAACCGTTTTTATGGACATTTTGAAGGTGATCCGGGACTTATTCGTTCCAAAGAAGAACTGGATTATGTCAAAGAACATAAAGATCCATTGAAAATATTCCGCGAAAAAGTCAAAGACAAAATTGACGAAGCCAAGCTCAATGCGATTGACGCTCAGTCTAAAGCCAATGTAGACGATGCCGTTGCAAAAGCACGCGCAGCTAAGTACCCAGAAGTCTCTCAGTTACTTACTGATGTTTACGTCTCTTACTAAAGGAATAGTAGAAAAATGCCAAATAAAAGTTATCGAAACGCGATTAAAGAAGCAATTGAATTAGAAATGCGCCGAGACTCAAGTGTCATTGTGGTCGGTGAAGATGTTCGTGGTGGGCATGGTGGCAAAAATACCGATGACAATAAACTGGAAGGTTTTGGCGGTGTACTTGGTGTAACCAAAGGCTTATGGACTGAATTTGGTTCTGAACGAGTCATTGATACGCCAATTACAGAATCAGCGATTATTGGTATGGCGGCAGGTGCTGCTGCAACGGGTTTAAGACCTGTGGCAGATTTAATGTTTATGGATTTTTACGGCGTGTGTTATGACATGCTGTATAACCAAGCAGCTAAATTTCGCTACATGTTTGGCGGCAAAGCCAAAGCGCCACTCGTTGTACGAGGCATGATCGGTGCAGGTTTTTCCGCAGCAGCGCAGCATTCTCAGTCGCCATATAACGTGTTTGCCTCAGTGCCAGGCTTAAAAGTGGTGGTGCCTTCAAGTGCCTATGATGTGAAAGGGTTGTTGATTCAAGCCATTCGAGATGACGACCCAGTGGTCTTTTGTGAACACAAATTATTGTATGACATTAAGGGCGAAGTGCCAGATGAGTCCTACACTATTCCTTTTGGTGTCGCAAATTACACCCGTGAAGGCACAGATATCACCATTATTGCCTTAAGCTTGATGGTGCATCGTGCCAATGAAGTCGCTGATAAGCTCGCAAAAGAAGGCATTTCGGTTGAAGTGGTTGACCCTAGAACCATTTCACCATTAGATGAAGATGGCATTTTAGAGTCAGTGGCTTCAACAGGTCGTGTGGTGATTGTAGATGAATCAGCAGCACGTTGTGGTTTCGGACATGATGTGGCTGCGCTTATTGCCCAGAAAGGCTTTCATTATCTTAAAGCACCAATCGAGTTAGTCACTCCACCACACTCACCCGTACCATTTTCGCCAGTATTAGAAAAAGAATGGCTACCCAGTGTAGAACGCATCGAACAGGCTGTACGTAAGACGTTGGAGGCTTAGGATGAGCGAAATTAAAACCTTAGAAATCCCAAAATGGGGTTTGTCCATGGAAGAGGGCACGATTGCCCAATGGCTGATTCAGGAAGGTACGCAATTTAGTAAAGGACAGGAAATTTGTGAAATTGAAACCACAAAAATCGTCAATGTTCTAGAAGCGCCTTTCGATGGCTTGCTACGAAAAATTATTGCTAAAGATGGTGATACCCTTGTCGTAGGTGGAATCATTGCAATTTGTGCAGACGCTCAAGTTTCCGATGCAGAAGTTGAAGCATTTGCACAGTCTTTAGGGGGAACACCTGCTGTAACTGAAAATAAAGCGGTAGCAGCGGTTCCTGAAAAAGTCGATGTGGCTCAAGTTGAAACCAAAGTACAAGCTGCTCCTAAACAGAACAGTGTTGGTAATGGATCAAAAGCGGTGACTCAGGGCGGATATTCTATTCCTGCTGCGTTACAAGGCTACCAACAAAGCGATGATATTTTTGCAACGCCACATGCCTTGAAATTGGCTGAAAAGCATAATGTAAACTTGGCTCAGATTACGGGTTCTGGACGTGAAGGCCGTATCAGTGTTCAAGATATTCAGGCCGCAGTTCAAGCTGCTGGTGGTTCTTGGCCAGATGTACGTCATCAAGCCAGCACGAAAGCCGCGAAATCTAAAGCAGATGACAGTTATGTTCTAGCGACACCTGTTGCCCGCCGTTTGGCAAAACAATGGGGCATTAATTTGCATGATTGTCGCGCATCAGGTTCACGTGGACGAGTCTGTAAGGAAGATGTTGAAGCTGTATATCAACGGGAAAATCCTGTACAAGCTCAACATACTGAGTATGCGCATCCAACAGAGTCTGCAAAATTCACCACCGTAGCTATGAATGGTATGCGTAAAGCAATCGCTGCACGGCTACAAGCGGCAAAACGCAATGCACCACATTTTCGCTTAACGATAGACTTAAATGTTGAGTCGGTTCAGGTTTTGCGTCAGCAAATTAACAGTACTGTACCGCAAGTCAAACTGTCCATTAACGATATGCTGATTAAAGCTGCTGCTGCTGCACTGATTAAAGTTCCACAAGTTAATGTTCAGTTTGATGAAGAGAATCAGCAGATTTTACAGTTTGAACAGGCTGATATTTCGGTTGCTGTAGCCATCGAAAATGGACTGATCACGCCAATTATTAAAGCAGCGAACCGTAAATCTTTGGCGCAAATTTCCAATGATATGCGTGATCTGGCGACACGTGCCAAAACTGGAAAATTGGCACCTGATGAGTTTCAAGGGGGCAGTTTCAGTATTTCCAATTTAGGCATGCTTGGTATTCAACAGTTTGATGCCATTATTAACCCGCCTCAAGGTGCAATTCTAGCCTTAGGTGCAGCAGAGAAACGTGCTGTCGTTGAAAATGATGAGATTGTTGTTCGTGAAATGGTGACCGCAACATTGTCTTGTGATCATCGTGTCATTGATGGTGCGTTGGGTGCTCAATTCTTATCGGCATTTAAGCAGTTTGTCGAAAATCCTGCATTAATTTTGGTGTAGGAGGAATAGTCATGTCAGATACACAATTTGATCTTGTGGTTATTGGTGCTGGTCCTGGAGGATATGTCGCTGCGATTCGCGCAGCGCAACTGGGATTAAAAACGGCAATCGTTGAAAAACAACACTTAGGCGGAGTATGTCTTAATTGGGGATGCATTCCAACCAAGGCATTATTGAGCGGGGCTGTGCTTGCGCAGCAGTTCAAACATGCAGGGCAGTTTGGCTTTACGCTTAACGCGATTGATTTTGATATTCAAAAACTGGTCCATCATAGCAGACAGGTTTCTGAGCAACTCGTGCAAGGTATCGGTCAATTATTGAAAAAAAATCAAATCACTGTTTTTAACGCGGCAGCCCAGTTTATTGCCAAAGAGCAATTAGAGCTGACAGATGCGAATGGTCAAAAACAGCAGATTTCTGCACCGCATATTATTGTCGCAACAGGTGCACGTGCGGCCAATTTGCCTCATATTCCTGTAGATGGCCATCAGGTCTGGAGTTATAAAGAGGCTTTAGTTCCAGAACAATTACCAAAATCTTTACTGGTCATTGGTTCGGGTGCTATAGGCAGTGAGTTTGCAAGCCTATACCAAGACTTAGGCTGCCAAGTCACCTTGGTTGATATTGCCAAGCAGATTCTCCCTAGCGAAGACATTGAAGTTGCCAAGTATGTGCAAAAGCAATTTGAACAGCAGGGTATACGGGTTTTAACCGAAGCGACCGTAAAAAAAATAGAAACTGATCAGGCTCAAGTACATTGTCATATTGAAACTGCCACAGGTGTGCAAATCATTAGCGTTGAAAAGGTACTTTCAGCAATTGGCGTGAAACCGAATGCTGAAAATCTTGGCCTAGAAGCTTTGGGCATTGAACTTGAGAATGGTTTTATCAAAGTCGATTCATGGTGTAAAACCAATGTTGTGGGCGTTTATGCAATTGGCGATGTTGCAGGCGCGCCGTGTTTGGCACACAAAGCCAGTCACGAAGCCATTCTTTGTGTGGAGAAAATTGCAGGCCTAAGTCATGTACATGCTTTAGATCGTACACAAATTCCGGGCTGTATCTTTACCCATCCGCAAGTGGCCAGTATTGGTTTGACAGAACAGAAAGCGAAAGCTGCGGGCTTGAATATCAATGTGGGTAAGTTTCCTTTACAAGCGAATGGTAAAGCATTGGCTTTGGGCGATAGCGCAGGATTTGTTAAAACCATTTTTAGTCAGGAAACAGGTGAATTGTTGGGTGCTCACATGGTTGGACATGAAGTCACCGAACACATTCAAGGGTTTGCCATCGCGAAATACCTAGAAGCTACAGATGAAAGCTTAGCGCAGGTCATTTTCCCTCATCCTACTTTGTCTGAGGCGATGCATGAGTCGGTCTTGTCGGCGATGCAACGTGCAATCCATATTTAAGGAGTCGCAACATGCCTAGAGGTTTAAACAATAAAGTTGCATTAATTACGGGTGCGGCACAAGGTATTGGACGCGGTATTGCCTTACGTTTAGCACAAGAAGGTATTCATATTGGATTGGTCGATCTTCACCAAGAAAAGTTAAATATTGTTCAACAAGAGGTTGAAGCCTTTGGCGTAAAAGCCACCACATTTATTGCGGATATTTCAGATCCAATACAAATCATTGACGCTATTAATCATGCAGAATCGACACTTAATGGTTTTGATATCATGATTAATAACGCAGGTATTGCACAAGTCAAAGCTTTGGCAGAAGTAACGCCGAGTGAATTTAACCAAATTATGAACATCAATGTCGGTGGTGTACTTTGGGGGATTCAAGCCGCAGCAAATAAATTTAAACAACGCCAACAGGCTGGAAAAATTATTAATGCATGCTCAATAGCAGGTCATGAAGGCTTTGCTTTACTCGGTGTTTATTCGGCAACTAAATTTGCAGTTCGTGCATTGACGCAAGCTGCGGCTAAAGAATATGCCAGTGTTGAAATTACTGTAAATAGTTATTGTCCGGGTGTTGTTGGTACAGACATGTGGGTCGAAATAGATCAGCGGTTCTCTGAAATTACAGGTGCACCAATTGGTCAAACGTATAAAAAATATGTAGATGGTATTGCTTTAGGACGTGCTGAAACCCCAGATGACGTGGCTGCATTAGTTGCATTTTTAGCCAGCGAGGATGCAAACTATATTACAGGTCAGTCTATTTTGACAGATGGTGGAATGGTTTACCGTTAATATCAACATAAGGAATACACAATGAAAGCAGCTCGTTTTTATGATCGAGGGGATATTCGAATTGAAGATATCCCTGAACCGAAAGTACTTCCAGGCACAGTTGGAATTCAAGTTGCATGGTGCGGTATTTGCGGTACAGATTTACATGAATTCATGGAAGGCCCTATTTTTATTCCACCTTGTGGTCATCCACATCCAATTTCGGGAGAATCTGCACCTGTAACAATGGGACATGAATTTTCAGGCGTAGTTTATGCAGTTGGTGAGGGTGTAGACGATATCCAAATTGGACAACATGTCGTAGTTGAACCCTATATTATTGCGGATGATGTCCCGACTGGCCCAAATGATAAGTATCATTTATCAAAAAATATGAACTTTATTGGTTTAGGCGGACGCGGTGGTGGTCTTTCTGAAAAAATTGCAGTTCAGCGGCGTTGGGTTCATCCTATTTCAAATGATATTCCTTTAGACCAAGCAGCATTGATAGAACCTTTATCTGTCGGTCATCATGCCTATGTCAGAAGTGGCGCAAAAGCTGGCGATATCGCACTGGTTGGTGGAGCAGGCCCAATAGGCTTACTTTTATCTGCTATTTTAAAGGCTAAAGGTCTCACGGTCATCATTACTGAACTGAGTGCAAAACGTAAAGAAAAAGCGATAGAAGCGGGTGTTGCCGATTATGTACTAGACCCATCTAAGGTTGATGTAGTTGCTGAGGTAATGAAAATTACAGAAGACCGCGGTGTAGATGTCGCTTTTGAATGTAGTAGTGTCAATAAAGTCATGGATACACTCGTTGCAGCAATGAAACCAACTGGTGTAGTCGTTATCGTTTCTATTTGGAGCCATCCTGCCACAATTAATGTACATAGTGTGGTGATGAAAGAGCTAGATATTCGTGGCACGATTGCTTATGTAAATGATCATCAGGAAACTATCCGTTTAGTCGAGCAAGGTAAGATTAATCTAGAACCTTTTATTACCCAACGTATTGCATTAGATGATCTTGTTTCTAAAGGCTTTGAAACGTTGATTCATAATAATGAATCGGCTGTAAAAATTATTGTTCATCCATAGTAAAGCCTAATTTGAACGACTAATTTGAATAAACTAGAAATAAACTCTATGTAGCTATTTCTAATATCTTTATAGATAGGGAATGAGTCTGTACGTACAGATTCATTCTCAAATTTACAGTGTTGAGTGCCAGTATGATTTTGATCATACAGTCTAGTAAAGATAGAAAATAAGTTTTTAAATAAACCATAGGGATATAGACTAAATTTTGCCAGGAGAGTGGTGGCAGTCTACCACTAATTGAAAGGTATCTACAAAATCATTGGCTATTCAATAAGTTTAGTTTTCTGTTTGGTATAAAATATTATGCTGAGTTTTGATAGCTACGATTTTTGTTTGGCTTTTTGACGTAAGACATACAAATATAAGCTTTCAACTTTTTCACGTGCCAATGGTGTGGTACGTAAAACCGTAATGATGACTTAATACTTGGATCTATACAAAAACATCTAATTTCAATTTTACGACTTAAGCCATCAAAGCCACATCAGAAATAATGAACAAAATGACAGGTGTTATTTATTTAACATAATGTACATTATACGCAATCAGTCTTGTAACTCCAAAATAAAAATGTCTGGTCTATGATGCGCATCAACATGATGGACTGGATATAAACTTGAGATGCTGATCACTATGTCTGACAAGGAAATACAACGTCTTGCAGTCCTGCAAGATGTTCGAGATCAACGTATTACACAAGTCCGTGCTGCAGAAATTCTGAATCTTTCAACACGCCAAATTACTCGATTATTGCACAAGCTCAATCAAGACGGTGTTTCAGGTCTGGCACATGCCAGTCGTGGTCAACCGGGTCATCGTCGTCATGATGACTTGTTAAAATCAAAGTGCCTTTCCATTATTTCTGAACATCTGCTGGGCTTTGGTCCCACCTTGGCGCATGAGAAGCTCAACAGCATGTTTGACCTGAATATCCCTGTAGAAACGCTTCGGCGCTGGATGACTGCAAATGGTCTCTGGATTCCGCGATCCAAGCGCCAGAAACGTCCATATCAACCTCGATATAACCGCGATTGCTTTGGTGAGCTAATCCAGATTGATGGCTTATATCACGATTGGTTTGAAGGACGTGACGCTAAATGCTGCTTGTTGGTTTATATTGATGATGCCACTGGAAAGCTGTTGCATCTGCGCTTTTGTGAGGCCGAAACGACCTTTGATTATATGCTTTCAACCCGAGCCTACATTGAGCAATACGGCAAGCCTTTGGCCTTTTATAGCGATAAACACTCAGTATTTCGAGTCAATCAGAAATCCAAGCAAGACAGCCAGATCACGCAATTTGGCAGGATTCTCAACGAATTAAACATCGATATTATCTTTGCCAACTCACCACAGGCCAAAGGACGTGTGGAACGCGCCAACAGAACTCTGCAGGATCGCCTGATCAAGGAAATGCGTTTGGAAGGCATCTGCTCAATTACCGAGGCCAATGCTTGGCTGCCCTGCTTCATTGAGCAGTTCAATCAGAAGTTTGCCAAGTGTGCGAGAAACTCGAAGAACTTGCATCGGCCATTAAGCGAATCTGATCTTGAACTGGATGATATTTTTACCTGGCAGGAACCGCGTAAGGTCACCAAGAATCTGACCCTGAGCTATGACAAGTGTATTTATATGCTTGAGCCAACACCACTGAACCACAAACTTGTTGGGCAATACATAACATTTTTAGAGTATCCAGATGGTACTGTGGCCATCATGCACGAAGGACGGAAGATCAACTACAGTATTTTCAATAAACTGGCTAGACTGCAGCAGAATGAAGTAGTTGAGAATAAAAGATTAGGTGCGGTTCTGGCCCATATCCAGCAACAACATGAAGAGTTGGAAAAACAAAATAAAAGTTCCCGTGCCAAGAAAAGTATGCCGAGTCGTAAAGCTCAGAAAGTTGTTATTGAACAAAGAAATTTAAATCCTGTTCTTGACTCTTGCAGTTAAAAACAGGACATTTTAAATGGTTTATCGCATAGACATTTTAATTGGTGAATAACATGAATATATTAAGCAATTGATATATATGGGTTTATTTTAAGTGTTCGGTGTCTCAATTTATCTTATCATTCACAAAAAGATAAAAAGCTACTCAATCTTTCAATCAAGTAGCTTCAAAAATACGCCGTACAATCTGTTAAATTTTTTTCCAAGTCATCGTGCTAATCGCATTCGCGCTCTTGGCTTTGCCATATACTTTCATTTGATTATTCGCCGCATTTAATTGAGCATCAATTTTATAGACATAACCATCTTTCGGATTAATCCATTGTCCTTGCGAAAATTGTTTCGGATTTGAATTTGCCACTAAGCCTTCTAATGCCTGCATGCCTTTTATGGGCTGATTCTTTAAGTTGCCTTGGCATTTACTGCATACCTCTAATTGAATTGTGCCTACCGATAACAAATTTCGAGTAATTACAGCACTATATTCCGAAGTTTTAGAGTTCTTACGAATCACAATTTCTGCAACATAATGCCCTTTATGATCATCAATGACTTTCCATGTACCAATCAATGGATCAAATGGCATGGCTTGAGCAGGAAAAATAAATCCCAAATATAGTGCAATTGCACCTAAAAAATTACGCATCATAAAAATATCAACTTAAAACCAATTTACAGCACGGTTGTGCTAAAAATGGGCGTGATTATAGCAATCAATGTTGAATTTAAATTAATTTTTTCATTAAAATTAAATGTTTATATGCTATTGGTTCGATGAAATATCATTAAAAATGTGAACCAATACGCTTTTTGTGGATGGATAATTTTTGATGTGTTGCAGCTTTATGTATAAAAGTGAATCTATAACGTGATTTTGTATGCAAATTAATCATCTATATTTCTATTTTCAACATTTGCTGTGTTATGGCTTAAACTAGACCTACAAGCTGTATCACTATAAGTTACGAAATATTCACAGGAATGCTCTTAACTTTATCCTAAGTTTTTGTTTTTACTGTCTTAAATTTATCTATCTTTAAATTTAGGTTTAGTCATCAAGGTAACATCGTATGCTCAAGTGGTTCGAGAAACTTATAGATCCTTATCCAAATAAAGGTTTGACCGAACCCTTGCCAACCACGTTTTTTGCCTTTGTTTGGCAAGCAGCTTCAGGTGTACGTCCATATTTATTGTTATTGGTTTTATGTACTGCAGGCGCTGCCAGCTTTGAAGCTTTGCTATATGCAAAAATTGGCGATTTAGTCACATGGCTTAGTCAAAGTCAGCCAGATACTTTCCTTGCGCAACATCAGCAGAACCTTACTTTGCTGTTTTGTATTTTATTGGCCAATATCTTTTTTGCCAGTGCGCAGTCAATTGTGAAGCATCAAATGTTATACAGTGGTTTTCCAATGCGTTTGCGTTGGCGTTTCCACAATTTAATGTTGCAACAAAGTCTGGATTTTTTCCATAATGATTTTGCAGGAAGACTCTCTGCCAAAGTCATGCAAACCGCCTTAGCAGTACGTGAGTTTTGGGTCATTTTGGGCGATATGCTTGCCTATGTATTCATTTACTTTATTACGATTAGTCTGGTATTGGGCGCAATTTCTCCAATGCTCATTTTGCCGTTATTGCTATGGTTGGCTTTATTTATTCTTGCAGCAGCTTATTTTATTCCGCGTTTGAGCAAAGTATCTAATGAACAAGCCGATGCACGTGCAGTGATGACAGGACGTGTGACCGATGCTTATACCAATATCCAAACCGTAAAATTGTTTGCGCATGCAGGCCGTGAAAGCCAATACGCCAAAGCATCTATGCAAGAATTTATGGTGACGGTTTATAAACAAATGCGTTTGGGCGCTCAATATGAAATCAGCATCAATTTACTGAGCGTGGTGTTGTATGTAGGCGTTTTAGGTACTGCAATTTGGCTGTGGTTAAATGGTCGTGCAGAATTGGGGATTATTGCAGCCACCACAGCCATGATTCTTAAACTCAACAGTATTGCCGAGTTTATGATGTGGCAGACCTCTGCCCTGTTTGAAAATGTCGGCACCATTCAAGATGGTATGAAAACTCTTGGACGTCCAATTGCGATTCAAGACAAAGTCAATGCGAAGCCATTACAAGTTGCTCAAGGCGAAATTCAGTTTAAAGATGTCAGTTTTGCTTATAACAGTAAAAACGTGATTGACCAGTTTAATCTGCATATTCGTGCAGGCGAAAAAATTGGTATTGTGGGACGTTCGGGTGCAGGTAAATCGACCCTCATTCAATTGCTTTTACATTTTTATGAGCTCAAACACGGCTCAATTATGATTGATGGGCAAAATATTGAAGATGTAACCCAAGACAGTTTGCGTAAAAATATTGCACTTGTCACTCAAGATACTTCGCTATTACACCGTACTGTGGCTGAAAATATTAAATATGGTCGTCCTGACGCGACTGATGCAGAAATGTTTGAAGCTGTACGCAAAGCCAAAGCCGAAGAATTTATTCCACAATTGACCGATTTACGTGGCAAAAAAGGCTATGAAGCCTACGTGGGCGAACGGGGTGTTAAACTTTCAGGTGGACAACGTCAACGTATTGCCATTGCCCGTGTTTTCTTAAAAGATGCACCTATTTTAATTTTAGATGAAGCCACCAGTGCGCTCGACTCTGAGGTTGAAGCGGCAATTCAATCGAGCCTCGATGAACTCATGCAAGGTAAAACTGTAATCGCGATTGCACACAGACTATCTACCATTGCACAAATGGATCGTTTAATTGTGCTCGATCAAGGACGTATTGCAGAACAAGGTACGCATGATGAACTGGTGGCTATGAACGGAATTTATGCACAACTTTGGCAGCGTCAAACAGGTGGTTTTTTAATTGAACAAGATAAAATCGTAAAACCATCGACTGATAAAAATTAGCATCTCCAGCAACTTTGCTGTAACTCAGGCTTTGATGAAATGCAGATTTATCGCATATAGTCAAAGCCTGTTTTGTCTAACAATTTCCATAGGATTTCTTTAATTTTCATGCCAAGATGCAATATGTCATCTACGTTCTTATGTCGCCGTTTGGCAAACTAAGATATGCATAGATGACAGTCGCTAAGGCAAATTAAAATAAAATTAGCAAATGCAATGGAACATGCATGAAAACAATATCAGCACGTCAGGAACAAGGTGTTCCAGGGGTTTATGGCTTATTGGTTTTGGATGTTGTATCCCGTTGGGGTTATAACGCAGATACCTTATTTGCACCATTTCAACTCAATAGCGAAATGTTGGCAGACCCAGAATGTCGTATTCCTACACCTATTGCCAATGAGTTGGTTAAACATGCTTTAAAACTTACAGGCGAATCGACGCTCGGTTATCATCTTGGTACGCAAATGCGCATTTCCATTCATGGCTTTATTGGCTATGCGATTATGACTGCGCATGAAATTAGTGATGCGTTGATTTTAGCCAATCGTTTTATTCAACTGCGTATGCCCTTTTTACAATTGTTTTTCTCAACTTTTGGTGAAAAAGCCAGTCTGCAATTGCAGTGTGATATTCACATGGAACCTTTACGCACAGAAATTGCCATCGCTTTAATTATTGGCATGATTACCATGAGTAAAGCCATGACAGGTACCGAACACTTTACAGGTGAAGTCGATTTTGACTTTCCTAAACCTGCAGGTTTTGATCAGTATTTTTCGAAATTTCCTTATCATCAATTCCGTTTTGATCAGCCGTATTTAGGTTTAAGTTTTGACAAGCAATATCTAGGCTTAAAAATGATTAATGCCGATCCTATTGCCAGTCAAATTGCGATTAATCAATGTGAAGCCGAACTTTCTGCTTTAGGTGAACGTCGCCGCATTTCTATGCGAGTACGTGATATTTTAACCCACGCAGAACAGCATTATTTAAGCATTGAAAATGTTGCCGACTATCTACACATGTCCGACCGCACACTCAAACGTCAACTGGCTGCAGAAGGTACTTCATTTTCAAACTTGGTCGATGAAGTACGTTATCGGCATGCAACTTCCCTGCTTTCCCGTACAGACTACACGCTAGAACAAATTGCCGATGAATTGGGTTATAGCGATGTGGCAAATTTTAGTCGTGCTTTTAAACGCTGGAGTGGACGCAGTCCGAGCAATTGGCGTAAAGATCCGTATTTATAAACTTTTGTTTTTAGCAAAAAGCATGTATAAAACATGGCAAAAAGATTCGATACAATTTAAGGAGTTATCAAATGAATCACCCAGCGGAATTAAAATATGCAAGAACACATGAATGGGTGCGTATTGAAGGTGATTTGGTCGTCACAGGCATTTCAGACCACGCACAAGATGCTTTAGGCGATTTGGTCTATGTAGAAGCACCTGAAGTTGGTCAAAAAGTAATTGCGGGTGAACAAGCAGGTGTGGTTGAGTCTGTTAAAACAGCTTCAGATATTCACGCCCCTGTTTCAGGCGAAGTAGTTGAAGTAAATAGCAATTTAGACGATGACCCTGACTTTGTAAATGATGAACCGTATGGCAAAGGCTGGATTTATAAAATCAAGCCAGACAATATGGCAGATGTGGAACAGCTTTTATCAAGTGCGGACTATGAATCTGGCTTATAAGCCTTAAATTTGTAGTGTTTAATCGCTCAAATTCAAAGAAATCAGCTTCGGCTGATTTTTTTTGCATTGCAATTTGCGAAATAAATAAAATTATCTTTATTTGATAAAACAATTAAAAAAATAGAATTAAAATCTAATTTTAGTTTTAATTTTATTAAATAACTATACTTTTCACATAAATGGGTTTATTATTTTTTGCATGATCTTACTGTGTGATGACTTCCAATAACAAAGCATCTGTATAACAAAGTACACATTGCACGCTACTCCACTCACCATATATAGGTTTAAGTTATGTCAGCTATAAATGTCGAACATTTATGGAATAAGTCGTTTATTCTCTGCTTATTCAATAACTTGTTCTTATTCATATTTTATTTTGCGCAAACGACAATTTTGCCTATTTATATTGTGAATGAGTTGGGTGGTAGCTTGTCACAGGCAGGTTTAGCCATGACTTTGTTTATGTTATCTGCAATCGCGATTCGCCCATTTAGCGGTTTGATTATTGAAAAATTTGGTGTAAAGAAAACCTTATATGTTTCTGAAATCATGTTTTGTCTGTGTAGCGTGGCATACATTTTTGTAGATAGTTTACTGTTTCTACTCGTACTGCGTTTTTTACATGGGATTTGGTTCAGCATTGTCACCACAGTTACCGTCCCTATTGCCAATAACTTTATTCCAGACAGTCGCAAAGGTGAAGGTATGGGCTATTTTTTGGTGTCAGTAAATTTAGGGATTGTATTGGGACCTTTAATTGGTTTAAGTCTGATTCAAAGTGTTTCTTATGCCAGTATTTCTACCTTACTATCCGTCAGTGTTTGGGTAGGTTTCGCCTTCTGTTTAATGATTCCAATTGCGACCCAAAAAGTAAAAACTGAAACAACACCTAAACGTAAATTAGGGCTTCAAGATTTTGTAGAGAAAAAAGCAATTCCTGTATCACTCATGGCGATGATGGTTTCTTTCGCGTATGCCAGTATTATGTCATTTATTTCCACCTTTGCAGAATCACGCAATATGCTGTCTTATGCGAGTTTATTCTTCGTGATATTTGCAGTTTCGATGATGATTTTGCGCCCAATTACAGGCAAAATTTATGATCGTAAAGGGGCGAGTTATGTGATTTATCCTGCAATTATATTATTTGCTTTAGGATTAATTGTCTTGAGTCAGGTACACAGTGTATTCGGTTTTATGTTGGCTGCTGCATTAATTGGTGTAGGGTTCGGGTCTGCCCAACCTTGCCTGCAAACCATTTCAATTCAACGCTCCCCTAAAGATCGTATTGGTCATGCCACATCTACGTATTTTTGTTGTTACGATATTGGTATCGCCTTAGGCGCGTTAATTCTAGGTTGGATTATTGCGGGTTATGACTATACCGCAGCGTATTTGCTCTGTGCTGTTGTGACCTTAATCAGTTTAATTTTCTATAAATTTGTTGTGGCTAAACAACCTAATGCAGATATTCAGGCTTAGTTTTTAATAGCAGCAAAAGAATTGTTATTTTAAAAACTAATCTAAGAAGAGTTGATTTTTAAATACTCTCCCACCCAAAAAACCTGAAATTTCAGGTTTTTTGGGTTTCTGGAGTTTTATTTTTTATGCAGTTTTAGCCAAAACCTGACGATTTAAGCTTTCAGCGACCTCAATAAGCAGTTGTTCAGTCTTATCCCAACCCAAGCAGCCATCGGTAACAGATTGACCATAAGTCATCTCGCAAGAAATCTTTTGATTTCCATCCACCAAATGACTTTCTAACATGATGCCACGGACTTGCGTCTGTTCACGTTCTGCCACAATGGTACGCAAGACTTGCGGTTGTTGTTGTGGGTCTTTATGGCTGTTACCGTGACTACAGTCAATAATCAATGCAGGCAACTGCCCTTTGGCTTTGTGCTGAATTTTCTCAATTTCTGCCAATTGATAATTTGGCCCTGAATTTGCGCCACGTAAAATTAAATGCGCGTGTGGATTACCTTGTGATGACAAAATAGCAGGTAAACCCGACTGGCTCATTCCCATGAATTGATGTGGATGACTTGCCGATTGAATTGCATCTAATGCAATTTGAATTGAGCCATCAGTTCCGTTTTTGAAACCAATGCTATACGGCATGGCGCTAGAAATTTCACGGTGAATTTGTGATTCACTGGTACGTGCGCCAATTGCACCCCAAGCCAGTACATCATCAAAATATCCTGTTGCCATTGGGCTTAAAATTTCAGAAGCAATTGGTAAACCCATTTCTATAATTTGTAGATACAGTTCACGTGATTTTTCTAAGCCTAATTGCATGTTTGCAGAGCCATCTAAGTCTGGGTCATACAAAAAGCCTTTCCAGCCTACCGTAGTACGTGGCTTTTCGATATAGGCGCGCATCACCAAGAAAATTTGATCTGAAACTTGGCTTTGTAATTGTTTTAATTTTTCTGCGTATTCGAGTGCTGCTTGCGGATCATGAATTGAACAAGGTCCTGTAATGACCAATAAGCGAGGGTCTGTGCCCGCTAAAATGTTCTGAATAATCTGTCGATGTTGTGCGATTTGTTGTTTTAGCGCAGATGAAAGTGGGAGTTGCGCTTTGAGTTGATGCGGTAAACTTAAACTAATTTCAGTATTGTTGGTCTGTTGTTGTAAAGCAGTATTTAAAGCATTCATTGGTCTGTTCCTTTGGACTGTTTCTCTTTTTTACAGTCCGATCATTTATTTCAGCGTTATGGGTCTAATGGATTGCAAGGTTTGAGTCATAGATTGACTAAAGTAAAACCAATAAAAGTTGCTAAAGTATGAATAATTAACGTTGTACATGATTAAATCTCCGAAAAACCTATAAAATTCAAAACACCAGACATAAAAAAACCTGATCAGGGTTGCCGATCAGGTATCAACTGGTGGGCAACCTTTTGCCCGAACGCGACTCAGGCAATCATTGAAACTGCCAAAAGTAATAGTAAGCGTTTGCGATTAAAGGTTGCTTTAACATCTTGTTTTCATCAAAAAATGAGCTGTTAAAATTAAAATACGCTGTATTGTTCCGTTTGGCAATCCTTTTTGTAAAATAATTTTTATTGGATGTATTTATTAAAATTAAGCTGCTGTTTTAGCGAATCCAGGGGTTAAAAAAACCAAGCCGAAGCTTGGTTTTTGTTGGGTCTTTATTTAAGCGCGTTACTCATCATTGATCAAAATGAATCACACTACGAATAGATTTACCCTCATGCATTAAATCAAAGGCTTCATTAATTTGGTCTAGCCCCATGGTGTGCGTTACAAATGGTTCGAGTTGAATATCACCCTTCATGGCTTCTTCAACCATGCCTGGCAATTGCGAACGACCTTTTACACCACCAAACGCAGTTCCTTTCCAAGTACGACCTGTCACCAATTGGAATGGACGAGTTGAAATTTCCTGACCTGCACCTGCAACACCAATAATAATGGATTGTCCCCAACCACGATGCGCACATTCCAAAGCGGAACGCATCACATTGGTATTTCCAATACATTCAAAAGAATGATCTACGCCCCAACCTGTTTTTTCCACAATGACTTCCTGAATTGGGCGGTCATAATCTTTTGGATTTAAGAATTCGGTTGCACCAAATTGTTCTGCCAATTTGAATTTCTCTGGGTTGGTATCAATGGCGATAATACGGCTGGCTTTGGCTTTATGCGCACCTTGCACAACTGCTAAACCAATACCACCTAAGCCAAATACCGCAACGGTATCGCCTTCTTGGACTTTTGCAGTATTTTTAACTGCACCTAAACCAGTTGTAACACCGCAACCTAATAAGCAAACTTGCTCATGATTGGCTTCAGGATTAATTTTTGCTAAAGATACTTCAGCAACTACCGTATATTCACTAAAGGTTGAACAGCCCATGTAGTGATAAATCGGTTGTCCATTATAAGAAAAACGTGTCGTGCCATCAGGCATTAAACCTTTACCTTGTGTCGCACGTACGGAAACGCATAGGTTGGTTTTACCAGATTTACAGAATAAACATTCGCCACATTCTGCTGTGTAAAGCGGAATCACATGATCGCCTGGTTGAACACTGGTCACACCCTCACCAACTTCAACCACAATACCTGCACCTTCATGGCCAAGAACTGCAGGGAAAACACCTTCAGGATCTTCACCCGATAAGGTAAATGCATCGGTATGGCATACCCCTGTGTGGGTAATTTTGACCAAGACTTCTCCAGCCTGCGGCGGTGCAACATCAATTTCAACAATTTCAAGCGGCTGACCTGGGCCGAATGCGACGGCTGCACGTGATTTCATGAGCAAATTATCCCTAAAAAATACATTAACAGATGATAAGGGGCTGCTGACAATTCGTCTATGTTTGCGATGTGAGAGAGATATCTCGCAAGCTATTTATAAAATATCAACAGACTCTCACAATACCCTCTTTCTATTCAGAGTTTCAAGCATTAACATGAGGATAATCTCCATGTATAAATACAGAATGACTTAAGAATAATCATGAAGATCCAAAGACCTTGTTACTGGCTTGGAATGTTGGCTTTTTTCGCTATTTTACTGACAGGATGCAGTTTACCGATGAATCAAGCGAGCAAAGATAGCCCTGTTGAGCATTATGTAGATCATTGGCTGAATGGTCAGGAAATTGATGCACATTTATCCCAAAATTTAACAGCGTATCTTTCTCTAAATGATGCCTTTAGTAGCATCGCCTCGCGTTTATATTTGATTCAAAAAGCACAGCACCATTTAGATTTACAATATTACATTTGGGAAGATGATTTAATTGGTCAGTTGATGTTGGCTGAACTGCTCAAAGCAGCAGATCGTGGTGTAAAAGTTCGTTTATTAATTGATGATCAAAATGGTACGCAACTTGATCCAACCTTAAAACGGCTTGCTCAGCATCCTAATTTTGAAATAAAAATTTTCAATCCGTACAAATATCGGCATTTTCGTGTGATGGATTATTTGTTTCGTTTTAAACAAATCAATCGCCGTATGCACAATAAACTAATTATTGCCGATGGGGCGATTGCCGTGACAGGTGGGCGTAATATTAGCCGTGAATATTTTGATGCCAGTGAAATTTTTCAATTTACTGATATGGATATTCTATTCTATGGCAGTGCTGTCCCCCAAGCCAATGCCGTGTTTTTAGAGTTTTGGAATGACGAACTAAGCTATTCAGTAAAGCAATTATTAGGCACAGGCAACGCGTTGCAATTGAGAGAATTGCGTAATCGCTATGAATTAAATGCCAAATATAAAGATAAAATTCGTGAACGTGTGGCTAACGCGCAAGAAGAAGTCAGCATCAAATTAGAACAACATCCTGTACAGTGGGTACGTGCGCATTTTGTGGCAGATTCTCCGAATAAAATTCGGGGTACAGCTCAAGGCGAGCAACTGATTTACAAACAAATGTTAAAGTTAATGGGTGAGCCCAAACAACATTTAGAACTGGTTTCTGCCTATTTTGTCCCAACAGAAGATGGTCTTAAAACACTCACTCAACTGGCTGAAAAAGGAATACAGATACGTGTATTGACCAATTCATTTTTAGCCAATGATGTGCCTTTGGTACATGCATTTTATCAGCAGTATCGCGTAGATTTACTTAAATCAGGTATTCGTTTATATGAATTTAAGCCTTATATTGAACGAAAAAAGCGTACTTGGTATGAAGTTGCAACGGGTAACGTAATTCCTGCCAAAGGCAAAAACGCCTCGAGTTTACATGCCAAATTCTTTGATATAGATGGCATGGTCTTTGTAGGTTCTTTTAACCTTGATCCTCGTTCTGCAAAATTAAATACCGAAGTTGGCTTGGTGTTAGAGTTTGAACAATTGCAAAACGATGTTTCTCAATCTTTAGACCGCTATTTGCCACAAATTGCGTATGAACTGCAATTAGACGAAAACGGTCAAATTATTTGGTTAGATCATCAGGCAGATGGCAGTATTCAAACGTATCATCATGATCCTGAAACCACACAGTTTCAGCGTTTTATGATGAAAACAGTTTCATTATTCCCTATTGAATGGATGATGTAATGACAATAGGTAGACATTAATTATGGAAGCGTATTTTTCTTTCTCTGCCATCACTGTCTACAATTATTTAAAGTTACTTATAGTAAGCCTATTTCTTTAAATAAGTTAAAATACGCTTCTGCCTTTTTCTCTAAAGCTAAAGGATAGGCTCGTGAAGATGAAGGCATCCGATATAAATGCAGCTCACGCTTGGCAAAATAGCAATGTGTCGCCTGCCCAATTTGAGGTTTTTCGGCAGATTCAGGCATAGATAACATGAGTGTATCAGTCGCTTTATCGCCTGTGGTCATAATGCTTTGACATAAAGGTATCTTGCTTAAAAGTGCTGCAATATCCATTGGTTTTTCAATCTGTAAAAATTTGTCTGATGCATTGCCTTTTAAGCGAATCACCTGCTGCGCCGTATCTGAAATAGCAATGCCAGTGGTGTTTAAAAAATCAATAATTTTATGAAGATGAAAATTTTTAGCTTCTAAATCTAAAAAGTAGTTTTTATCTTGAAAAAAGCATAAGCCCAAAATTCGCCACATATCATTTTGATAATTCGGATAGTAAAAATCCATTTTCCAGCGGTTTTTTGGCGGAGGAAAACTTCCCAACATTAACAGCTTAGCATTGGCGGGTAAAAAGGGTTCGAGTGGATGGGTTTCTATTTCAGACATTATTTAAAATCAATAAGTTATAATGCGATTTAAAAAATAATTTTGACTAAATATCAAAAGACTGTTTCTTAAATTTTAGCATAATTACAGGTTTTTCAACGATACAATCCATTCCATTTAATGCATTTATAATTAATGCCTGCAAAATTCCTGCAAAACTTTTGCAAAACTATTATGGAAAATATAGAACGCATTGACCATTATGACAAAATAAAATTATAAAAATTTGGTACTAAAATGGATGAATTTTCATAAAAAAAATGAAAAAGGCGCCATTAATTAGGCACTTTCTTCGTTCTGATGTGCTTAAAATTGCGATACTACATCAATAAAAACAAACTCTCTTGAATACTTCGTTGGCATGCCTACAAATGTGAACTCTACATTCCCCTTCTTATCATTTCTTTGTGTCTCAGCATGATGAGAAGAAATATGAGTCACATCAAAGAATCGAACATGGTTATTCAAGCCAATAATTTCCTCTTCTTCATTCGATATAAGAACTTCTAATTCAGGATCATATGTTTCTAATTTCTTTATTAAATCTTTAACTTTCATTTTTGCCTCATTAAAAGTATTTGCAAAATGGGACTTGTGAGAACAGAAGATTCGCGCAAAAGTTTTTTGTCGTAAAATAAATTACTAAGAAAAATATTGCACCAGCAATCATTAGGAGTGCACCAGAAAACTTCCAATTTACAACATCTTGGTTACCGCATTGTCCGCAGTAGTAATAATAGCCTTTGATACGACCACCACATTCAGGGCATTTTTTATGATTGATTATAAAATGGTTCATATTTATCCTCCAATCATACTTTTATGCAGTTGAATAGCTGCATTACCTGATGCGAACAAAACAATTAAAGTCGGTATCAGTAAAAAAATGAGTGCTAAAACAAACTCTACTAACAGAATTTTTCTCTTCTGGGCAACCAATTTTAATGTTCTTAAAAAATGCTTACTCCATACTTTAAGATTATATGGGTTATCACAAACTCTATATTCAGATAAATTCTCAACCTGTCTGTCCATATGATCAGTAATCTGTTGAATGAAATTCATAATATTTGCTATAACAATATAGAAAAAAATAAATGCCATAGCTAAAGTAACAGACCACAGAATATAATTATTCAATGTGTTACTGCGTACTACAAATAATATCCAAACGCCACCAACTAAAACTTGGGGGGTTAGATTACGCATATACTCTAAAACAGCTTTATTGCCATCAGGTGTAAACAGAAAAAGATTGCTTTTAATTCTCTTTTTTCCTGCTTTGTACTTTTCATCATCATTACTATATTTCATTAAAACTCCATTGCTAATATTAGAAAGCACACAAGCACGAATGCTTGTGCACCAGATCATTTATGCTGCGCATCGAACTAAGAAAGCCCATGCGTGATAACCGTACTTATGGGCATCTAAAACTCGACCAGAGTTGCCTCGTACACGACGATAGCGACAGAACACCCATTTCATGCCTTTCGGCGGTTCTTGAGTACCTAACTTCTTAAGCACATAGCTCACCTCCTCTCCCAAGGAGATTTGAAAAGCTAACTTAAATGATCTACAATGAAGTTCCTTACGCTTTACAGTAGTCATCTGAGTTAGCCGAATAGCCCTTGGGTGTACTATCCGAAACTGATATGAAAGATTACTTACATATCAGTTTTTTCATTTTAAAGAATTAAATTTATTTTTAGCTGCCAAGTAACCAACTTGAAACTGAGCTTGAATCTGTTCAATTGATAATCCAATACATTGTTCTGTGGGCATTAAAAGCTCAGCTGCAAACGTATCAGCTTGCCATTCTGAATCTTCAAAATGCTTATGAGTCGGCAATGAGCCTCGAGCAAAAGTCACTCCCTCATGAAGGAACAAATGTCCCAATTCATGTGCGGCAGTAAAACGTGATCGATTGTGCCTTGGATTAGTTGAATCACATAAAGCGTCATAGACATCTTCACGCAGAATAATTAATGCTGCATCTGGGTTTGTCCACCCTTCAACATCAGGCATCTCGTGAATTTCTCTTACTTCAAATGTCACCTTATATTGATGCAACGTATGTTCAAGAACTTTCACCAAATCAATGGCATCAGTAGGTGCTAAATTGAAAAATTTATCCCGTACTGTACGAGCTTTATCCTTGATGCTTTGTGCACTCAAGGGCTGAACTTTATACCCTCGAGGCACTGAACAACCAGATGTCATATATTAATTCTCCTCTAAAATTTTTCTCAGTTCAGCTAGATCGACCGATTGTGCCTGAATACGTCGTGCAAACATTAAGGCAAGTTCTGCTTCTTCAGCATCATGCGTTTTGATTGTTACGTTTTCAACACTTTGGCTTGCAGCATGAGTTAACAGCTTTTCTTCATCTTTAGTAAGTCCTAGAGCATTTGTAATTTTTGTAATTAATTCAGCACTTATTGGCTTTTTACCTGTTTCAACAGCTGATAAGAAAGCTGAACTAACACCAATAGAAGTCGCAAGTTCATTCAGGTTGCTATCATAATCAATCCGAAGCTTCCTAATTGCTTTTCCAAATTCTGTTAGTTTAGACATTTTCATAACCCTATCACTAAACCCATCCTTTATTGGATGAGCAATACCATTACGGTATTTTTAATATATTATCTAATTTTTAAAATAAATCAACCTAAAGGTTAATTATTTTTATGATTAATGATTTTGTGTCATTCGCGACTAAATCATAAATTTGTCAACTATGGTGACATTTGGGCATTAGTACTGAAAAATAAAAGCCCGCATCAGCGGGCATTTTTTATTCTTTATTTTGTTTTGCTTCGATCTGCTCCTCACCTATCTCAAAACCTATTTCTACAGCACCGTTTAGCCCAAATATAGACAACAATAATTTAAACATCATTTTCCGCAAGTTAATTCTTATCTATTTGGGTAGATTTGAGTTATGTTTCATGCGGTTCATTCGATCAATATCTGCAGGTTTGTAGCCATGATCCAAGAGATACTTGGTCTTATCATCGGGATAGTCTCTCAGAATATTGACTCTCCGACAAACCCGGTACGGTTCATTCCTTCTAGAATTACTATAGATTTCCAATAATTCAAGCCACAAGGTGTATACTCTCACGCGATCATTAATCACATAAATAGACATTATGAAATTCATTATCTTGGCTTTATTTTTCTTTTCTACTTGGGCATCGGCAAAAGAAATTAATTCAATTCCAAATGAGTATATTGGACTCTGGGGTGATAGCGTCCGCACATGCAAAACTAAAGAGCCTAACGGGGACTTTATGCTCCTTGTAAATGTTACTCCAAAGCTTATTGAGGGGAGTTATGCGGAATCAAGCTTTACATTTAAACCTATTTTTATAGAAGCTGACTGGATGCACAACAAAGCTCTACCAACTGCAGGATGGTATGCGCCATATTACGATGAAGATGGTGATCAGCAACAAAAACCAGTATTGATGAATGTAACGCTTTTCAAAGAGCGCAATGGATTGTACATATTGCCATTAGCTAGCACAAAACTTGTAAAATGTTAAAAAGAAGCCCGCAATCAGCGGGCTTTTTTAATAGAAAGAAATTAATAAATAATACCATCCCACCAACCACGCACATCTCTGTTGGTAGTATATGAGGCAGTGTTACCTGGTTTCAGTGTGTAGTTGCAGGTGTAAACTGTTGC
>NZ_VOZL01000001.1:0-287341 GCF_013419805.1 Acinetobacter sp. YH12058
CAGGGGTATGTTATGAAGAAGTCAATGAAGCCTATACCACCCAAATTTGTTCGTGCTGTGGCTCACGCTCCAGTAGTCCGGAAGGTAGAGCAGGACTTGGAATAAGAGAATGGCAGTGTGTGGAGTGCGGTACGCTCCATGATCGGGATGTAAATTCCGCACTGAATATTCTTGCGCTCGGGCATGAGCGTCTAGCAGTAGGAATCTCCGTCCTTTAGGTCGGGGAGGATGTCAAATTTCTGAGATGCTCAAATGAAGTCAACGGATTTGACATAAGTTTGAAACTACATAGCTGTGAAATATAACACTATGCCCAAATGACCAACATTGCTGCAAGCACGACCAATCCCAATCCCCAATGATCGGTACGGGCAAGTTTTTCTTTAAAGAAATACGCTGAAATAAGTAAGCTGAATAATATTTCAATTTGTCCGAGTGTTTTCACAATCGCCACAGTTTGCATACTCATGGCACTAAACCAGCCCAGTGATGCTAAAAAACTGCAGACGCTCACTTTAAAAGTTAATCCAACCCGCTGCCACATGGCATATAAGGTATGTCGTTTAAATATACCTAAAAAAGCCAATAAGATAAAACATTGTAAGCCAATGACCCACACCAAAACCCATGCAGCACGGTGAATAAACGGTAAGAAATCCAGCTCTAGACTGGCTTCACGCACCAATAAAGAAGTCACCGCAAAGCTGAGTCCACTACCGATTCCAATGGCTAAAGTTGTGAATGAAAAATCACTGCGTTGATTGCCTTTACTGAGTAGAAATACCGCAATACCGCCTATCACAACACCTAACCAAGCCAATGCGCTTAGATGTTCTTGTAGGAAAATCACGCCTACAATTGCGGCTAAAACTGCTTCACTTTTGGCAAGTCCGACACCCACCGCATAATTTTTCTGTTGAAACAGTTTTACCATTAAAGCTGTGGCTAAAATCTGACACACTGCTGCAATAATGATATACAGCCAAAACACCGAACTAAAATGCAGTTTTGCTTGTACAGGCTGCTGCCATTGTAAAATGCTTAAATACGCCAGTGCAAAAGGCAAGGCAAAAATAAAACGTGCCAAAGTCACGCCATAAACATCTACACTTGTGCTGAGTTGTTTTTGAAAGGCATTGCGCCATGCCTGCATAAATGCAGCCATTAAGGTAAAGAGCACCCAACTCGAAATCATTGCAACCACAAATGCTTTACTGATAAAGTTATAATTTACGCCTATTCCGTTATTTTTGCGATCTTTATTGCTTTTGAGTTATGCGCTTACGATCTCTTTTATAAACAAAAAAAACATTCATTAAAATTCAAATGAATGTTTTTCATATCTTGAAGCGATTATAGGTGTGCTGTTATTCAAAAACTGTTTAGAACTTATCTAAATTCACCACAACAGCCACGCCGATACAAAATAAAGCTACATACACGGTAAACCAAATAATCATGTGCTTAAATGCTTTGTCTGAAATACTGCTATCGGCATATTTCTGTGGTTTGCGTGAGTTATCTTCTTGCATATCGACTCCAATCTAGCCAGATTATGGGGATATACAGATTATGTAAAATTCTAAAGCATTGCTGTAGATACAAAATATTCATTAAAAACTATAACAGTTGATTTTAGATACATGCCAATCTGTTATAAAAACAGAAATTATTTAATGTTTTAAACCTAAAAATAGATCAAAATAAGTAACAGCTGCAAAAAATGCTTGAGTCATACCATGTATAAATCTGAACAATTGGCGTTGAACATTCGGCAACTCATTGAAAATGGTGCATGGAAAGCACATAGCAAGTTACCTTCGTTAAGAGAACAATCACAAATCAGTGGTTATAGCTTAATGACCGTGCTAAACGCTTATCAAGAACTTGAAGCTCAGGGATTGGTTTACGCTAAACAAAAGTCGGGGTTTTATGTCGCAGAACGTCTCAATCAAACTGAACGACCTGTACCAAGCAGTTTGAGTTTAAATGCACATATTCAAATGAACTCTTTGGTCTTTGGCTATTTAAAATCAATTCAGTCTGCAGATGTCAGTCCTTTAGGCTCTGCCTTTCCCAATGCAGAATTACTGTTTAACCCAAAGTTAATGCAAATTTTAGCGCAGCACGCCAAGCGAAAAAGCAGTTATTTTAGCCACGACCACATGCCACCGGGCAATTATGAATTAAGAACCATAATTGCAAATCGCTACTGTTTACAAGGCATACCCACCCATGCAAACGACATTGTCATTACATCTGGCGCATTAGATGCGCTCAATTTGTCATTACAAGCTTTGACCAAACCTGGAGATTTTATTCTATTACAAGAAACTATATTTTATGGTGCATGGCAAGCGGCTGAACGTCTTGGTTTACAGGTGATTACCATTCCAGAACACCCCGTTTCAGGTTTCGATTTAGACTCATTTGAACAAGCCTTAAAACAATACCCGATTAAAGTCTGCTGGTTGATGTTGAATATCCATAATCCTATTGGCTTTAGTGTCAGAGATGAAATTAAGCAACGCATTGCGAGTTTGCTTGAAGAATATCAAGTGTATTTAATTGAAGATGATGTCTATCAAGAATTGTATTACGGAACGCAAAAACCGCTACCCATGAAGTATTTTGACCGACAACAACGGGTACTGCACTGCGCTTCTTTTTCTAAAACTTTGGGTTCTGCTGTGCGGGTTGGCTGGGTTTATGCAGGACAATTTTCCAATGCTATTCAGCATTTGCAACTCATGAGCACGGTTTCTGCAAGTCCCTTACTGCAAAATACTTTGGTGGATTTTCTTTCGCATCATCATTATGAAAAACATTTGCGTCAATTACGCAAACAATTGGAAAAACATAAAAAAGTGTTTTATCAGCAATTGAAACAGCGCTTAAACCCAGCTTGTAAAATTCACTACTATTCTAGTGGTTACTTTTTATGGATTGAACTGCCTGCATATATAGATGGCTATACGATTTATCAGCAATTGATTCAAAATAAGATTGGCATTGCGCCAAGTCAGTTGTTCCGTTCTGAACAGGTCAGCCAGAACTTTATTCGTTTAAACTGTTCTTTTGCTTGGAACAGTGATATTGCGACTGCACTGGATGTTTTGTCTGCGGTAATACAGCAACACATCACCCAATATACTCATGCCTAAAATTACAGAGCCGATCACCCGACAATAAAAAAGAGCTGAGTTTTGGCTCAGCTCTTTTGTGATTTACAGGGCTATTTTAGAAGTTATAAATTGCGACTGCATTGATTCGGTTATCTTCACCTGTTTTGCTGCCATTTGCTGCTTCACCAAATGCTTCACGCTCACCATAAACATATTCTAAACCAAAGCTTAACGGTTTACGTGGGCTATAGAATACGTTTGCCCAAGCTTGCCATAAGTCTTTGTTAATCGTGGTTGTGTCTTTCATTGCTGCAATGTAGTTAGGGTCTTTGTCAAAACTCATATAACCATAACCCAAAGTGCCATGCACTTTGTCACCAAACTTTTGTGTAATACCGACCATAATTGAATCGAATTCACTTTGCGCTGCGATAGCACTCGTTGCAGTAATCGCACCTTTGTCATCAAGGTTAGTAACAGCAACACCTTTGTTGGTAAATGATACAAAGCTGCTATCACCTTTTACATGGTAATAATCGGCTTTTAAAGTCGTGCCCGGTACAACATCGTATTTAGCACCTACACCGACACCCCATGCCATTTCTTCATCAGAATTGACACGTTTTTCATGTCCCATCGCACGTACGCTGACATTTAAATTATCTGCAAATTGATGATTTAAACGCGCAGTTAATGCAGGTAAACGCTGGCTGATTGAACTGTCTTTAGGGTCTTCAGCTGCAACCACCAAATTGGTTTGTGGGCTAAACTTTGTTGTATAGCGTACTTGTGGTGTACGTTTTACCGAGCCACCAACAAATGCCAAAGCATCAATGGTTTCTGGCATATAGTCTGGAATTGCAAAGTTTGACCAAGTTTGACCAATCAACCAATTCCCATAGTTCAAATAAGCATGGCGAATACGTAAGTTATCAAGGTTTGCTCCACCTAAGAAGTCAACTTCAAGTTTACCCTTTACGTCTTGATCACCCACTGGGCTTTTAAAATCTAAACCTAAACGGGTTGCAGAAAGTGTTGATCTTAAACGATCACTTTGTTCTTTATTGCCTTCAAGTGGTACACCGTTAATTTGGTTATACGGCATATCTCTAGCGCCGCCTTCTACCTGATAAGAAGCATCTAAACGCACATTACCAT
This sequence comes from Acinetobacter sp. YH12058, assembly GCF_013419805.1. Classification (NCBI taxonomy): domain Bacteria; kingdom Pseudomonadati; phylum Pseudomonadota; class Gammaproteobacteria; order Moraxellales; family Moraxellaceae; genus Acinetobacter; species Acinetobacter sp. YH12058. The sequence continues at coordinate 4,284 of NZ_VOZL01000001.1, forward strand.
ATAGATTAAATTCGGCACCTTTGGCAGTTTTTAACACAGGATTAGCAACTGGTGCTGCTGCACTACGTTGCACATTGGCAATTGCTGTTGCAGTTTGTGCATTTTGTACTTTTTGCTGCTCAATCAAACCACGTAAAGCCTGAACTTCTTGTCTAAGTTGCTCAATTTCCGTTTGCTGTTGGGTCTGCGCCTGAGCTGCAACACTCATACCACCCATACTCAATGCAATCATGCTCATCATGAGCGTGCGCTGCATTGTTGGTCGAACCGTTGTAGATTGAAAATTAAAAGATTGGGTTAATGTTTTCGCGTTCATCCTAAACTCGCTTGTTATTGTGCCATCAAATTCTAGCAACAGATCACCATCGCTTACGATGGCGATCTATATCATTGATGACGAAAGATTAATTGAAAGGTATAGAAATTATTGGGGTGCTTTTTGTGCAATTGGATTGCTTTCTACCGCAGGCTCTGTAAGGGCTTTCGCATCTACTGAAGCTTTTAAATTCACCATGAAGATCGCTAAAGCAGCAATTACACCTGGAATCGCAATAGCAAAGAAGTTCATTTGGTGCGGTAAATTCATGGTCAATAATGCGCCAGTTAAGACAGGTCCAACGATCGCGCCGATACGACCAATACCTGATGCCCAGCCCATACCTGTAGAACGTACAGTAGATGGGTAATATTGTGCGACGAAAGTATAAAGTAAGATTTGTGAACCAATGGTTGCTGCCCCAGCAACTGCAATTAAGGTGTACAACACAATTTGTGGACTGTTAAAGCCAAGCAGAATTAATGCTGCTGCACCACAGATAAACATAATGGTGAGTACTTTTTTGATATGGAAGCGGTCAGCCAATGCACCACCACCAATTGCGCCAATCATGCCACCAATATTCAGTGCGAATAGGAAGATCATACTTGCACCCAATGAATAACCCGCTTGGATCATTAATTTTGGTAACCAGCTGCCCAAAGCATAAACCATTAACAAGCACATGAAGAATGCGATCCAGAACATGAACGTACTGAACATACGGCCTTGCTGGAACAATGCTTTTACAGGTGCTTCATCGCCTTTAGTCACTTCATTCAGTACAAACTCAGTGTCACCATTTAATTGTTGGCTTGGTGAAATTTTTTGCACAATACTACGGGTTTGCTCAATTTCTTTCTTGTTGGTCAAATACATGAGTGACTCAGGCAAGAATTTCCAAATTAATGGTAAAGCCACCAATGGAATAATTGCGATGTAAAACATGATTTTCCAACCAAACTCTGGCACTAACCATGCACCCAACAATGCTGAAGTCATACCGCCAATGGCATAACCACTAAACATCAGCGCAACCAAAGTACTACGAATACGCTTTGGCGCATATTCTGTCATAAGGGCCACAACGTTTGGCATTACACCGCCAATACCAAGCCCAGCAAGGAAACGTAAAATACCAAATTCAACTGGATTACTTGCAAACGCACCTAAGAATGTAAAGCCACTGAAAATAGCCACACAGATCATGATGGTCTTTTTACGACCTAACTTGTCCGATAAGGTACCGAAGGTCATGGCACCAAACATCATGCCAAACAATGCCGTACTGGCCAGTAAACCTGCTTGTACTGCACTGAGCGCCCACTCTTGCATCAGTAGTGGTAATGCAACCCCATAAATGACCAAGTCGTAACCGTCAAAAATAATGATCATCAAACACCAAAACAATACACCCCAATGGAATGGCGTGAACTTGGCCTCGTCAATCAAGGTATTAATATTAATTTTATTGCTTTGCATCTTGCTTCACCTCCTAATTGTGAAGTCCGTTACTCCAACTCAGATGCACACAATGAATAATAAGTTAAAATTTGTCCAAAACTGAATAGGCATGGATACATACCTAAAAAGCCTATAGTTTTGTAAGATATTGATTTTAAAACAGATAAAAATAACAAGGCGAAAAAAATACTGTAATGTGATGCTTAAAAAAGTTTTTTCAGGCAATTCACATAACAGTATTTTGTTAAAAATATCTGTGCTTTTATATAAAAAATATAGTTATAAATATTTGTTTTATATGGCTTTACTAGAATACATTTCGATCATAAGTAAATGCTTCCAAATCATAAACTTGATAAATGCAGTCAAACAAAGATCGAATGTCTTCACTTTCATCCATATTACGAATTGCCATAAACACAGGACTTACAGCCGAGTCATCTAATAAAGGTATAAAGTGCAAATGTGCCAAATGAATATTTTGTGCGCTTTCTGGCACGATACACAAGCCCTCACCTGCAGCAACAAAACCCAACGCCAATTGTAATTCACGCACTTCACGAATTTTGCGAGGTTCTAAACCATACTCAGAAAACACGCCACGAATTTGGGTAGAGAAGTTTGGCTTGTTGTGATTTGGATATAAAAATAGTTGTTGATCAACAACATCCGCCAAATATACACCTTCTTTTTGTGCCGCAAATGGGTGGCTCGAATGTACTGCAACCATCAAGCGTTCTTCACGTAATAAGATACGTTTAACTGCAGGATCAGAAATTCTTAAGCGTCCAAATCCAACATCTATACGCCCTTCTTTAAGTGCCTGAATTTGGTCATTGGTGGTCATTTCCACCATTTCTATTTTTAAATGCGGATGCTGCTGCTTAAACAAATACACAATTCTTGACAATAATCCGAACAATAAAGAACCAACGAAGCCAATAGTCACAGTACGACCAGCAATACCGACACGTTTTGTCATCGACTTGATTTCTTCCGCATTAGACAAAAGTTTAACGGCATGTTGGTAAAAGAATTGGCCTGCTTCGGTGGTCTTAAGCGGTCTACTTCCACGCTCAAATAGTTGAATTCCAAGCTCTTGTTCTAAATTTTGGATCTGTCTGCTCAAAGGTGGTTGAGCAATAAAGAGTTTTTCTGCTGCCTTGGTGAAACTTTGCTCTTCTACAACAGCAACAAAATAACGTAAATGTCTGAGTTCCATAGCTCAAAATACCTTTTAAGTATAAAAAAATGCATATTTGATCTTCGACCAATGCAATTTATTCTTTTAAGGTATATCACATAACTGTAATAAAGCAATGATATGAAGGGCAAACCATGTATAAGTCAGTAGAAACTTTGCTGGTGGAAATACCAACCATCCGTCCACACAAGATGGCGGTTGCAACCATGCAAACCCAAACCCTTGTATTAGTCAAAATCACCACTGAAGATGGTTTTGTTGGCTGGGGCGAAGCAACCACGATTGGCGGCTTGGGCTATGGTGAAGAAAGCCCAGAAAGCGTAAAAACCAATATCGAAACATATTTCGCATCATTGCTAAAAACTTTAGCTGGCTTGAATGTTGCGCAAACTTTACAGGTCATTAAAAAGAATATCAATGGCAACCGTTTCGCGAAATGTGCCATTCAAACTGCTTTATTAGATATTCAAGCGCAGCGCTTAAACCAACCTTTAAGTGAAATTTTAGGTGGTCGCCTACGCAACTCGGTTCCTGTGTTATGGGTACTTGCATCTGGCGATACAGAAAAAGACATCGCTGAAGCACAAAAAATGATTGCGGCTAAACGCCACAACACATTCAAGCTCAAAATCGGTTCACGCCCAGTAGAGCAAGATGTAGAACACGTATTGGCAATCAAACAAGCATTGGGTAAAGACGTTTCTATTCGTGTAGACGTAAACCGTGCTTGGTCAGAACTTGAAGCAATTAAAGGCATCCAGCTTTTACAAGATGGTGGTGTCGATTTAATTGAACAACCATGTGCAATTGACAACATTGATGCCATGGAGCGTTTAACACGTAAATTTGATATTGCCATCATGGCAGATGAATCATTGATGGGCCCACAAAGCGCTTATCAATTGGCAAAACGTAATGCTGCATCTGTATTTGCAGTTAAAGTTGCCCAATCTGCGGGTCTAATCGAAGGTTGTGAAGTTGCAACAATTGCACAGTTGGCAGGCATCGACCTATATGGCGGCACAATGCTTGAAGGCCCTGTCGGCACGATTGCATCTGCGCATGTGTTCTCGACCTTCCAGAATTTAGCTTATGGCACAGAATTATTTGGTCCGTTATTGCTGACCGAAGAAATTTTAAAAACTCCACTTCAGTACCAAGACTTTGAATTACACCTTCCAACAGGTGCAGGTTTAGGTATTGAGTTGGATGAAGACAAAATTGACAACTTGCGTCGTCAGTAATTAGGAGAAACCCATGCTTTTCCACGTACGTATGGATGTAAACATTCCATTGGATATGCCAGCAGAAACTGCTAACGAAATTAAAGCCGTTGAAAAAGCATATTCGCAGGAATTACAGCGTCAAGGTAAATGGCGTCATATTTGGCGTATTACTGGCCAGTATTCAAACATCAGTATTTTTGATGTTGAGAGCAATGAAGAACTGCACAACATTCTGCAAGGTCTTCCGCTCTACCCTTACATGAATATTGAAGTGATGGCATTGAACCGCCACCCTTCATCAATTCGTGAAGATGACACCTGATTTAATTCGGAAACTGGAGTAAGCACCTTACTCCAGCACCAAAGTAAACATTTAGCAAACCAAGTAAACAAGGAAAGTGGCAGCCAATTATCTCGTTTTTAGTCCAGAGATATTCGCCACCAAAGCACACCTCCAAGGAGAATGAAAATGAATCGCCAAGAAATTGATGCATTAGTTAAGCAAATGAACGTTGATACAGCGACAGGCCCTGTAGATGAACGTGTACAACAAGTTGTTGTGCGTTTATTGGGTGACCTTTTCCAAGCGATCGAAGATCTTGATATTTCTCAGTCAGAACTGTGGAAAGGTCTGGAATACTTTACTGATGCCGGTCAAGCGAACGAATTAGGTTTATTGGCTGCAGGTTTGGGTCTGGAACACTACCTAGACTTACGTGCTGATGAAGCGGATGCTAAAGCAGGCATTACTGGCGGTACGCCACGTACGATTGAAGGTCCACTTTATGTCTCTGGCGCACCTGAAACAGTAAGCTTTGCGCGTATGGACGATGGTTCTGAAGAAGGCAAAATCCCGACGCTGATCATTGAAGGTACAGTGACTGATACTGACGGCAACCGTGTTGAAGGTGCTAAAGTTGAAATCTGGCATGCCAACAGCCTGGGCAACTACTCATTCTTTGACAAGTCACAGTCTGACTTTAACCTGCGTCGCAGCATCATTACCGCTGCCGATGGTCAATATACTGCATTGACGACAATGCCAGTGGGTTATGGCTGCCCTCCAGAAGGTACAACTCAGTTTGTACTGGACAAGCTAGGCCGTCACGGTAACCGTCCATCGCACGTACATTACTTCGTATCTGCACCGGGTTACCGCAAGCTGACTACTCAATTCAATATTGAAGGCGACCAATACCTGTGGGATGACTTTGCATTCGCGACTCGTGAAGGTCTGGTGGCAACTGCGGTTGACGTGACTGATGAAGCTGAAATTGCAAAACGTGGTCTGAAAGGTCCTTTCAAACACATCCAGTTCAACATTGTTCTTCAGAAAGATCAAGCTGGCGTTCCTTCTACTGAAGTTGAACGTCGCCGCGCAAGCGCATAATTTGAAATGGAATCGGGATGTGGTCGTTGCCCCATCCCGATGACTGCCCTCCTTGGAAAGTCGGAGAAAGGACATGCCTCGTATTCCTGTTATCAATACTAGCCACTTAGACCGTATTGACGAATTATTGGTTGATGATTTTGAATCTGGTGAATTTAAATTACACCGTTCAGTATTCACAGACCAAGCCCTGTTTGACCTAGAAATGAAATACATTTTTGAAGGCAACTGGGTTTATTTGGCACATGAAAGCCAAATTCCAAACAACAATGACTACTACACCACTTACATTGGTCGTCAGCCAATCATCATTGCGCGTAACCGCAATGGCGAATTGAATGCCATGATCAACTCGTGTTCACACCGTGGTGCACAATTATGTCGTTACAAGCGTGGTAACAAAGCAACTTATACTTGCCCATTCCACGGTTGGACTTTCAACAACTCTGGTAAGTTGTTAAAAGTAAAAGACCCAGCAGATGCAGGTTATTCAGATTGCTTTAACAAAGACGGTTCACACGACTTGAAAAAAGTTGCCCGCTTTGAAAGCTATAAAGGTTTCTTGTTTGGTAGCTTAAACCCAGATGTTCCTTCTTTAGAAGAATACCTAGGCGAAGCGACTAAAATCATTGACATGATTGTGGGTCAATCTCAACAAGGTCTTGAAGTTTTACGTGGTTCTTCGACTTACACCTATGAAGGTAACTGGAAGTTAACTGCTGAAAACGGTGCCGATGGTTACCACGTGTCTGCAGTACACTGGAACTACGCTGCAACAACTCAGCAACGTAAAGAAAAAGAAGCTGGCGATAACATCCGTGCAATGAGCGCAGGTTCATGGGGCAAACAAGGCGGTGGTTCTTACGGCTTTGAAAATGGTCACATGCTCCTTTGGACTCAATGGGCTAACCCAGAAGACCGTCCTAACTTTGCCAAGAAAGATGAATACACCGAGCAATTCGGTGAAGCAATGGCGAAATGGATGATCGAGCGTTCACGTAACTTGTGTATCTATCCAAACGTGTACTTCATGGATCAGTTCGGTTCACAAATTCGTGTGTTACGTCCTCTTTCTGTCGATAAGACTGAAGTGACGATTTACTGTATCGCACCTGTAGGTGAAGAGCCAGAAGCACGCGCACGCCGTATTCGTCAGTACGAAGACTTCTTTAACGCATCAGGTATGGCTACACCAGACGATCTTGAAGAATTCCGTGCATGTCAAGTTGGCTACGCAGGTATCGCACTTGAGTGGAACGATATGTGCCGTGGTTCTAAGCATTGGATCCAAGGTCCAGACGATGCTGCAAACGAAATCGGTTTAAAACCAAAACTTTCAGGTATTAAAACTGAAGACGAAGGTTTATATCTTTCACAGCACCAACATTGGTTAGATCTAATCAAAAAAGGTATTGCGACTGAAAAAGAAATTGCTGCATCTACTGAAGGAGAAAACGCATGAGCGCGATTACTTTAGAAAATATTGCTCAATTCCTTTATCAAGAAGCTCGCTTCTTAGATGATGAGCAATGGGATGAGTGGTTACAGTGCTACGCTCCTACTGCTTCTTTCTGGATGCCAGCTTGGGATGACGATGACCGTTTAACTCAAGATCCACAGTCTGAAATCTCTTTGATTTACTATCCAGACCGTCAAGGTTTAGAAGACCGTGTGTTCCGTATCAAAACTGAGCGTTCATCTGCAACCATGCCAGATACACGCACAAGCCACAACATCAGCAACATTGAAATTGTTGAACGTGATGGCGATAAAGTCACTGTACGTTTTAACTGGAACACTTTAAGTTTCCGTTACAAAACTAACTACAGCTACTTTGGTATGTCACGCTATGAAATCGATTTTTCTGGCGACAAACCGCAAATTTTAAGCAAGTACGTGGTGCTGAAAAACGATTACATCAACCAAGTAATCGACATTTATCACCTCTAAGACTGTATTCATTTACAGCAAGGTAAAAACCTTTCAGCCAGATGGAATCTTGGCTGAAAGGTCTAGTTTCAAAGATTTATATAGGATATTCAGCCATGTCAAACCACAATGTTGCACTTCAATTTGAAGATGGCGTTACACGTTTTATTTCTGTTACAGATGGTGAAACACTGTCAGACGCAGCTTACCGTCAAAAGATCAATATTCCTTTGGACTGCCGTGACGGTGCATGTGGAACGTGCCGTGCGTTTTGTGAATCAGGTTCGTATGACATGCCTGAAGAAACTTATATTGAAGATGCATTGACACCAGAAGAAGCTGAACAAGGCTACATTCTTGCATGCCAATGTAAACCAACTTCTGACGCAGTATTCCAAATTCAAGCAACTTCTGATGTATGTAAAACTGAAATTCATGCATTTGAAGGTACTTTGGCTCGTGTCGAAAACTTATCTGACTCGACCATTACTTTTGACATTCAGTTAGATGAAGGTCAACCAGACATTCACTTCCTTGCAGGTCAATACGTGAATGTGGGTATTCCTGGTACAACAGAAACCCGTTCATATTCTTTCAGCTCTAAGCCTGGTAACCGCTTAACTGGTTTTGTAGTACGTAACGTACCAAACGGCAAAATGAGCGAATTCTTAAGCCAAAATGCCAAAGCTGGCGACAAAATGACCTTTACGGGTCCATTTGGTAGCTTCTACTTACGTAATGTAGCACGCCCTGTAGTGATGTTAGCAGGTGGTACAGGTATCGCACCATTTATGTCTATGCTGCAAGTACTTGAAGAAAAAGGTTCTGAGCACCCTGTACGTTTAGTTTTTGGTGTGACCAATGACTTTGACTTGGTTGCAATTGAAAAATTAAACGAACTACAAGAAAAATTCTCTTGGTTCGAGTACCGCACTGTAGTGGCAAATCCAGAATCTGCACACGAGCGTAAAGGTTACGTGACTGGCCATATCGAAAACGAATGGCTCAACGGTGGTGATGTAGACATCTACCTATGTGGTCCAGTGCCAATGGTAGAAGCGGTACGTGGCTGGTTAGATGCAGAAGGTGTTAAACCTGCAAGCTTCCTATTTGAAAAATTCTCTGCCAACTAAGTTTGTTATACAGTCTAGAAACATAGTCGGAGAATACAATGAATCGCACAAAAAGATTTGAAAACAAAGTTGTAATCGTGACTGGTGCCGCTCAAGGCATTGGTCGCGGTGTGGCTTTACAAGTGGCAAGTGAAGGTGCCCAAGTGGTTATGGCAGACCTTTCTCCCTATGTAGAAGAAGTGTTGGCCGAAATTGAAGAACACGGTGGCGATGCAGTAACCGTAAAAGCCAACCTTGAAACTTTTGCAGGTGCAGAATCTGTGGTTGCTAAAGCACTTGAAACCTATGGTCGTGTTGATGTGCTCATCAACAACGTAGGCGGTGCAATTTGGATGAAACCTTTTGAAGAATTTTCTGAAGAAGAAATTATCAAAGAAGTGAATCGTTCATTGTTCCCTACTATGTGGTGCTGCCGCGCAGTATTGCCTGAAATGGTGAAAAACCAAAAAGGTACCATTGTAAACGTATCTTCAATTGCAACACGTGGTATTAACCGCGTGCCATATTCGGCGTCTAAAGGTGGTGTAAACGGTTTAACCGCTTCCCTCGCCTTTGAACATGCCAAAGATGGTATTCGTGTGAATGCTATTGCAACTGGCGGTACAGAAGCGCCACCACGTAAAGTGCCACGTAATGCCAACCCACTTTCAGAATCTGAAAAAGAGTGGATGCAACAAGTGGTCGATCAAACCATTGATCGTACCTTCTTGGGTCGCTATGGCACCATTCAGGAACAAGTGAATGCGATTCTGTTCCTTGCTTCTGATGAGTCATCGTACATGACAGGTACCGTTGTACCTGTAGGTGGTGGTGATCAGGGCTAAGCCAAGATCATGACCAACTTCAACAGGATCATTGCTTGACGCAAGGAGGCAAATCGTCAATGAGTCACCTGTTCCAAACTTTAAAAAATGACTGGTCAATTTCAGCCACTGTTGCAGGATTCTTAGCAGTGCTGATCTCCTATTCAGGGCCATTGATCATCTTTTTCCAAGCGGCACAGCAAGCCCAAGTTTCCCCAGACATGATGATTTCATGGATTTGGGGAATTTCTATTGGTGCTGCTGTCGCAGGTATCTTTTTGTCCATTAAATACAAAGTGCCTGTGGTCACCGCTTGGTCTGCACCTGGTACCGCATTGCTGGTCACACTGTTTCCCGATATTACCCTGAATGAAGCAGTTGCAGCCTACATCACCTCTGCTGTGGTGATTTTTTTGATTGGAATCACAGGTTATTTTGACAAACTCCTGTCTTGGATTCCGCAAGAAGTCGCAGCAGGCATGATGGCAGGTATTTTGGTTCAATTTGGCTTAGGCTTATTTACTGCAACCGATACCCTGCCATACATTGTATTTGGGATGCTAGCGGTATTTTTATTGGCAAAGCGTTTTAGTCCACGTTATGCCATGATTTGGGTGCTTGCTGCAGGCATTATACTCAGCTTAATGCTCGGTAAAATTAACCCTGTCACCACCAATTTTAGTTTGGCAATTCCACAGTTTATTGCACCTGAATGGACGTGGAATTCAACCTTAAACTTGGCATTACCTTTAATTTTAGTCAGCTTGTCTGGACAGTTTTTACCTGGCATGGCAATTATTAAAATTAGCGGTTATGACATGCCTGCTAAGCCTATTATTAGTGCGACCAGTATCGCTTCTCTTGCCGTTGCATGTGTAGGAGGAATTACCATTGTACTTGCCTCTATTACTGCAGCATTATGCTTAGGTAAAGATGCGCACGAACTGAAAGAAAAGCGATATATTGCAGGTGTTGCAAACGGTATTTTCTATATTTTAGGTGGGTTATTTGCGGGTAGCATCGTCATGCTATTTAGCCTATTGCCCAAAGAACTGATTGCAGCTTTGGCTGGACTTGCACTTTTGGGTGCAATTGCCACCAATATTTCAGTTGCAATGAGTAAAGAATCACAGCGTGATGCAGCCCTCATCACCTTTTTAGCAACTGCCTCTGGCATGCAGTTTTTAGGGCTAAGTTCTGTATTTTGGGGCATCTGTATTGGTTTGATCGCACATTGGGTATTAACCAAACGCGACAACTCAGCAGCACCCCTACCTTCAACTCAAAGTTCCAAAAGTTAATGGACAGGCAATTGTCTAGGACACATTATGATTGATAAAAGTCAAACTTCTTTAACAGAAGTCCTTTCGCAAATTAAAGATGGTTCAACCATCATGATTGGTGGTTTTGGTACCGCAGGTCAGCCAGCGGAACTCATTGATGGTTTGATTGAACTTGGCATCAAAGATTTAATTATTGTAAACAACAACGCAGGTAATGGTGACTACGGTTTAGCGAAACTGCTAAAAGCTGGCGCGGTACGTAAAATTATCTGTTCATTCCCACGTCAGTCTGACTCTTGGGTATTTGATGAACTTTACCGCGCAGGCAAAATCGAGCTTGAACTGGTGCCGCAAGGTAACTTGGCATGCCGTATTCAGGCTGCAGGTATGGGTCTAGGTCCAATCTATACCCCTACAGGTTTTGGTACTTTACTTGCAGAAGGCAAACCAACCTTAAATTATGAAGGTAAAGACTACGTACTAGAAAACCCAATCCGCGCAGACTTTGCTTTAATTAAAGCACAGCAAGGCGACCGTTGGGGTAACTTGGTGTACCGTAAATCTGCACGTAACTTTGGCCCAATCATGGCGATGGCTGCCGATGTGACAATTGCACAGGTTTCTGAAGTGGTTGAGTTAGGCGCGTTAGATCCTGAACACATCATCACTCCGGGTATTTTCGTTCAGCACGTTGTTGCCGTTGGCGCAAAACAACCTGAACAATCTGCATAACTGTCACGTGAAGGAGAACATCATGAGCTATACCAAATTAACACGTGATCAAATCGCTGAACGTGTGGCACAAGACATTCCAGACGGTGCTTATGTCAACCTCGGCATTGGCTTACCAACTAAAATTTCAAACTACCTGCCTTCAGACAAAGACGTATTCTTACACTCTGAAAACGGTTTATTGGCTTTCGGTCCACCACCTCCTGCAGGTGAAGAAGACCCTGAGTTAATCAACGCAGGTAAAGAATTCGTGACCATGCTAACAGGCGGCTCATTCTTCCATCATGGTGACTCTTTTGCCATGATGCGTGGCGGTCACTTAGACATCGCAGTATTGGGTGCATTCCAAGTGGCTGAAAATGGCGACTTGGCAAACTGGCACACAGGTGCGCCAGATGCGATTCCTGCTGTTGGTGGCGCAATGGACTTAGCCGTTGGTGCGAAAAAAGTCTTTATCACAACCGATCACGTCACCAAAAAAGGTGAACCAAAAATCGTGGCTGAATTGACTTACCCAGCAACTGGCTTGAAATGTGTAGACCGCATTTACACTGACTTATGTGTGATTGACGTAACTCCTGAAGGCATGAAAGTTCTTGAAAAAGTTGAAGGCTTGAGCTTTGAAGAATTACAGTCATTGACTGGTGCAAAGCTGATTGATGCGACTCAGGCTTAATCGTCTTTAAATATAATTTTTAATCCCCCTAAATCCCCCTTTTTCAAAGGGGGACTTCCATCAAGTAATTTTAGGTGGGAATCTCCTCCCTTTTTTAAAGGGAGGTTGGGAGAGATTAAGATATTTGGAAAATAAAATATGAAAAACGCATATATCGTCGATGCCATCCGTACCCCATTTGGTCGTTATGCAGGTGGTTTAGCTCCAGTCCGTGCTGATGACTTAGGCGCATTACCGATCAAAGCACTTATGCAACGCAATCCATCTGTAAACTGGGAACAAGTTGATGACGTGATTTACGGCTGTGCCAACCAAGCAGGTGAAGACAACCGTAACGTGGGTCGTATGTCTGCACTTTTAGCAGGTTTACCGTACCAAGTGCCAGCAACCACTGTAAACCGTTTATGTGGTTCATCGCTAGACGCAATTGCAATGGCCGCACGTGCAATTAAAGCAGGTGAAGCAAACCTGATTATTGCAGGTGGTGTTGAATCAATGAGCCGCGCTCCATTTGTGATGGGTAAATCAGAATCTGCTTATGGTCGTAGTCAAAAAATTGAAGACACCACAATGGGCTGGCGTTTCATTAACCCGAAACTCAAAGAAATGTACGGCGTAGAAACTATGCCGCAAACTGCTGAAAATGTAGCGGAACAGTTCAATATTAACCGTGCCGATCAAGACTTGTTTGCTCTAACCAGCCAACAACGTACTGCTGCTGCACAAGCACGCGGTTTCTTTGACAAAGAAATTATTGCAGTGGAAATTCCACAACGTAAAGGCGAGCCTGTCGTTGTTGCTGCAGACGAACATCCACGTGCATCAACCACAGCAGAAGCATTGGCAAAATTAAAGCCAGTGGTAAAAGCAGACGGTACTGTGACTGCAGGTAACGCGTCAGGTATTAACGATGGTGCGGCTGCCCTACTGATTGCTTCTGAAGAAGCGGTTGCACAACACGGCTTAAAACCACGTGCCAAAATCATTGCTTCAACTGTTGTTGGTGTTGAACCACGTATTATGGGCTTTGGTCCTGCGCCTGCAATCAAAAAATTGTTGGCACAAACAGGTTTGACCATTGAACAAATGGACGTGATTGAACTGAACGAAGCCTTTGCTGCACAAGCATTAGCATGTACTCGTGACTTAGGCATTGAAGAAGGTTCAGAGAAAGTCAATCCAAACGGTGGTGCAATTGCTTTAGGTCACCCACTTGGTGCATCTGGTGCGCGTTTAGTCACTACAGCACTGAACCAACTTGAACAAACTGGCGGTAAATACGGTTTATGTTCAATGTGTATTGGTGTTGGTCAAGGTATTGCTTTGATTATTGAACGTGTTTAATCCTCATTAAAAGTTCCCCTTTCATAAAGGGGGATTTAGGGGGATTTATAAGATTAAGGATTTAAAAAAAAATGCCAACTTTTACCTCAAATGATGCGCAAATCAATTACCAAACTTTTGGTGATGCTACAAAACCTGCACTGATTTTTTCAAACTCGCTGGGTACAAACTTCAAAATGTGGCAAGCACAGATTGATTTTTTCCAGCAAGACTTTTTTGTAATTTGCTACGACACACGTGGTCACGGTGCATCATCAGCTCCGCAAGGTCCATATAGCATTGATCAATTGGGTCAAGATGTTGTAAATCTACTCGATCACTTAAATGTTGAAAAAGCGGCATTCTGTGGTATTTCTATGGGCGGTTTAACAGGTCAATGGTTAGCGATTCATCGCCCTGAACGTTTTAATCAGGTGGTGGTGTGTAATACTGCGGCAAAAATTGGTCAAGAACAGGCTTGGAATGACCGTGCCGCATTGGTACGCGAACAAGGTTTACAACCGATTGCTTCGACTGCAGCATCACGCTGGTTTACTGAACCCTTTATCCAAAGCAACGCGACAGTGGTCAACAATCTTCAAAACGACTTGGCAGCTGGCAGCGCCGAAGGTTATGCGAGCTGTTGCGAAGCTTTGGCTAAAGCGGATGTACGTGAACAACTTAAAGACATCACTGTGCCTGTTTTAGTGGTTGCAGGTCAGCAAGACCCTGTGACAACAGTTGTCGATGGTCAATTTATGGTTGAACGTATTGCCAATAGCCAATTGTTTGAAATCAATGCATCGCACATTTCTAACGTAGAATTGCCAAATGAATTTAACCAAGCAGTGAAGCAGTTTATCCAAGCATAAAACTTCATTGTTATTGTTAATAAGTTAAAAGTTAAAAAAATAGAGTTCTTTCGAGAACTCTATTTTTTATAGATGAATCTGCAGTTAGACGAGCTGGACTTAAACTAACTCCACCGCAATCGCTGTGGCTTCACCACCGCCAATACATAAAGATGCCACGCCTTTTTTCGCGCCTATACGTTGCAATGCATGAATGAGCGTCACAATAATACGTGAACCTGAAGAACCTAGAGGATGCCCCAAAGCACATGCACCACCCTGAATATTCACTTTGGCAGGGTCTAAATCAAAAGCATCTATCGCAAGCATGGTTACCATGGCAAAGGCTTCATTAATTTCCCACAAATCTACATCGGCAACCGACCACCCTGCTTTATCTAGCACTTTTTGAATCGCCCCTACAGGAGCAAGAGTAAACTCAGAAGGATGTTGTGAATGTGTCGCGTATGCCACAACTTTTGCAAGCGGTTTTAAGCCACGCTCTGCCGCAACCACATCTGATGTAATCACCAGAGCAGATGCGCCATCTGAAATAGAGCTGGCATTGGCGGCTGTAATCGTGCCATCTTTTTTAAATGCGGGACGCAAACTGCTAATTTTATCGACTTTGGCATTTAACGGTTGTTCATCCTGATCGACAATCACATCACCTTTACGTGAATGAACAGTGACAGGCACGATTTCATTTTTAAAATAACCGTTTTGAATGGCTTCTACCGCGCGGTTTAAAGAGCGAATTGCGTATTCATCCTGCTGCTCACGGGTATAGTTTTTCTTGTCTGCCATGTCTTGCGCCAGCACGCCCATCGACAAGCCTGTTTCAGCATCTTCTAAACCTTCCTGAAACATGTGGTCTGTGACTTTGCCGTGTCCCATACGGAAACCTGCACGTGCTTTATCTAGCAAATACGGCGCATTCGACATAGATTCCATACCGCCAGCGACCACAATCTGCGCTGAACCTGCCTGAATAGCATCGGCTGCCTGCATAACAGCTTTCATGCCAGAGCCACAAATTTTATTGATGGTGGTTGCACCTGTACTATCGGGTAAACCCGCTTGACGCATCGCCTGACGTGCAGGGCCTTGCTTCAAACCTGCAGGCAATACACAACCAAAAATTACTTCATCAATGTCAGTCCCACTTAAACCTGCACGTGCAACTGCGTGTTGAATTGCAACCGCGCCTAAATCGGGTGCTGTACAACTTGCCAGTGAACCTTGAAAGCCGCCCATTGCGGTACGTACAGCATCTACAATTACAATCATTTTTAGTCCCTTATTACCGTCTTTTTAAAGTGATTACCGTAAAAGCCATGCTTTTTAAAATTACAAATAACATCCCTGTGAGTTAGCAAGTAATTCACGTTAAATGTAAATCAAAAGATGAGCATTGCAATCTCGCAAAGTGCTGAATTGCTATGCTTGATTGATCTTAGACTTTTAGGCCTTGCTTATGAAAAATAGAATAAAAGTTTTAGAAATCCAATTTTATTTCACTAAAATGACCTGTTTGGTTCAGTTTTATTGACAACCGATTTGGCTTATGGATTGTGCTATTTTTCACATGATATTTTTTAAATTCATTGGTTCACTGATGAACATACGTTAAAACTTACCTTTTCAAGACCTTGGTGCTATTTTCAAGTTGCTCAAACTGCACTAGACTCCAACATGCTTAATTGGTTGTAATTGGAATATTGATTGATGACGACTCTACGCCAAGAAAATTTCCGACGTCGTAAAGAGAAAATTTTGGCAATGGCTGAGGTTTTATTACTGGAAAATCATAATGATATTACATTAAGTGAGTTGGCTGCAGAGTTAGATATTGCCAAAGGCACAATTTATAAATATTTCAAAAGTAAAAATCAGCTCTATTTAGAGTTAATTATTTTAAATGAACAGCGTTTATTGGATATTTCCAAACAGTATCACCATAACTTTCAAACTTATGTTTCGCAGTACATGCTGTATAACATGCTTAATTCCAACCGTACGATTTTGCTGCACTCAATTGAAGAACGCTTAACCAATAATGAACGTAAACTAAATGAATTGTTTGAACAGTTATACGATATTCGTGAGCAGCGTATTTTAGAAATTAAGGACATCACCCAAGCCTATTTAGAGTCCTTTAACAGCGCGATGTCGATCCGTGATTATCTGTCTTATATTTGGACAGTAACTTATGGTGCGTCGTTATTACTCAATTCTACCCATTATCAAAAAGCTATTGGGTCACGTGAACGCTTAATCAAGCTATATATTAATCAAGCACTGATGACGCCAGATAAAGTATCTGCGATTGTTTGATTTTTACATAGTTAGCTTCGTTGGATTCATTGCTGATCCCGCTAAATATTAGCGTCTAAGTAGAAAGAAATTTGCTTTTCAGGACGTATTAACTCACCTCATAAATTTATTCTCTAAATAAAAAATCCCAAAGTTCAAACTTTGGGATTTTTCAAATTCTTTTGACTGTCTAAAGACACATCATTCTGCACTAATATCTTCAAATAATACTGAAGATAAATAACGCTCACCACTGTCAGGTAAAATCACCACAATATTTTTACCTGCATTTTCAGGACGTGCCGCCAATTTTGCAGCAGCAGCCATTGCTGCACCACTTGAAATACCGACTAAAATACCTTCTTGGGTTGCTGTTTTACGCGCCCAGTCAATTGCTTCAGCACTTTCAATCGCAATCACTTCATCCACCAAATCTAAATCTAGGTTTTTTGGAATAAAGTTAGCGCCAATCCCCTGAATTTTATGTGGTGCAGGCGTAATGGCTTCACCACGCTTGGCCTGAGCGATAATTGGAGATTCAGCAGGCTCGACTGCAACAGTATGCAATGCCTGACCTTTTACCTTTTTGAAATAACGCGAAATACCAGAAATCGTACCGCCTGTACCTACACCTGCAACAAGAATATCGACCTTGCCGCCTGTTGCTGCCCAAATTTCTGGGCCTGTGGTTTCTTCATGAATTTGCGGATTGGCAGGGTTATTAAACTGCTGCGGCAAATAATAAGTTTCAGGATGTTCGGTTGCCAAACGCTCTGCTTCATCCACCGCGCCTTTCATACCTTTTGCAGGCTCAGTCAGCACCAAATTTGCACCCAACGCTTTCAACACCTTACGGCGCTCAATACTCATGCTTGCAGGCATCGTTAGTGTAATCTCATAACCTTTTGCTGCAGCTACAAATGCCAAAGCGATTCCTGTATTACCGCTGGTCGGTTCTACAATATGCATACCTGCTTTTAACACACCACGTTTTTCAGCATCGGCAATTAAAGCAGCACCAATACGGCATTTCACAGAAAATGCAGGGTTACGGCTTTCCACTTTGGCTAAAACCGTTGCATCGCCAGAAATTAAACGGTTAATGCGTACCAATGGCGTGTTACCAATCGCTTCTGCATTATTGCTATATACGGCAATCCCTAAATTTGCTGGTGTTGAAAAAGCTGCATCTGTGGTCATGATTATTCCCTAAGTTATATCTATATAAACAAAATTTAAATTATCATACCTTTTTATAAAATTTTTGCCGATGTTTCACGAAAATTGTTTTATACAAAAATATGATTAGCTTTCAACAAAATGCGAATTAGAATAAAGAGATGACGACCTCAGTTTAATTGTCGATTTTCTCGGCACTTGGGTTTGAAATTTGCTATTTATTTTTTGACAATAGCAACACATAACAAAATGTAGGGAATGCAATGTCTAATAAACGTTACAGTCAGCTTTATCGTAATTTCACTAAAAAAATCTTAGATAAGATTGTGACGCCACAAGTATTAGGCACGACTGCAGAATTAGAACATCGTGTTGCACAAAGCTCTGAAAAAACACAATTTTGTTATGTGCTGCAAGATGCCTCTCTCAGCAATACCGTATTGATTGATCAGCAGACGCAATCTCGTGGTTTACCTTCTGTGTATGCGCCTTTAAACATTGCCGAGCATCAGGAAGACGATTCCATTTTGGTCTTGCGTGAGAAAAACCCACAGCACAGTGCTTATCACTACTCTGCTAAATTGATTCGACTCATTGAAACCTTAGAGCAACATCCTGAACATGATGTGTTGTTAGTTCCCGTAACTGTACTTTGGGGACGTTCACCCGAATACGAAGACTCTTGGTTTAAAGCATTATTTGCCGATGCATGGTCTACGCCAAACAAGCTTAAACAAACCATTAATATTTCGCTCTATTCACGTGATAACTACATCGAGTTTCATAAAGCAATTTCCTTACGTCAGCTTATTGAACAAGCCACACAACAACAACCACACTTATCGCCTGCGCACTTTATTGAGCAACATCTGGAACACAATTTTAATCAACACAAAGAAGCGATTTTAGGCCCAGACTTATCTGACCGCCGTAATTTGATTCATGCGTTGATGAAAAGTGAAGCAGTACAACAAGCTATTCGTAAAGAAAGTATCGAACAAAAAGTCAGTATGTTTGAAGCAGAAAACCGTGCTAAAAGCTATTTAACTGAAATTGTATCGGACTTTTCTTATTCGACTTTGCGTTTTGCTGAACTGGCACTGACCAAGCTTTGGACACAGCTCTATGATGGCATTGAAGTGCATCACTTTGACACGGTACGCGAACTCGCCAAAGACTATGAAATCGTCTATACCCCTTGTCATCGTAGCCACATCGACTATTTGTTGCTGTCTTATGTGATTTTTAATCGTGGCTTGATGGTGCCGCATATTGCAGCAGGTATTAATTTAAATTTACCAATTGTGGGTCAATTAATGCGTGGTGCAGGTGCGTATTTTATTCGCCGTACTTTCAGCGGCAATGAATTATACACCTCGGTATTTAAAGAATATTTACACAGTTTATTGTCACGCAACACCCCACTCGAATACTTCATTGAAGGTGGACGCTCACGTACAGGTTTATTGTTACCGCCGAAAAAAGGCATGTTGTCGATGACCATTCAAAGCCATTTACGCGGAGCAACCAAACCAATTGCATTTATTCCAACGTATTTTGGTTATGAAAAACTGATTGAAGGCACATCTTATTTAAATGAATTAAACGGCAAACCGAAAGAAGCCGAATCTTTATGGGGTATTTTAAACTCTGCCCGTAAAATTGAAAAAGTCTTTGGTCAGGTCTATGTCAACTTTGGCGAACCTGTATTTTTAGATGATGTTTTAACTGCCAACCAAGCACGCGATGTAAAACTGAACATAAATGATGAACTACCGACCTCTGTGATTCACACGGTAGATCATACTGCGCATGCAATCTTGGAAAATATCAATAAAGCGGTGGTGATTAACCCAATCGCCCTCATCTCTCTGATTTTATTAAATGCCGATCAGCATGCATTGAAACAAGATGAGCTGCTCGCCCGAATTGAACAATATCGACGTTTGCTCAAACAATTGTGCTACGACCCACGTATGATTATTACGGGTTTAAATCCACAAGAAATTATTGAATATGCGCTAAAACTTAAACAAGTTGAGCGTTATAACCAAGATGGTGTAGAACAGATTCGAGTCGCAGAAAGCCAAAAAATCTTATTGAGCTATTTTAGCAATAATATTTTGCACTGCTTTATTTTGCCTGCGTGTGTAGCATTAATTGTGCAGCAGTTTAATGAACAAAATTTAGCATTATCATGCGCAGATTTAATGCAAAAACTGCAGGCGATTTATCCATATTTGAAGCAAGAGTTTTTCTTGGCATGGACGGCGCAAGAACTTTCTCAAGAAATCGAAAAAATTGTGGCGTACTTTATTCAGCAAAATTGGGTTACAGAAGCAAATCTGCAATTACAGCCGAACCCAGCTACACAGCATGAACTCTATGCCTTAGCTGAACTGGCAAAACCAAGTTTAAATAATTTCGTATTGATTCAAGGGCTTTTGCAGCGTTATAGCGCACACATCCCTTTAAATCTGAAAGTTTTGGAAAAAATGACCAAAACCGTATTACAACGCGCTGCAGATTCTGCACAATTTAAGTCTGCATATTATTTTGATAGTGCCACCTTAAAAAGTTTTATCAGCAGTTTAGATCAGCAAGCCTTGTTGCAACACAATGCTGCGCAGATAAGCCTAGATGATACTTTTAGTGCCAAAATGTCTGAATACTTTGCTTGGTATAACCCAGAAATTCACGAGTTATTAGCTGCATCGAGTGAATTTAGTGAGAAAGAATTAAAAAGTTTTGAACAGGTGAAAAAATAGGTTTTATTGTAACTCAGCCACTTTTTTATCAATTTTTTGATTAGAATATCAGGCCATTATTTATGATTGGCTGATATCTTTTCTTAAATGATACTTGTTCTCATATATAAATAATGATTTATGTTATATAATTTATCTTCCACTCCCGCCTAATATATATTGGGTTAGCTGTAAATTAAGAGAATAAAACAATGAACGATGGTCTTGAAATCACATCAATGCGTGAATCTGCGGATACCGTTGTTGGAATTTTAAAATCTTTGGCGAATAGTGACCGTCTTTTAATTCTTTGTCATTTATCTCAACAAGAATTAAACGTATCGCAAATTGAAGAAATAACTCAAATTCATCAGCCTACTTTATCGCAACAATTAATGATGCTGCGTAAAAGTGATGTGGTGAATACCCGCCGTGATGGCAAGCAAATTTTTTATTCAATTAAAGATGAAAAAATGGTGCAGGTACTTAATACCCTATATGCACTTTATTGCCCGCAGGACTAAATGATAATGCCTGTATTATCAGGCATCACCATAAAACTTGAATACTCTCCTGCTATTTCAAAGACTTCTTAGCATTTTTTGTTCATAATATATCTAAATTTATGATTTAGATTTCAGTATGTCAGATTTCAATTCACGTTTGGCTCGTGTACTGCCTGCTTGGCAATGGCTGCGAAAATACAATGCAGAAACATTGAAATCTGATCTGCTGTCTGCGTTTATCGTCATTGCCATGCTTGTACCTCAAGGGATGGCTTATGCCATGCTTGCAGGTTTACCTCCTGTCATGGGTTTATATGCCAGCGTGATCCCCATGATCATGTACGCCTTGGTTGGTGGCAGTCCAACCTTGTCCATTGGCCCAGTCGCCATTATTTCCATGATGACCTTTGCGACGCTCAATCCATTATTTGAAGTCGGCTCGGCAGCTTATATTCAAGCAGCCTGTTTACTTGCTGTGATGGTCGGCATTATTTCGCTACTTTTAGGGATTTTTCGCTTCGGTTTTTTAATTCAACTCATTAGCCATCCTGTTATTAAAAGCTTCATTATTGCCTCTGCATTAATGATTGCGATTGGACAGCTTAAATTTGTGTTAGACATCCCCCTTAAAGCCAATAACTTACCTGAGTTCTTATACAGCTTTTGGAAATATATGGGACAAACCCATTTTTATAGCGTGCTCTTGGGTGTTGCTGCCATTTTATTTCTAATTTATGCCCCTAAAATCATCAACAGTAATGCCATTCGTGAGCGTGTTCGAGGTAGCGGCTTTATCTTAAAAGCCTTGCCATTGGTATTGGTGATCGGTTCAATTGCTTTGGTTTATTCATTGCATTTGCAACAAATCGGCATTAAAACAGTCGGAGAAATTCCTTCAGGATTTCCGCCTATTCAATTCCCTGAATGGAATGCACAACTTGTTCTACAACTCCTTCCTGGCGCAGCCATGATTGCCATGATCAGTTTTGTGGAATCTCTGTCTATTGCGCAAGCCACCGCCTTACAACAACGTAGTCACTTAAATAGCAATCAGGAACTGATTGCACTCGGTTTAGCCAATTTTGGCGCAGGTGTTAGCTCCTCTTTTCCCGTCACAGGCAGTTTGTCGCGTACCGTGGTCAATGCCGATGCAGGTGCAAAAACACCAATGGCAGGTGTATTTACCTCCATCGTGATTGTTATTGTCAGTTTATACTTCACGGGATTTTTCCAAGACTTACCACTGGCTGTTTTGGCTGCAACCATTATTGTTTCAATTTGGAAACTGGTCGAGTTCCAATCTTTTAAAGAAACTTGGCGTTATTCCAAAGCCGATGGTCTGGCCATGTGGGTGACGTTCTTTGGTGTTGTATTCATTGATATTTCGACAGGTTTAATTATTGGGATTGTGTCCACCTTTATTCTAATGTTGTGGCGTATTAGCCGACCACATATTGCGGTAATTGGTTTACTTGAAGGCACACAACATTTTCGTAATATTCAGCGGCATCAAGTGCGTACCGCGCCACACGTGCTATCCATGCGAATTGATGAAAATCTAACCTTTTTAAATGCCAATACTTTAAAAGGCTTTTTTATTAATCAAGTCAGCCAAAACCCTCAGTTAAAGCATGTAGTGGTGAATTGTTCGAGTATTAGCAGTATTGATTTAAGCGCACTCGAAATGCTGGAAGATTTAAATCTTGAACTAAAAAAATTGAATATTTGTCTGCATTTTTCTGAAATTAAAGGCCCGGTAATGGACAAATTACAACACTCAAAACTTTTGCAGCATTTAAATGGAAAAGTTTTTTTTTCACATTATTTAGCCATGCAAGAGCTTGCGCCTGAACTGACTTAAAGATCAAGAAATTGATCTTTAATTTTATCTTTAAAACTGGATGTTCAACACACATACTTTTTGATCAATGAGTACTTTTATCTTGCTGAAATTTAAACAGTTTAATAAATATCACTTTTAAAAATATAGACTTAACTTTTAAATCAAAATTATTTTTAAGCACATGGATATTTCAGTATAAAATAGCCGCTTTTCTTTTACCTTATTTTCGTATGTTTTCAGCTTTTTTGCGTTTGAGTTTAGTCTCCCGAATTATGATTGCAATTGTACTCGGTGTGGCTGTTGCAATTTTATTTCCAGAATCTGCGCCTTATTTAAGCCTTTTGGGTGATTTATTTATTAAAGCCCTAAAGTCTGTTGCGCCAATTTTAGTGTTTATTTTGGTCATGGCATCCATTGCCAATTTTAAAATTGGAAGCAGCAATGCTTATATCAAACCGATTATGCTGATGTATGCGATTGGTATGTTCTTGGCTGCGCTCAGTGCAGTTATTGCAAGTACGCTTTTCCCAAGTACATTATTTTTAGATGTTGCAACACAGTCAGAATTAACCCCGCCGGGCAGTCTTGCTGAAATTTTGAAAAATCTTTTACTTAGTTTTGTTGCTAACCCTGTAGTTGCCATTGCCGAAGCCAACTTTATTGGTATTTTGGCTTGGGCTGTGGCTTTAGGGATTGCCTTCCGCCATGCTACAGAGTCCACCAAAGCATTGTTGAATGATGCAGCCAATGCAGTCAATCGCGTTATTCGCTTGGTGATTAACTTTGCACCTTTCGGTATTTTTGGCTTGGTTGCCGTGACATTTGCCGATGCAGGCTTGAGCACCTTAGCCAGTTATGCTCAATTATTGGCAGTCTTGTTAGGTACGATGTTCTTTGTCGCGTTAGTCATCAACCCAATCATGGTGGCATTTGTGACCCGCAGCAATCCTTATCCTTTAGTTTTTCAATGCTTACGCGAAAGCGGTATTACCGCATTCTTTACCCGTAGTTCTGCAGCCAATATCCCTGTCAATTTAGACTTAGCCAAGCGTTTAGGCGTACAGGAGTCGACTGCAAGCGTTGCAATTCCTTTAGGTGCAGCAATTAATATGGCAGGCGCATCAGTCACCATTACCGTTTTGACCTTAGCTGCAGTAAATACCTTAGGGATTTCTGTCGATTTTAGCACCATGCTGATTTTATCTGTGGTTGCAACGGTGTCGGCATGTGGTGCTTCAGGCGTTGCTGGCGGGTCGTTACTGCTCATTCCTGTAGCGTGTGGCTTATTTGGTATTTCTTCAGATATTGCTATGCAAGTTGTTGCGATTGGTATGGTCATTAGCGTATTGCAAGATTCAACCGAAACTGCGCTTAACTCATCTACCGATGTGCTATTTACTACTGCGGTTGACCGTGGTTTGAGTTAAGATACAATGCGTTAGGAAACTTACGCAATCACTCATTATGCCTTTTCAAACTTTACCCCTTTGGGTGCAATTTGGTGCTTTTTTTCTAGCCGTCAATGCTGGAATTATTAACGTACTCGGATTGGTGACCGTACTGCACCAGTCCGTTTCGCACATGACTGGTAACGTCAGTATCTTGGCGATGGCGCTAATCGACTGGAAACCAGAAGCTATGATTTTCTTGTTTCTGGTGATTTTGTGCTACGTGATTGGCTCATTTTATAGTGGCGTCATTTTAGGAAATAGCAATTTTCGCTTAGGGCGTCGTTATGGTTTGCCCATGAGTTTGGTGGCATTTTTTATTTTAATCTGCTGGGCATTATTGCCTTATTTCCCACGTTATGCCCTGCTTTGGGCATCGGTTGCCATGGGCATACAAAATGCCATGATCAGCTACTATAAAGGCACCATCATCCGCACCACACATTTATCTGGGGTATTGACCGATTTAGGCTTAGCTCTCGGTTATCGAGTGCGGGGCTTACAAGTTGAAAAAAGGCGTATTGTTTTACACCTACTGATTTTAATTGGTTTCTTTGTGGGTGGATTACTCGCTGCAGCCATTTATCCTACATTTAAACTGAATTCTTTTCTGGTACCTGCAGGACTCAGCCTAAGTTTGAGTTTGGTGTATTGGATTATTTATTTTCGCTATCGACATCTTCAACATTAAGTTTCGGAAATTATCATGGTTAAAAATGCACTACAGGCACAATTGCTCAAAGCGGGTTTAGTGGATAATAAAAAAGCAAAAAAACTGTCTAAACAAACCTTACACGAACAGCGCACAGGTGAAAGTAAAGATGCTGAAGTGAAAGCCAAAATTGCACAGGCACAGCAAGAAAAACTCGCCAAAGACCAAGCTATTGAGCAAGAAAAGAAAGCCGCTTTACAGGAAAAAGAACTGAAAGCAGCAATTATGCAAATGATTCAGCAGCATAAAATTCGTGATACCGATGGTGAAGTGGCTTATCAGTTTTTAGATGGCAAGATTAAAAAAGTGTATATCAATCAACAAATTTACAATGCACTCGTGGCAGGTAGTTTGGTGATTGCCAAAGAAAATGACAGTTATGCGTTCCTGCCTAAAGCTTTAGCTGAACGTATTAATAGCAAAATGGAAGGCTTTATTATTGTCAATAATGCCGAGAAAAATGAAGCCACGACAGATGAAGAAGATCCATACGCAGCCTATGTGATTCCAGATGATTTAATGTGGTAGATCATGCAAGTATTTATGCAAATATTTATGCTAGGTATCTATTCAAAGCCAGTATCTGTACTGGCTTTTTTATTATGACTGCAACTTGATTGAAAACTTTCAGTAAAAACAAATAATTGAAATGTAGCAAAAAGTTACTCAGCCTTCAAATTTAAACTTTAGTCGATACACTATCTAACAATTTCATACATCAATGAAGAATTAAGGTGAATTGCAGGCCAAAATTCTAAGTGCCGTGCAGACGAAAATCAGCAACCTTAAAGCGAGGACCTTTTGCAAGAATTTAATTTTATTCAAAATATTCAGGAATGGTATAACCAATACCCTTGGTTAGAAATGCTGACCTCACTCAGTATTGTGATTCTACTGGCAATTTTAGCCAACTTTATTGCCAAGCAAATTGTAGTGCGCGGGATTCGCAAACTGATTTCTAAAATGACCTTTGCCAATAGTGAAATTATTTCACAGCATAGTGTCATCCGACGTATTGCCAACATTGTCCCAGCTGTCGTGATTATGAACGGCATCACCACCGTACCGCATTTGTCAGATAAAGTAGAAAGCTTTGTGCAAATGGGTGCGCAAGCCTTTATATTCCTGACCATTGCATTGGCAATTTCTGAATTTTTAAATATTTTTAACCTGTTCTATCAACGCAACCCTAAGTCACGCAACAAGCCAATTAAGGGCTATTTGCAGTTAGTTAAACTCATTATTTATGTGGTCTGTGCCCTCATGATTTTAGGCACTTTCCTGAAAAAAGATGTGTTTACCTTACTCGCAGGTTTTGGTGCGATGGCTGCTGTTTTGATGTTGGTTTTCCAAAATACCATTTTATCTCTAGTGGCTTCGGTACAAATTTCTTCCTACGATATGGTACGGATTGGTGACTGGATTGAAATGCCTTCTTTAAATGCCGATGGTGATGTCATTGATATGTCATTACATACAGTCACCGTGCAAAACTGGGATAAAACCCTGACCACTATTCCAACCAATAAACTCATTACCGATACCTTTAAAAACTGGCGTGGCATGCAGGAAGCTGGTGCCCGACGTATTAAACGTGCCATTTTAATTGATCAAAGTTCTGTGCACTTTATGACTGAACATGAACAAAGCAAACTTAAAGAGTTTTTGTTATTGGATCAATATTTACATAGCAAAAATGAAGAAATTGAGCAGTTTAATCAGCAGTTAGCAAATCAATCACAATACAACCAACGCCGTTTAACCAATTTAGGGACTTTCCGCGCCTATGTTGAGTTTTATCTGAAACAGCATCCTGGCATTAATCAATCTCAGTCATTGATTATTCGTCAACTACAGCCAAGCAGTGAAGGTTTACCACTAGAAATTTATGCCTTTACCAAAACCACTGCATGGAAAGAATATGAAAGTATTCAATCCGATATTTTTGATCATTTGCTGGCAATTATTCCGGAGTTTGGCTTAAAAGTGTATCAAGCCCCATCGGGTTCAGATTTAAAGCAAATTGCTGCACCATTTAAAGCAAGTTCTGTCCAAAGTCTAAATCCTTTAGAAATTGACGAGGCATAATTATGGATTTATTGCTGAGCCATGTGTCGCAAAATGCTTGCATGGCTCAGTAGCCGTTTTTATTTTCAGCAAGACGATAAAATTTTCATTAAATTAAAATGCACTCGTACACTCGTATATGAATAAGAGAAAATAAAGTCTTATTTGTAAGAGCTTTGTTGAAACAAATATCTAACACTATGTTTTAATTATATTTAAATTTCCTCAAACCTTTAAATCACAGCTTGCTCCAAATTTATGTAATAAGGTCATTGCCGGTTGAAAAAGTCTAATGATTCTAAGAATTCACCTAACTTTTCAACTCACTAAAATGTGTCGCTCTTGTTAATTGATTCTGGATTCGAAAAATGATCATCAATAATTCGTCTAATGAAAGATTGAAATTCACTACTTTTGTGCTTTAGCGCTCTATATGATCAATACACGCGCTACAGGATGAGGGGTACGAGTTTATAAAAGATCTCTAATAGACCAAATAATGAAAAGTTTAAGGCAGGACGCGGTACAACGTCGCAAAACATTGTTCTGCTTTTTCATTACTACAGAAATTAATGGTGTGCGCATTTTTCCATTTTACAAAATATTGTGAAATGTCCCCTGTTTGGTCTTCCTGATATCCAGAACAATCCACTTCATTATTGTCATATTTAACTTGCAAAATTAAAGCCGGTAACGAATTTGCAGGGTCTTGTGAAGGTTGATAATCATATACACCTGCAGACCATTCTTGACCGCTTTTAATCACCACATCGCTATTACTTTTAAAGTTGTAATATTCAATACATTTACGATTATTTGGGATTTGCATGCCCCACAGCCCCACAATTTCTGGACGGGTCACCACACGAAATTTATTGGTCGTTTCTGCTGCTACTGGCGTTAACTTGGCTGAATCTATTGTTGTATTTTCATTCGCAATCGCGCAGACAGAACATAAGCTTAAAACTGTGGTTAGATATATTTTTTTCATACATTTATTTAAAGATATAAACCGTTTAGACAACTTAGCATATTTTTAATCCAAATCTGCAAGCATAAACATAAGACAACAATTTTATTTAACGAAAATGTGACTTAGTTTACATTTAATCGACTTTGTAGGTAATGGTTATTTGATATGATCGCCTTTCTGTTGTGAACGTCACACTCATTCAAGTTTTTTTCTTAATTATCAACCCATTGCAAAAGTGAGTTTAGTACTTGCAAAACTTTAGCATACCGCAAACTATATCTTCGACTCAAAAGCAAATATTTGCCTTTGGACTGCTAGCCGTTGTGGTATTTTTTTCTTGTTTATTGGGTATTTTTACTCGCCCACTTAGCTACTTTTCTTTTTTTTGGCCAAGCAACGCCCTCTTGTTGGGGCTACTCATTCGCTTTCCATCTTTAAAAAGTTTTGGTGGAATTTTGGGTGCTTTTTTTGGCTATATGGGCGCCGATTTGGTCACAGACAATACTTTCCTGATGACGCTAGGTTTAACGCTTTCCAACTTTGTAGCTGTTTTTAGTGGGTTGTTTTTCTTTAATTTTGCCCGCGCTAAACTTCCAGCGAGCAATAATAATGTGTCAGAGCTATATCCACATATTATTGCTGTAACTTTAGGCTGTTTCTTTGGGGCTTTATTTGCCATTCTTCTGCTGCCAAATTTGCCGCACACCTTTATGTTAAAAGAAAATCGTTGGATTGATTTTTTTACTTGGTGGTCTGGTGAAATTTTAAATGCGGTAATTGTCTTACCTTTAATTTTGGCTGCCCCAGGCTGGTCTAAATTCAAAAAACTTATAAATAATCAATATGCTAAAGAAACTCAAATTCAGGATATCTTGCCCTTTTTTGCATTACTGATCTCTATCGCCTGCACCCATATTTTCTATGGGCCAGGCGCACTATTATATCCATTGGCTGCGTTAATTTGGGCAGCTGCCAGCTATCAACTTTTTAATTTGGCACTGATTAATAGCTTGGTCTGTTTAACTCTGTATCACAGCGTCACAGGCTTGTTTATAGATCAAGTGAATTCGAGTTATTTAACCACCATTATTTCTATTCGTGTGGGTTTAATTATTTTAGGTCTTGCCACGTTAATTTTATGTGTGATTAGCCAAAACCGAAATCAGTTGTATAGAGAAGTATTGTATTTGGCAAATCATGACAGTTTAACCGAAACACTGAACCGCCGTAGTTTTACTCAGTTAAGTGAAAAAGCTTTAAAGCATAAAAACAATCATTCATTGTCTTTAATTATGTTAGATATCGACGATTTTAAAAAAATGAATGATCAATATGGGCATTATGTCGGTGACCGTGCTTTGCAACATCTCTCTAACATCGTTAAAAGCAATTTACGTGATCACGATTTATTTTGTCGCATTGGTGGTGAAGAGTTCATTATTTTGCTGAACAATAATAACTTAAATAAAACTCAACGCATTGCAGAACGTATTCGTATGTGTATTGAACATCAAGCGTTAAATTTAGAAAACCTTGAACCCATTCATTTTACAGTAAGCATGGGCGTGTCACATACACACTTACCCACCAATCTCCCTTTACAAGATTTAATTATTCAGGCAGATCAGGCGCTATATCAGGCAAAAATGCAAGGTCGTAATCGGGTCATTCTTGCTTCTTAAACAAAAATAGCATACAACATCAATTTGACAATACAGATTTTCAGGATTGAAATGAAACTTGCAGAATACCTCCAATATGATGCTTTAGGCTTGGCAGAGCTGGTTGCCAAAAAGGATGTTCAGGCCTCAGAATTATTAGATATTGCGTTACAACGTGCTGAACAAACCAATCCACAATTAAATGCCATTATTATTCCTATGCATGAACATGCACGGCAGCGCACACAAACAAAATTAACAGGCCCATTTGCAGGTGTGCCCTTTTTAGTCAAAGACTTATTTCAACAATATGCAGGCTATCCGACTTCATTTGGTTGTCAGGGTTTAAAACGTGCGCATCATCTTGCAGAACAAAATGCAGAAATTGTAAATCGTTGGGAAAATAGCGGAATCGTTACCTTTGGACGTACCAACACGCCTGAATTTGGGATTAAAGGGATAACCGAGCCAGATGCTTGGGGTGCATGTAAAAATCCATGGAATTTGAAACACAATAGTGGTGGTTCTTCTGGTGGTTCTGCGTCTGCAGTTGCGGCAGGTATTGTGCCGATTGCAGGGGCAAGTGATGGCGGTGGTTCAATTCGTATTCCTGCGTCTTACTGTGGTTTGTTTGGTTTAAAACCAAGTCGTGGACGCACCCCGTGGGGGCCACAACTCAGTGAAGCCATGCATGGTGCAGCGATGCAACATATTTTAAGTAAAAGTGTACGTGACAGTGCGGCAATGCTCGATGCAACGCATGGCGCAGATGGTCATTCACTTTTCAAAATTGAAGCTCCTGAACGCAGTTATTTAGATGCAATTCAGCAAGCGCCAAAAAAATTAAGAATCGCATATTCGACCCAATCTCCGATTGGTACAGCTGTTTCACAAGATGCCATCAATGCCATTCAAAAAACCGTACAGCTTTTAGAATCTTTAGGGCATGAAGTGGTTGAAGACCGTCCTGCTATTGATGGCATGCAATTGGCCAAAGATTTCATTACCACATGGTTTAGCCAATTTGCTTATTTAATTGCTGAAATTCAAACTCGCCTGCCAAATCATTCCGATAATTTTGAGCTAGACTCTTTGGCTTTGGCTGCCTTTGGCGCAAAAACCACGTCAGTAGATTACATTCGAAATTTGAATAATTGGGGGGTATATGTCGCACAAATGAATCAATTCTTTGAGCGTTATGATTTATACCTCATCCCTGCAACTGCCTCAGTTGCACCAAAAAATGGCGAAGTTAAAACTCCTGCATGGCAAAAACCAATTTTAAAAACACTATTACATGCAGGTAAAGCACATTGGTTAGCGCAAGGTAAATTGGTCGATCGCATTGTCAAAGAAAACCTAAAATGGGTGCCATTTACTCAACTTGCCAATATTACTGGGCTGCCTGCAATGTCTGTGCCATTGTATTGGAATAAAGATAACTTACCATTGGGTTCGCAGTTTATTGCGCCTTTTGCACGTGAAGATGTGCTTTTACAACTGGCTGCACAACTTGAAACGGCTCAACCGTGGTGGCATCAATACGCTAAAATCCGTATTTAATGTAGCAATCAATTAGTAAGAAGCAAGCAAACTATACCCATCCAACTTTGCTTGCTTCTATTTTTGATAAAAGAACGGTGTCACTGCAAAATCACCAATCTAGGCTTTGGTATCACTCGACATTGACTGCGATTCTAATTGCTTTGGCAATCCCCAAATAAAACACAGACCAACGAGTGTAGATAATCCTGCAAAAATAAAAATCCATTCGCCTGAAACAATATCCCAATAATGCCCTGCCAAAATACTCCCCAATGCAACACCTAAACCCCACATGGTACTGTAAAGTGCTTGCCCACGACCTTGTTGCCCTGCAGAAAAGTTTTGAAAAATCACCCGCATGGCAATGATATGAAATAATCCAAAACTAAAGGCATGGATGCTTTGTGCAAAAAAATGTGCAAAAAATATGGATGGAAATAAACCAACTATCACCCAACGTAAGCCTGTTAAAATTAAACATACGGCAACCAGTGAACGCCAAGACCAACGCTTTAAAAACAAACTCGCATAGGCAAACATAATGATTTCAGCAACCACCCCGACAGACCACAATAAACCGATCTGACTTGTGCTAAATCCTGCCTGACTTAAAAAATTACTATAAAAACTATAAAATGGTGCATGCGAAAACAGCAAAATCAATTCAATAATAAAAAATGAATAGACCACTGGGCGCTTTAAAATGGGCAATAAGGGTTCAAGTTGTTTTTGTGCAATGGGTGCGGTGCTTGGTTCTTGAATACTGAACGACCATAGAAATGCCAGTAAAGAAATACTGAGTAGCAACATCGGTAACATGGAGATTGGTATAATTTCTAAAATAGCACCTATGCCAAAAACCCCGACAATAAAGCCTATAGAACCCCATTTTCGCACTTTGCCATAGAGTTCTGCACGTTTCTCGCCCAACCAAAACAAAGTCACGCCTTCAAATTGTGCCAAAATTGCATTTTGGAAAAAGCTAAAAATCAGCATGAGTAATGCAACAGACTGAAAGCTATTCGGAACAATAAAAATCAGCAACCAAATGCTGGCTTCCATCCAAGTTGCGATGCGCACCAAAAGCATCCGTTTGCCTGATTTATCGGCAATCCATCCCCAAATAAAAGGCGCGAAAAAGCGCGTTAAAATGGCAATGGAAGATAAAACACCAATTTCCTGATAATTAAAGCCTTGATCTTCTAAGTACAGGCTCCAAAAAGGCAAAAACGTCCCAACAATTGCATAGTAGAAAAAGTAGAATCCACTTAGTTTGTGTCGAATTGGAATGGGTTGCATTAGCTTGCATATCCTTGCATTTTCAATAACTTAAAATATTCAAAGGTTGCATAGCATTGCATAAGTTTGTCCTTGATTGCAGTTCAACTGTCTACAAATCAGTCTACAAACTTTAAAAAAATATTTTTCCTAATTTTTTGTAGACCGCAGCATAAGACACAGATGTTCTTAATTTTATGATTAAATTTGATGAAAAGCACGTTGCATTAAGTGAGGTGATGGATTGATGGGGTTCTTAGGTGGTTTATGTCGCACTTCAAGTTTTACTCTGCAATGCATATTCCAACTACCTAGCCGCCAAAAGCCTATCAAAATAACTTAAACAGCTTTTGTGGAACTCTTCGTTAAAATTTATTTCAGGGTCGTCTTTTTCATCGTCGCAATTATCTGCTGAGGGTAAGTCATTGTACTTGGCATATAGATACCCATTACATAGCTCGGTGCGGTATTCATGCCCGCACTCAGGGTCTATTCTTCGGGTCTCTTCTGCTTTAAGTGTGAGTAAAGTGCCAGCGATAAGCAAAGCAAGAATGGCTAAAACCAAGTGACTTAGTCTCATTTTAATTTTCCGATTTTATTATTATTGCTTTCAATAATTTATCACCTAACTTTCGTTTGTTCAAAATAATTCAGACAAACACTACTTGAAAGCCTGATCTATTTATAGCTATTCTATGTGTGCAAACTTCAAACACGCCATGTAGCGTAGGAGCACATAATGTCAAAAAAACTGCCGATTTATTTCTCGGATGATGCTTGGTCATCACTTCAACAAATTATGGGTCCTGAGGGTAAACCTAGCCCTACAATCAATGCAATACTTGAACAAATCACGCTTCTTGATCGTCATGGTTTTACGCAAGTGTCACCACGTACACACGTAAGCATACCAATTGCATCTGAATCCATTCCTGCAGGTTTCCCATCCCCTGCCCAAGACTACATTGATAAAAGCATCGACCTTAACGAGCACCTTATTTCAAATGCCAATGCTACGTTTTTAAATACGATACGTACGACATCAATGGTCAATGCTGGGCTTGAATATGGCGATGTAGTCATTGTTGACCGTAGTAAAGAAGCCAAACACCGCAGCATTGTGGTTGCATTAATAGACCAAAAAGACCTGACCATTAAGCGCTTGATGATTACCGCCCAGATGTCAAAAGCTGAGTTGATTGAGCATTTTGGTGAAGACTACGACCCTGCCACTTTGCCTGAGGCATGGCTCAAGGCAGAAAGCCCTGACTATGACAGCATTTACCTGAAAGATGGGCAAACGTTTGAAGTTGTCGCGGTTGTGACTTGGAACTTAAAAAACCTGTCTGTCTAAAACAATAAGAAGAATAAATCATGAAAAACGCAAATCGTGTATTTGCGCTCATTGACGTGAATAACTGTTACGTCAGCTGTGAGCGTGTATTCGATCCATCACTAAATAATCAGCCCGTTATTGTTCTATCAAACAATGATGGCTGTGCGGTCGCTCGTAGCCAAGAAGCCAAAGACTTAGGCATCAAAATGGGTGTGCCTGTATTTCAGATCAAAGACATTATTCACCACAATAATGTCCAAGTATTGTCTAGCAACTATGCTTTATATGCTGAAATGTCCCGTCGCTTTCATTCGATACTGTCTGAATTTGTGGGACCGGGTGAACAAGAAATATATTCTATAGATGAAAGCTTTCTTGAGTTGACTGCATACACTAATAAGTTTGACCTAAGTGACTATGCGCAGCAGATGCGTGAGCGCATTTGGAAATGGCTAGGATTGCCTGTCTGCGTTGGTATTGGCAGAACAAAGACCGAAGCCAAAATTGCAAACCATATTGCCAAAAAAAATGCCCAGTTCAGAGGTGTATGCGATTTGGTGAGCATGGATCTAATAAATAAGGAACAAATTTTTGGCACAATCGATGTGTCGGAAGTTTGGGGCGTTGGGCGTAAACACGCGAAAAGACTGAATGATATGAATATCAATACAGTGCATGACCTTGCGTGCACTGACCCTCGCAACATTAAAAAACTATTTTCAATTGTTATGGCTAGAACAGTGGCAGAGCTGCAAGGCATATCATGCATTGAAATTGAGCATACCCCACCGAGTAAGAAACAGATCGTGGCCAGCCGCTCATTCGGCACAAAAGTCACAGACATAAATGACTTGAGAGAAGCAATTTCGATGTATGCCCAGGATGCATGTTCACGCTTAAGAAAAGAAAATCTGTTGTGTGGATGCATCACAGCTTTTGTACAAACAAATCCCTTTGATACAAATGTGCCATTCTACAGCAACGCACATACCTCAACATTTTCACAGCCCACTGACTGCGTGCTTGATCTTGTTGATAGAGCTGTGCGGATGCTAAACATGCTATATAGAAAGGATATGAAATTTAAGAAATGCGGAGTTGTTTTGACGTGCCTTGAGCCGAAGTCATCACATATTTATGATCTGCTCACAGATATGGAAGCGATTCAAAGAAAGGAAAATTTAATGCAGGCGCTGGAAAGCGTTCAGATAAAGTTTGGCAAGAAAAAGATTGCTGCGGGCAGCTGCTTCTTACCAGACCGCAATTGGTCAATGAGTCGTGATAAATTGAGCAGAAACCCATTTAAATGGGGCGAAATGCTTGAGATAACTAAATGAAAAAACAGCAAGCCAGAACAAGCCGAGTTGCGTAGGGTTTGCACCAACAATAAAGGAATTATAAAAGGCTTTATTGATGATGATCTTCACTTATTCAAGAATTTAAAAAAATTACACGAATTTATCTAGTCATTATGTTACTATTTACAAGTTCCAAATTATGGAAGATATACAGTGATCATTACTAAAATTAAATTACGCAATTGGTATAGCTTCAAGGATTGCTCCTTAGACCTGAGCTACCCAAGAAAGATTGTAGACTCAAATATCCCATTTGAGTATTTGGATGCTTTTGAGAATATTCGTTTCAAGAGAGTTGTTATCCTGTCTGGGGCTAACGCTACAGGAAAAACTTCGTTTGCTAAAATTTTGCTAGCTATTAGAAGTTTTATTTCAAGCGGAGAATTAAACCGCTATTTTTCTGAAGGCATAAACAAGAATGAAACTTCTCTCGGTTTTATGGTTGAGTTTATTGATCAAAACCCAATGCCAGAAAACATTGATTGCAGCAATCAAGATACTGATTTCAAAAATTATGACTTTTATCACCAGTTAGAGGTGATAGTCACAAAAGACAATCAGGTTGCCCCTATCCCATTTTTTAAATTTTGCTATAAAGCAATAGAGATTAAAAAGACTGACAGTATCGAGAGTCTCAGAACATTATTATCTTCAATAGAGGATGATAGTTCATCAAAAAAATCACGAAAAACTATATATATAAATTCACTCAATGATTCATATGGCTCAAAAGAATACATAGAAAAGCTTTTTGCCTTCAAAAATCTTAGATTAACAAAGCATTGGAACTTTCTATATAACGATCATAGTGATGATACTGTTATAAACTCCAAGGTATTATTGAACAAGGATATTTTACAAGCAGTATTAAAAACCTTTGACCCCAGTGTTGAAAATGTTGAAGATGCATACCAAAAAAACAAGCCCGAAGAGCCAAATGGTTTTTTTGTAAATTTTTATAATGGCAATAAAATATACATAAGTTCAGAGGGTGCTGTAAATGATGAGAAACATTTACTCTCACTAGGTACATTTGAATCTATTAAAATTGCCAACTTTATTTCAATTGTATTATCTACTCAAGGTCGAAGAGGATGTACTTTTTTCCTAGATGAGGGGATGTCTCATGTGCAATCGGAAATTGAAAGAACAATTGTCAATCTGATAATTCAGAAAATGAATCGTTACAGTCAGTTCTTTTACACCACACATAACTATGATGTATTGGATATGAACCTCCCAATACACAGTTATTTATTTATTAGAAAAGATGAGGAGTATAACTCTTACTTCATTAGACCAGAGGAAACCTTTAAAAAGAATGATAGATCAATAGTTAATTACATTAAAAATGATGTGCTTCGCACCTTGCCAAACACAACGCTTCTAGAAGATATTCTTATGCAGGATTAATAATGAAAAATAATATTATTTATTATCTTGTTGAAGGTGAGTGTGAAGATCATTTTATTAAACACGCAGGTTTGATGGGCAGGATTCTCAAGGTTGATTTAAGCGAGCGATCTGAGGCACAGATTTCAAAATTACTAACCAACCTGCCAAGAAACAAAAAATCCATCATTTTCTATGTTGTTTTTGACACCGATGTCTTAATTCAAGATAGGGTTAAGCTAGATAAATTCATTACCAACATTCGTTTTTTACATAAACGGGGATATGCAGTTAAACTACTTCAGCAGCACAAAACTTTTGAAGAAGAATTGTATTGCTGTCTTAGAATCACTAAGCAGAAATTGTTTGATAGATTTAATGCTCGGAATGACAGAGAATTTAAGCAAAAATTTATTTCAGATAAAAAACCTTATGTAAAATTGCTTGAAATTAATCCAAATTTTTCATTTTGGTCATCTGAGCTTATTAGTGAGTTGAGCGAATTTGAGGCATTATTATGTCCTTTTATTACTCTAACAAAAAAACCATAATCCATTAGCCCAAGAATTAAAAATGCCCGCACTTAGCGGGCTTTTTTAATAGAAAGAAATTAATAAATAATACCATCCCACCAACCACGCACATCTCTGTTGGTAGTATATGAGGCAGTGTTACCTGGTTTCAGTGTGTAGTTGCAGGTGTAAACTGTTGCATACTGACGGCCAGTTCTTGCATGTGTCAGATAATTGGTTTGTACCGCTCTTCCAGTAGAACAACCAGATAAGCTCAAGGCTTCTGATAATGTCGTATAGGAGGTTGATAGTCTTTGTGTTGGTCCATCACATTGATATTTACCTGAATTGGTCTGCCAACAAACCGCAAGTGCTGTATTAGGAGAGTCATCAGCTATTACTTGCGTGGATCCAAAAATTGAAAAGCACATAGTCATAGCTGCAAATAATTTTAAAGTCTTCATCTTTAATTCCCCTTAAAAAATTAACTCTGAAATGCTGTTTAAAATTTCACATATAGCATGACTATTTAAATAGGGATACTCCCAATATTAGGATGTCTTTTGGATGACGCTTCGATTAATTTAGTAAAAGTGCTGCTATAAAGGGACTTAAAAATGAAAAAAAATATTCTGGGGGTAATAGCGCTTTCAGTTATATCCATGTGTACATTTGCGGCTACAGATGGGGTGTACGCTATTCAAAATGGCTACTACTCTATCAATGTTAAATTCGCAGAAAATAGTCTCACAATTGTTGAGCCTAATAAAACATCCACTTATCTAAAAGATACGAGTGGAAATTATATTTTCACAAATCCAACCAACAACATTACTTATGGTATGCGTGTTGTGGATGACAAAACCATAGAGGCATACAAGCCAGGTGTTCCAAACTCAACAACGGTTCTCACATTACAATCTGCATCAGCCAAAGCCTCAAGTGAGGATAAAGGTAATCAGATGAAAGCTCTTGCTGATAAATATTTTAAACTTGCGGAATCAGACAGTAACAATGTTCACACGTGGGCAAATTGTGCCTCTGTAGCTTTGGCTTATTCGAGCCTGTCTTTGGAAAAAGCAAAAGAAATGGAGTTACAAGCAGCGACTTTAATTAAGTTAAGTCAATCGCCTGTAGCAAACTCATCTCCTTGCTCTGAAGTAATATCTAATAAAACTTGGATATCCGCTCCAAGCTATTAATAAACAAAGTAAAGTTAAGCAAAAGCCCTCACTTGAGGGCTTTCTTATACGCATTACCAAGCTTCACATCATAAGAATTTCTAGCATAAGCAGGACCATTGTAGCCACGTGCAAATGCTTTCCAGTCCTTATTCTTTAAAGCATTAATCAGCTTGTTTGTCACAATGTAGCGGCACATCGCATCAAGCTGTGATGCTTCATCACGATACATCGCATTAATGAAGTTCTGTAAAGTTGGATAGCCTAAAGCTTTCCAGTGATAGCCCATGACCTGACCAATGCCCCATGATGCAGATTCTAAAGCCGATTCACGGTGATATTGAGCAGCAGCGTTCAAACGTCCGTGCTGCGCAGAATATAAGCCATAATTGCCCATAGTTTTGTTGCACAGATCAGGGCGCTCACGCATGGCTTTGTCTGCTGTTGCTGCTTTACCGTTAGCAATTAGTCGCTGCCGAAATACATGGCGCTCAAATAGAATGACTGGTGTGCCATCGGCATTAAATCCACTGCCCTTGCACTCAACCTCAATCACGGCTTTTAGTGCCGCAACTTCAATACCGAGTCCTAGTGCCTGTGCTTGAATCTGAGCTTCAGTTAGTTTTTTGCTCATCATTATCTCCATGCAATTCAGGCTGATATTTCAAGCGTGCAAAAACACTTAACACGTTGTTCAAAAAGCCAAGCCACAATACCCATGAGTGTGGAAGTAGCTCTTTAATTTCATGTGGTACTGCTGCCCAAAATTGCGGAAAATTAGAGCCAAATAGCCAGAGCAACTCAAAAGCCGAATACATCAAGACGTAAAAAAAGGCGCTTAATGCGCCTACCTGTACCGACTTTAGTTTCCATGCTTGTTTCCAATCATTAATTAATTTCACTTGTTGCCACCCCCGATAATCGCAATAAATGCCGCTTTCACCTCGGCGATTACTTCTGCAAGCGACTTCCCGTGCATGAGCGCAATTGATTGGTAAATAATGCCGATTGCCAGTAAGCCAAACACAGCAAAAATCAACATTACAAAGCCTTGCGCCATGTGTGAGTAATTGTTTAATTCGTAGTATTCAATGAATGCAGCACCGCCATATAAGCTAACTGACACACTAAATAAAAACTTGCCGATCACACCAAGCGTGACTTGGATTTTCCCGTCTTTATCAATATCCCCGCTAAGCACTAAAGCAAGGATTGCCCCCACAACTGCTGGGACTAATTTAATGACCCACGGTAACGTGTTTTCTTGCATTGTCTTTTCTCCAGACATAAAAAAACGCCCGACTTGGGCGCTTGCTTCAATTTAAATTTTCACACTTCGATCTGAACTACATCACCGCTTGCCGCCAAGCGTTTAATCTCCCCGTTTGATATAAAAACCGTTGAACCGACGTTGTAACGGGTGGTGCTGGTACACATCACTAGCCCTGAACCATCCACAACCAAAACCTTATAATTCGGATGATTTTCATGAGTGATTTCGCCAACGAATTCAGGTGCTTTGGGCATTAAATCAATCAATCTTTGCAGTGCATTACTCACGATTCACACGCTCCACTTTGACAGTTTGATTCACTTTGGCATGGCTGAATGACACACTGACACTTTCAATAATGCCCCACCACTCAGCGTTAAATGCAAAGACTTCACCTGGTGCACATTCGCCAACTTCTGCAGAAATCGGCATAGTTAATGTGTGTGTTTCAACCATACCCGCTTTAGCAAGTTTGGCTTTACCGAATACCCCCATGCTCACCACATCAAACAAAGGATTATTTTCAGGTGGCAATAGCACGTCTGCTGCTGTGCCTGTACGTTTAACTTGCCCTTGCTTGCCCGTTCTATCGTTTGTCAGCGTGATGCCGTTGTAGTCGGGATAAAGCTCATAGTCTGTGGACTGGCTTGTAACGAGTGAATCAGGCACTAAGCGGTCATAATCACCAACTGTGAACGTATCCCAAAATGTCTTTTTATAAAGCGGTTTAATTGAAAGTGTATTGCTACCCTTTTCGCTATAAATAAAACCACCACCACTTTCTGCAATCAGCTTAATCGCTGCAATCGGTGCAAGATTGGAATAACTTAGACTGTTGTTTGCCACGATCCAGCCTAGATTATCAATCAATTGCCAATTCAGCACAGTATCACTAAAAACACGGTCTAATTCAGCCTGCGCAAGTTGTACCGATGTGCGCTCATTCTCTTGTAAAAACGAGCGTAAAGGCGCATACGGCGCATCAAGTAAAGCGGTTTGACTGCGACCTGTGAGTGTATAAGTAATATTGCCGAAATTACGTGAACGTGTGCGATTCTCAAGCAGCATGTGATGCTCATGCCCATTCACCATGATTTTTAAAATCACTGGCTGGCCATTAATTGGCTCTAACTTCGCAATTTCAGTATGCGGCACAGTTAAGCTATACGACCACGTCCAGCTGCTGCGGTCTGAACGATAGTTACCGTCATACACTAAAATTTCTGCATCATTATCAAGCCGTGTCACAGATAAACTATTCAAGATATACCACCAATTTTGATTCGGAATTGCGGGAATACAGTCATCAACCCCAAAGTTTAAAATGACGTTATGCGCATCAACTTCATGGCATAAGCAGATAAAATTTAAATCGCCTGTGCCTTCGTATTTTTGCAATTCAGGCTTTGGCCATGGTTGAACTGGATGCTTACGATAATGAATTGCCTTGGCTTTATCCCATGGCAAATCATCAGTCGTGACAAGCTCTAAACCTTTATCCCACTCAAACGTAAAATGCTTTTCAAAGACGTGTGCCACTTCATGCGCGTATGTGACCGTGCGACGCTTACGAATCATTTCGTGCCAGTCTGTGATTCGATTGATACGCAGCTTTAAGGTTTCATCAAATAAGTAGCTCTGGTGAATGAATCGGTTGTCACCTGTTTGCCAAACTAAATACGCATCAGTCTGCAGGCCACTGGCTTTTTCATGCTCAATTCGGACTGCTTGTGTAAGCGAATCAGAACGATCAAAACCCGTCATTGCTTGCTGACTGAGCACCAAACCTTGGTCATAAAAAAGAGCCTCATTTGAGACTCTTAATATTGGTTTTGCCCATGGTATTTCCGTGACACTTAAAGCAGCGACTGCCTTTTCATAACTAGCATCAAAGGCATAAGACACCCCGACGATGTGATTAATGTCGAATACGGCATCAATTTGAAATTGAAATGCGGTATCTAAAACCGTATCAATCGTGCATAGGTTTTCAGCGAACTCTGCAACAATTTCAAAG
Organism: Acinetobacter sp. YH12058; assembly: GCF_013419805.1. Lineage (NCBI taxonomy): Bacteria > Pseudomonadati > Pseudomonadota > Gammaproteobacteria > Moraxellales > Moraxellaceae > Acinetobacter > Acinetobacter sp. YH12058. Next base: position 45,958 of record NZ_VOZL01000001.1, read on the forward strand.
CTAAAACTGGTGTCTAAGACAGTATCAATCTGCCCGATGACATCGGTATTTTCTTTAAAGACTGCGACAACCTCAAAGCTGAATTCAGTGTCGAGTACCGTGTCGATGACCGCAGTATTTACACCACTGTCTGCATAAATTGCAGTGACTTCAAAATTAAAATCAGTCTCTAAAATCGTATCAATGTCTGCAGATACATCATCCCCAAAATTGAGATTGGTCGAGCCGTCGGCTAAGTGCTCAAAATTGAGAATGATGTTGTGGCTGTCGGTATTATCAGGCTTAAAATTTAGATTAAGGTTATGCGCATCAACGGTGCCGAGCTTATTTTTAAAATCCACATGAGCACCCTTTTTAGTTACGGTCTAAGTTTGATGGACTGGATAAACAGCGTGCCGCCCACGACTAAATTAGTATTTGCTAAGCTGATGTCGGTACCCACAGTTAGATCGGCTGCCACTTCGCCTGCACCGTTATAAATCCGTGCCCATGTGGCTGTGCCAGTCTTAATAACTGATCCCGTATCAGTTGGATGTAACTCAACATAGGTGGCTGTAGTTTCTTTAATGCAGGGTTCAGGAAATACCAAAGTGACTAAAGCATTGTTAGAATCCGCCGCAACTGACGTATTCGCAGGCTGCACACCCTCATAAAAAATAACGGTAGCACTTTGGCTGCCGCTATCCATAAATTCTGCAAAGGCTTGAATCATGGCAAGCCGAGATTTGACTGATGTTTTACTCATTTTGGCACCACGTTATCTTGAATGACGGCATTGAATTGTTGCTTTTGATCGAGAGCTACGACAAAGGTTTTTAAACCTGCATTTAATCCCAGAAACTGGTAATTTCCATTTATATCAGGCTTTTTTACTGCGATTGGTTGCAAATTGGCTTTGTTGTAGAGCACAACGGATGCATCTTTATACTGCTGTCCAAGTTTCTTGACTGATCCTGTAATTTTTGCAATTACAGGTCCAACGCTAATATTTTGCAATAAAATGGAATTCGGCAATACCTTTCGGGATACTGGCTTCATTCAAGCTCCCCTATGTGAAAATACAAACCACCCATTTCTGACTCAGCCGTACTTCTCGAGGAGCACAAACACTTATCCCACACATACATTGATGCCCCACTAATAATTGGAGTTGTGACACTCTGAGGTAATTTATTGCCTGAATATGCCACGTGCTTTAGCGTTCCTCTTAGGTATTTATCTACATCAGTCACTGCTATTTCTAGCGCACCAACATTCATTGCTAAATATAGGTTGCTATAACCGCTTTCGAAATCAGGAAGGATTGGGCTTGCAAATCTGTGTGCTTGTAGGGGGTTTGCTTGATCTGCTGACGGCATGAAAAACCCACTCGCGCCAACACTTGTGAGTAGTGGATTACCACCAGTAAAATCAACAAAACGATAAGTTGTGCTCGCTGCAACAGGGTTTAAAATCGTCATCAAAAACCAATCTTTAGCGACAGAATCTGGATTAGCTCTATTTAGCAGCCCACAACCTTTTAGCGTCTTTCCTGTCGTACTTGTGGATGTAAAAGAGTTAAGTAAATAAAAAGCATCTTGATCACCGACGATTGAAAAAGAAGCGTTGCTTGTGCCTGGGGTGGTTGTATCGCCAATATTCTGCAGTGTTGTTCCAGCTCTAGACCAATACCAACGACTCCACCCACGCACTACACCAGTTCCCGTGCCTGTAATCTTCCAATTTTTTGCAGGGTCTACAGAGTCAAATGGCAACTGTAGCACATCGAGGTTTTCATAATCGTCAATATGTGTCATGTTCTCAAGCAAGCCAACCATGGCATATTTTGCATAAGTTGATGTATATACACCTGTTGTGCCATCTGGACTTGTTAAGCTTTCATCTATGCGAATAAATGGATGCTGTGCCGTTGGATTTTTCGCGCGATAAACACGCTTAACATCGTTTGTATCACGAAAAATAATTTCATAACCCAGCGACGCTAGTTTTCCCGCACCAACTGTTGTGATGCTTGTTTCAACAATTGCAGTATGTGGCTTTAAAATCAGCTCAGTTGCACTTGGTACACCTTTAATACGGTATTTTTGATTGAGTGGTGCAGGGCTAAAACCTGACAATTCAACCACCTGAAACAACATGGCATTATGCGCTGCGTATAGTGTGATGTGAACATCACCTTGAGCATCAATTGAAGCCGATGTGATTTGTGTAAAATCAATGCCTGTCACTAAAGCTTTATCGAGCAGGCGAATTAAATCACCCCAGTTATTGCCAAGAGTTAAGCCGTTTAAGTGGCTAAAGTATTGAACATCTACATCTGTCGCCATTTTCTTTCACCCATAAAAAAAGACCGCATTAAGCGGCCATATTTGATTTAACTTTCAAACCACGCGGTCAATGTCACCGCGCAGCATGATCTGGAATTGATCTGACATAACAGTTGGCTCGGATTGCTTCACTGTACGGATTACCCAGACAGGGAAGTTTGCAGCTACAGTGTTAAAGCGCAGCACGTTACCATTTGCCCAACCTGCACCCCAACCTTCCTTTTTTACCGTGAAATAAGGTGAGCCAGTCACAGGGTTAATCGGTGCAAAATCCACATTCACACTACCCGCACCAATCTGACCTGAGTATTCGCCAACACAGCGGAAATTTGTGTTATCCGTGAAAATCAAAGCCCAGCGTTCCTGAATTGCACCTTTGTTTGTCACAGTAATCGGATACAAAGCATCGTTATAGTTGGCTGAAATACCACTACCTGTTGCCTCATCTGCCCATGCATTATTCCATGTTTGCTGCACAAATTTACGTGTGTAGCGCGATTGCATATCACCAATCACTAAGGCTGAACCCACAATCGTATCTGCTGCATCGTAGTTATGAGTTAAAGGCTTGGTAAAGGTTAGCTGTCCGCTGATCTGCACATCACGAATCAGGCCCATGTCTTGATAGCGATACTTAGCCACAATCGGTGCAACCAATGCATTCAGTGAAAAATCACCGTTTAGCGTCACTTTGCCATAGTCATAATCGACTACATACATATCAAATGGCACTTTGGTACCTTGGCTGTCTTCCAATTCACACCACGAAATACGCTGATCGTTTAAATCGTAGGTTTGACCCGCAACTTGGCTTGGCAATTCCTGTGTTTTGCTTGAGCTGACAATACCAATGTCACCAACTCGGAAAATAGGTACACGTCCATCAAGCGGCAAACGCGTTGCAGACAATCCCAAAATTTCAGAATCAAGCGGAATGTAGGTATAAGCAATTGCGTTATAACGCACAGATGAGCCATCAATCCACACGGGTACATTGATGTAGGTTTTGCCTGCTTCCTCATATTCCATGAGGGCGTCATACCAATCTTTAGCCGTAATTTCTGCACGATTGGCTTCTGTAATTTCGGTTTTATCGTAGAAGTAAATATCCACAAAACCCGTGTCGTGATTAATCTTGCCATGTGCAAGACTTGTTTCAATCACCCCGTTTTCGTCAGTGGTCAGTGTCAATTGACCATGTTCTAACGATGCTACAACCACAGTTAAAGACTGTGGTCGAATTGGAATCACAGGTGTTCTAAAGCTGACTTGGTTCATCGGTGGCAAGTCAGTTGTTGTCGTCAGTGAGTCTAAACGGACTGTGTTGTCACCATTTGGTGTCCATGACTCAATTTCTACCTGACCCGTGCCGTATTGAATCGACCCCGACGCGATGCCACTGTTATTTGACGGGTCTACATTGCGATAAAGCTGACCATCACGATCTAAGAAAGTATCAGCACCCACTCTAAAACGTGCTGAGCCTGTCAAAATCTGCTCGTCATAACCCGATGATAGGTCAAGCCGTAACTTATCAGCCACAGCAATGGTGCTACTTTGGTTTACGCCTGAGCTGTCGCGGTATTGTGCATAAATCGTGGTTTCGTTATAGGCCCGAAATGTTTGTGTGGTGCCACTAATTTGGGATGTAACTGGAGAATAAAAAGCCATTTAGATCACCTTTATGCAGAAGCATAAGTTGCTGTATATCGTGCCTCATACACATAGCTAAATGTTTTGTATGAAGCTGTTGGTGTCACAATGCATTGACCTGTGTTGTAATCAATCGTGCCTTGAATATCGCCTGCATCATTAATTAAGTTGCCAATATTGCCGCCTGTTGGGTCATCTTTAAGATGCACGGTAAGCGCATTTAGACCTGATTGATCTGTCACAGGAATATCTAAAGCAACACTACTCGGCTGAATGCTTGAGCCTGTACCAATGGTAAACGTCAGTTGTTGGTTGGCATCGGGTATCGCTGACTTAGATTGGCTGAGCTGTGGACCATAGTTATACGTGATGTTGAATTGCGTATTTTTCTGCGGCAATTTGTTTGGAATAATCCGCCCTGTACCTGTGGTGTAATTGACATACCCTGTGGCATCACCTGTAAACAGTCCCTTGGCGTTACTAGAGGCTGTTTTGGTTTCACCTTCTAACACCCAAGTCACAGTTATTCCAGGAGCAACACCAGTGTGACCAAGATCAAAATCAAAGCCTGCTTTCTCTACGTGTAAACCTGCACGCACGAAAGTTGCAATCGGTGTGCCCCATTGCGCCAAAATTGGCGTATCAACATCTGGTAATGCACCAGTAGTTAGCAAGAATGAACCTGTTTCATAGTTAATCATGCCTGAGCCAAAGGAGCTATGAACACCTTTTAACTGACCCGATCCATCGTCTTTTAGCTCATAAAACTTGCCTTGTGACATATACGAAAGCGACAAACTACCAGGTGCAGGAATTGGAATTAATACGCCCGTCCAGTTGGAACTTTGGCTATTTTGCGTCACAGGAATGGCATAGCTTTGAAAATATTGTCTTGGTGTTGCAGCAGGCTTAAATGTAATTGCCAAGGTGGTCGAGCCAGTACCTGCAGCAGAAGTCCACTGGATCAAGCCACGCTGATAATCAATCGTACCGACTTGTGTGCCTTGACTGTTTTTAAGCAAGCCGCCTTGGTCACTCACAGGCTGACCAAACAGCGTAAACGCAATGCTTGACGGCATCACGCTTGAGCCTAAATACAAGTTTTGGCTTACGCCCACTGTAGTTGGAAAGTTGGCAGTAATGGTACCGTCGTTACCTGGTACCAAAATAATGCTCTCACCCGCCGCGTTCACATCAACAATCGGGGTTTCAGTCTGTGCAGATGGAATCAACTGCGTAAACATGCTGGACGCATTCACAGTGAACTCACCCACTTGTGCATCCGATGCCAGTTTTACCGATGCGCAATATTCGCCTGTGTCAGCCACTAAAGATTCACGAATGATGGTTTTAGACTGTGTGTTACCACCGTACCACTGGCGAGCTGTCAAGCCGACAAAATCACGCTCAAGCGGGTCGTTGATGGTATACGTGGCAATTTTGTATTCCACGTTTTTATTATCAACCACCATAATTGCAATGCGTGTCTCAACTTTAGTGATACGCACGTATTGCTCGAATTCAAGCGCCTTGCCTTCATCGCTGACTAGAACAATGGTATCCCCCACACTAGATTCCGCTTCTTGCGGAAACATAGCCACTTGCAACTGTTTCATGCCTTGCCAGTGCGTGTCTAATGGTGTGCCTGCAATCTGCCCACCTTTAGCCAAGTAATTTTCAACTCGGTTTTGGGCGCTACGGCGTTCATCCGTCCAGTTTTTTGTACTGAATAGCAAAGCCGACACGTTTGGGTCTTGCGGGTTTTCAGAGATGAATACCGTTGCACCCATTAATGAGTCTGTATCTTCAGTAATCACAGCAGGAAAGATTTTGCGCATGGATACATCGCCCATGGTTCGATCCATTTCTGATACGTCATTGAACAAGTTATTACTTTGACCATCAACGATGACCTGACCTGAATATTTACCGCCACCATCGTCTGTGTCAGTCAATCGCTCCGATTTATAGAGCACCAAGTCTTTTGTTTCAATTGCCATTATTCGCTCCAAAATCTTAGCGTTAAACGCATCATTTCTTCTGTTGACGTTGCTGGTGAACCCCACACACTGACCGCTTCCAGTGCTGTATCTTGATGATTAAAAATCACATCAAATTGTCGATTGTCATGTGGCCATTCAAACTGCAAGCGGAACTTCTCGCTTAAAGCTGACCATTCCTGTAGCTTGCGCACATCACTTAACTTTGCCCAACCACGGTTGCTGTCAGGTGTTAAAGTGATAGGTCGAGCACCGACTTTGATGCCTTCCTGAATAATGGCCGCGCCACTAATGGCACGTTCCACGGTTTGCTCTTTTGGCTTCCATTCAAATTCGTCAGACCATAAAAAACCGTCTTCTAATGAGACGGTTTCGGATGTTGCTAAGCGTATTAATTTCATCACATTGCCTTTTTCAGCATTTCAAATTCACGCAAGATGCTTTCCATCATGTCCCCATCTTCCTGTGAGCCTTGCATTTCAAAGCGTTTGCCACCTGACACAAACTCAAAGCGCACGTTTTTGGTTGGTGTGGTATCAACATCACGGAAGTTTGGTTGAGGGATGCTTGGTGCATAGTCGTTGACCTTTGGTGTGCTGCCCGTGCTTCTCACATCAAGATTACGCAGTAATTCATTAATCTTGTTGGTACCGTGCTGTGTCGTTAAGCCTTTCGCTGCAGCGTTATTAAATTCTTGTTCGATGAGTTTATTCATCGCCAAGTTGCCGCCTTTGCCGTATGCAGCAAATTTAGCATCACGATCTGTAGCCATGGCTTGTGACCAGATTGACCCTGCCAATTTCTTCGCCTGGTCTTCACTGTATCCCATGCTTTTAATCTGAGAAATTACATCGTTTTTGCTCATGGATTGATAGCCTGAGATAGCCGCGCTTAAACCTTTGGATTGGCGTTTCATTTCAGCGTCCCATTTCTGAGCCGCTTCTTGAGATGCCTTATTCCATGCGATTTGTGCTGCATTGGCTTCTTCGCGTGCAATCTGCCCCGCTTCACGATAACCATCACCAATACGGCGTGCTGATTCACGTACGCGGTGGTTGGCTTCGGTTAAATCATCCATCGCTTTAACAGAGGCTTTGCCTGTTTCGTCGATTTCGACGCGAAGGTCACGACCTGCACCCGCAGCATTAGCCGATGCAATCACCGCTTGATCACCTGATAGGGCAGCCGCTTGCGCTGCTTTCTCATAAGCCTTTTGAATGCCTTCTGCCGTAGCCTGACCACTATCACGGATAGTGATGTAATCCATCAATGCCTGTTGTGCAGACAGTTTAAGATTCTCTTTGGTCTCAATCCCTAATCGCTTAAAAGCAGCCGTTACAGGATCAATATCATCTGGTAAGCCTTGGGCTTGATGCTTAATTGCAATCAGACCTTGTTCAACCTGCGAAGTTGATAGCTTGCCTTGTTCGCCAAACTGTTCAAGCTTGGCTTTAGCCATATCAATTTCAGCTTGGCTTTTGGCTGTTTCGAGCCATTTAAGCCATGCCTCATAGGTAACACTCCCAGCTTTTTCGCCCGTGACACCCAAATCCTCAAGACCAGCAGTAAAGTTGTTTAACTGCCCCTCTGATTCTTTGAATTTGGCTGAAACGCGGTTGAGTGAAACGTCTAAATCCAAACCCAATGCTGCTGCGGCTTTACGCGCCTTGTCTGCAGCATTTGCGTTTTCTTCAGCACCTTCAGCAGCCGCGTCCCAAGCTTCAACACTGACCTTGCCAGCCTCATTCATTGTGACGATATAGCCTCTCGTCATCAGATCGGCTTGCATGGTGCCATCCATTGCACCGCCATTGGCTTTGATGGCGGCTTCGGCGTAATCCTGAACGGCTTTTAGCTTTTCTTGCTCAGACGCTTTCTTGCCTTCAGCTTCGGCAGTCTGATCTGCTAAAAGTTTTTCAAGCTTGGCTTTAGATGACGCAACCGACTCAGCATCTTTTTCAGTTTGGGTTTTACCAATCTCTTCAATCGCAGCTATGCTTTTAGATTTAAAACCTTGAGCATCCCTATCCGCTTCAGCATAATATTCTTTAGCCTTTTGCTTCATTAAATCAGCATTGGCTGCAAACTGTTTGCTTAAGTCGCCCCAAGTTAAAGCTGCAAGTACGCTATTTGCCGCACCTGCTAAATCAAAAAATGCACCTGTTAAAAGCTTGACCCCGATTTTAATGCCTGACGCCGCGTCAGAAATGACGCCGAACGCTACTGAAAGACCTTGAAGCACACGTTCTAAAAAGCTGACTTGTTCGCCTGCTTCTGTAACTTCACCAGTCAATGATGATAAAACAGACAATGCAGTTGATAGGCTTGTGCCCAATACATCTGCAACCGTTTTACCTAAATCAAACAACGTCACCACAACATCTTTAATGGCATCGTATGCACTGCTTAAAGCATCTTTAAGGCTTACCCATACAGATGGATCGATTTTTTTAAGTTGGTCGCCAACCCAAATAAAACCATCGCCCAAATCATCAATAAGGGCTTCAACAATCCCCATATTGTCAGCAATCACAACAAGCCATTCAGCTACAGTAGCACTGGCACCATTCGCCTGATCCATTGTGCCAATCAGAATTTGCCAACTTGTTTGGATGCGCTGTAAAGCATTACCAATAGTTGTTGGGAATTGGTCATAAGTCGATTGGACTTGTGCGGCTTGGCTTTGCAGCGCCTTTGCTACACGCTCGGAAGTTAGCTCTCCATTTTCAGCCATTTTTCGGAGTTCACCTGTAGTGACTCCCAAGCCTTTAGCTAGCGCCTCAGCTAAGCCATAGCCGTTTTCCATGATTGAGTTAAATTCTTCACCACGCAAAACACCGCCTTGCATGGCTTGAATAAACTGGGTAATTGCTGCTTCACTGGCTTGGGCTGAACCACCACCAATCTGAATTGCTTGCGTAACAGTCTTGGTTAGGTCTAACGCTTGTTGCTGCGTCATACCCATTTCTTTGCCAACTGCGTCAATACGAGTGAATAAGTCACCAGTCGCTTGCAGACTTGAATTTGTGGCTAAGGCAACCTGATGCACGCCAGCCATTGCTGATTCAAAGTTACCGCCATCTTTGGTGGCAATCTGAATGCGTGCAGAAAGTCCAGTGTATGCGTCAGCGGCTTCTGCTAATTCACGCAAACCTAGCCCAACACCTAATGCAGCCATAGCACCAACAAGTGCATTAACTGCAAACTTAGCGCCATCTAAGCCTTTTTTAGCCGATGTTGCTGCTGAGTCTGTTTCTTTAAGTTGAGTGTTTGCTCTGCCGACTTCTGCCTGAAAGTCGTTAAATGCTTGGTCAGCCTGTTGAACTTCTTTTTCAAGTTGGTCTACTTGGCGTTGTGCAACTTCAATGTCTGCAGGTGATGCATTGGAATTGGAAAACTCTTGCAGCTTCTTTTTAGCACTTGTTAAGTCAGCTTTTAATAAATCTAAAGCCTTGTGTGATTTGTTACCAAAATCCGTGAAGTTGTCTGCAGTAGATTTTGCATTTTCCCCTGCATTTTTAATAATCTCGGTGGCACTGGATAATGATTTAGTTAAGCCTGCAGCTAACTCACTCGTGCCTTTTGGGATGATATTCCCAAGCTCTTTTGCAGCTTCAGCCGAGCTTTGTTTTAACTTATCAGACTCGGTTTTGATTGCATCAAATACTGACTTTGCGACACTTTCAGATTGTTTTACACCGCTAACAAAACCTTTGCTGTCAGCGTCCAAGATAAGTTTAAAAGTTAAATTTTTTGACATGCTGACCTCAAATTTTAGGCATTAAAAAACCCACCGAAGTGGGCTTGTTACAATCATCTTTTAGTTGGAAATAGAGGTTAGTTTTCCATTGGTAAAATGCAGATAGCGCGTTGAACGATAACCACGGTAAACCCATTGCTCAAATTCATTCGTAGCAGTTGTGGTGGTATTTACTTTATCTGGATAACCCCAAGTTGTCTTTTCGGCTTCCGATTTACTCATACCAATGCGAGGCTCTTTTTTTGCATCCCATTCAGCCTTAGCTTTTTCTGCTGCAGCCTGTTGTCCTTTGATTTTTGCCTGCGATTCTCTAACTTGAGAATTTAGTTCCTTGCCAGCACACGGCTTTCCTTGATAAACAGTATTTCCATTAACCGTGCATGTGTAAACTCCACCAGCAAACAAGCTTTGTGAAAGAGCTAAAATAAACAACCCTAATATGTATTTCATTGTTCCACCATACTTCCACAATGCTTGCACTTTATCGCTATTGCCTTAATTTCTTCAGCACAATAAGGGCAGGCTCTTAAATCTGATTGAATTTTTGGTTCTACCCGTTTTCCTGCATTATGAGAAAAATAATCTTCTCCTACCACTTTTGCGGTTGTAATCCGTACATTCGACTCAGGCTGATTTTGTATACTTAGATCAATATTGTTCTCAACTGGCTTGTTTACAACCTTAGCAAACGCAGCGTAAACCAGTAAAAGACTACCTATAAATAAAAATACCCATCCATATTGTATTTGGACGGTACTCATCATTGCTTCAGCCATGCCACCAAAAGGATTGTCTTTAAGCTTATCTGCAACATCCCCTTTGATGCTATTTAGCTTATAGAGTAGATAAATAAAATCTATTACCACTATTAAAAGCGACACACCACCAGTAATTCGCAAAGGCTTTATATTATTTATAAAGGCAAGTATAAGGCTGATAATTGCCAATCCAAGCAATACATACCCATCTATACGACCACTACTAAATATGGATATCGATCCAGCGATAGGCATACTCACTATTGGGAGAAAAACCCCAAGCAAAAGAACAATACCGCCAACAAGACCAACTAATTGTTGTTTGGAGAATTCCATCACTCACGCTCCCAACCAATGCTATAGACTTTCCCATCTACAACAGTAATTTCGTAGCGTGCGTTATTCATGCGATATGTGTAAGTTGTGGCTTTGTGCGGCCAGCCTTTACGATCATGAATTACGTGATTATATGATGACACTGGTCTACCTAAGGCTTCCATCATACGACCTTGAGAATGCCCAACCTCAACAATCATGTTACTACCACGAACAGCATTTGTGGATTCCAAAGCAAACGCAGATGATGACGCAAGCAGAATTGCAGCAACCAATATTTTTTTCATTAAACACCCCTCTAAATTTATATAATTTTCAGGCATTTTAACAATTGGTTAATCAATCAACAACTTTTAAATCTTCCATAAGTTTTTTAAATTCACGGTTTTGTGCGTGCTGTGCCGAGCGCATTAAATTGACTTGTGACCGCATTTTTCTAAGCTCACTTCTTTGTGCAGCTTTTACATACTGCAGATATGCACCGTATGACATATTCAAAATGTCATCGTGACGATGGCCAGACTCAATTAAATACTGGAACGAATCAAACCAAGTGCTTTTCTCATTACTTGACTTGCTGCCACGTTTAGGCTTTTCAGGCTTGAAATATGCAGTATTCACAGTCAATACAGCACGCAGCATATCTAAAAATAAAGCCTGATCTTTTGCCACATCAAAAATACGGTCTGCTGTTAAATTGGTGGTCATGACGCAGGTTTGAATTACTTCAACCGTGTGAGCCTTAAATAACTCAATCAAAATTTCATCTGAATAGTCTTTGTCTTTTAAATATTCTTTGACTGTTTCAGCATGTCTGCAGAATAAATCAAGCGACTTCACCTGAATCTGCTTCACTTCAATTTCGTCAATTTGAAAAGTGCGATTATCTGCTAAGAAAAAATCATTCATGATGGAATCTCAAAAAAGCCACCCGAAGGTGGCGGTAATTATTAGCCTTGCGTCACACCTTGTATGCCTTTGCATAGCTTCAAGATGCTTTCAGCATGCAGTGTGATGTGTCGATGGTTTGGCTTGGTTCGCTCAATATCAATTCCAATCAATATGGCTGCTTCAATATTTTTCTGCCAGTCACCCGTGTCTGGCACTGGCTCTATTGAGCAAAACACATAGCTATCATCACCAATATTAATGTCCGCATAATTTTCTTCGTCTGTGCTTGGTCGGCATTCTGCAACTACATAGGCAATATTCATGATTGCACCACGCTCGCAAATGGTAGCGATGGCTGCAATTCTCTTTCTAATTGCGCTATTTCATGATCAAGTGGATGCTTTTCATGTTTCCACACATTCATGTCTCTAGCTGAGCAACTAACTTGCTGTTTGCGATTTTCGCGATACCCAACAATATGGTTATATCTGGCCCATTTAGATTGGAAGGTTTGAGTTATTTGGTTTGACATCCACTCAAATGCATCAATAAATGATTCTTTGATAGCATCGGCTTTTTCGCCACTAAAACCCATGACAAGAAACATGAAGCCACGTTCTGTCATTTGATAAAAGCCTGTGTTTCTTTTCGTGTTACCTATCTGTTTGTTTTCTAAGGTAAACGCAAAATTGCGCTCACGGAATTTCTGTGAGCACTTCATATTTTTAATTGCTCGAAGCACATCAGAGTGTCTTTTTTGGAATGCTTCCGCTACTGCATAACTGGTTGTCTTTGGCTCACCATTTTCATTTGATACCATGGCGCGTAAATTTAATGTTGTCATCATATTCATGACTTTCTCCTAATCATATTCAAAAAAAAGAAACTGGCAGGCACGCTGAATATGAAAACGTGCTTTTCGAACCGTCGCCCTAGCCAGTGGTTTGCCTGAAAACAGGCATAAAAAAACCGCCCTTTCGGACGGTTTAATTAAGTGGTGGGATGAATCCCTTTCGTTTTCATTAATCGCTTAATGCAAATGAAAGAAATTTAAAAACAGGCACAAAAAAAGACGCTTATGCGTCGTGGAGTTTTCTTGTGCCTGTGTTGGTTTTAAGGTGATGGTACCGATGGAATTGTTACGATATGACCGTACAACCCAAGTGCTGCGTCGCTTTGTTTTGAAACATCAGACAACGCTTGACCTGAAATGGAGTATTGCCCTAATTCTTCGTGAATCAGTGGAAATGTGGTTTCAGGTGACTTCTTAGTGCGCCATAAACGAACCGCCATGTGCTCGCTAGTAGCCGTGTTAATACCCTTGAAAAACAGCTCATATTCTGTTTCAAAGTCCGATGCTAGTGTCGTATGCGTTACTGCGCCAGTGGTGTAGCTTGCCAAAAGTGGCATAGTGAGGTCTGAAACATCGTTAAAAACGACCGTACCGAACTTGGCATCCAATGTGTACTTTGTTGGGTCTACTGTAACCGCTGTTCCAGTTGTTGAATCTTTAAATGACACGGTAGACAAGTTATAACCACCAAGCTTAATTTCCTGACCTGCCACCACAGTGCCAATATTTGCATCGGTAATGGTTTGAGTGGTCACTTCGGTGGTTTCACCAGAAACGATGTATTTCAGGTTTTCTTTGTCCACTTTTTCAAGCTGACCTGAGAAATTAACCGATGTAGTCTGAACCATCGTGAAGTCAGTTGTGCGCTTGCCTGTCATGGATTCAACATGCTCTAAAACCTCAGCACCAATTTCCAATTCAAACTCTGGTACGTTGCCCAGATGACGCATTGCGCCTGCCACACCATTAGTGATTTTAGATAAGTAAAATTCACCTTGTAGCGAAATATATTGAGTGCTCATTATTTAGCATCTCCTGTAATTTTCTTTGTTACTGCTGCGGGTTTCACCTCTTGAATGACACCATCAGCAACTAATTTTTTGATCTGATCTTCATTCAGACCACCGACCACTTCGCCAACCTGAAAGCGACCTACAGGCTTTATGGCTTTATATTGTTTCGCCATGTATGGCTCCTAAATGAATAATGATGATTCAAATACCATCGTGATATAGACGCAAGTTGGTGAGAAATCCTCGCTGATCCGTACCAGTGATAATGGACGTGTACTTGAAGCTGGTGTCCATCCACTTAAAAGCGGAATAACCTGTGAAACCAACTCTCCCGCCTTATCAATTGCTTTAGACCCATCCGATAACTGTGAGGCTGCATGACGTTCAACAATGGTGATATCCCATTCTTGTTTTAAGGAGTTCAATTTTCCACGGCCAGCTTCATCAGTTTTACGAATACGAAGATAGTTCACATGAGCACATGGAGTGTTTTGTGAGAGTTCAGTTGTGCTACCAATGTTGATAGGCGTATAGATTTTCTTAAACTCTGAAATTTCTTTTAGCTTTTCAGCAATTTCAGCACGAACTGCAAAGAAATTACTCATCAAAAATTACCCCTTCAATTGAATTCAGGATTAACTGCTCTTCATCTTCAGTAATACCCAACCATGGACGGCGTGGTACGTTGACGCTATATGCTCTGCCCATTGACTCTTGAGCAAAGTTAGAGCGTGACTTACGCACGAAACGATTACCCACTTGCCCTGTTCTTTGGTTTTGCCGAAAGAACAACGTGCGTTTGCGGGCTTCATGTTTAATTTCGCCACCGAAATGGTGAATAGCGCCATAAACCACATTGGTACCAATCTCAACACCGTCGGATAGGACGTTATAAGTAACCGAATCCACCAACCGAGATGTGTCTCGCAATGTGGTGCCACCTTCACGCATTACACGAACTGAAAGCGGCCACTTTCCTTCTAAACCCTCTCCACCTTTCCAGCGTGAACGAATCCCCTCAACAACGGTACTGCCTACCGTGTCGAATAAATCCGCTTTACGTTGTTCAAAATCTGCAAGGTTTTTAAGGATGGATAGAATTGGTGTATCACCTTCAACATTGATCGTTATCGCAACACCACTCATGCACACCTCACTTGATGCTAGGCATCATGTCTAAAGTGGAATCACCAAACACACCACCTGTGTAACTGGTACCGATTGGCATTGTGGATGGTTTATTCTTTGGCTGGTCGTCCACGATTTGGTTAGATACTGCATCCTGAATTTGCAAATGTGCCTTGTTGTTAGCCACCAACTTTAAAAATGAAACAGCATCTTCATAACGCTGCCGCACTTCCTCGGTTGGTTGCTGAAAATAGAGGCGATAACGTGCAATGTCACACGCCATGCGCTCTAAATTGCTAGGCACATTTGGCAACGGCAAAGCATAACGACCACCGATGTAGCCGTTAATTTCTTCTGTTGCGTCCTGAATGGCATCTTGAATGGCGGTTGATGCACTTGCATGCATCAACTTCAGTTCTTGAATTTCCTGACCAAATCGTGCAACCAAATTTGCTTCAGTTGCATACATAAGATTTACTCAGCTGTAGAGCGGGTACGGCGTGCAGGCTTTTCCTGAGTTTCCTCTTGATCGGCTTCCACTTCTTTAATCGCACCCATAACTAAAAGGGCCTTAGCACGTTCTGCACTAAGACCCTCGACTGTTTCGCCTGGCAGGTGCTGACCTACGGACTGCGTTGCAATGTATTTAGCCATACGTCACTCCTTAGACTGTGATGAAGCCAGTACCACCGCAGATGCCATTTTTATTTGATGGCACAACCAGTGGAGCTGATTCAGTCATAAGTAAAATGCCGCTTGGATCTTCTTCGTACCATTGGCGGTCAAAGTATTCTAAAGCCAAGCCATTTGCATGGATGTTTTCGATCTTACATTGCGTCACATAACCATTGGTGTCAGAAATAAGTGCAAAGTAATCCACTGGAATGAAGCGTTTCACTTGCCCTTTGTGGCGGTACGTTGCGTCATACGTCCAAATTTCAATATCACCCAAGTAGCCTTTGAACTTCGCAGAACGTGAGGCGTTTAGACCTGGGCGATAAGGAACGCTAATACCTGCATACGGCTCAACAAACTTGGCTTTGAATGCTGCGTTCTTTTCCAACACTGACCACACTTTGCCAGTTGTAAGAATCATGGTTGCATCACCACCACCTTCATCCAACATGCGTTGTGCCATGGTATCCATGTCTTCAAGCGGTGTAGCACCTGCCTGATCCCAAGCGGTTGTCGGGGTAAATGCAAGTGATGCATCGCGACCAAAAGACACCACGTTTTTAGTGTAGTCGTCTGACTCAAGCACAATCTGACCAGTTGTGACTAATTCAGTCGCCATCAGGATTTTACGATTATCAATCGAGTCGTGGTTACGCTTGATCGTTTCGATCTGAGCAATCATGTATTGCTCTGCTGTGCTCAACTGATTGTTGCCTGTTGAGATAATGCCAGCATCACGCAAGCGCGCCAATAAAGCGGTATCCCAAGCGGTTGCAGGTGTGACTTGATTCTTTGGTTTCAAGTAAGCTGGCTGTACGTGGCTTACTTGAATTGCTGTGGTGCGGTCAAACGGCTTACCTGGCACCTGTGGGGCAACCAATGGAGCAATGTCTGATTCAGTTTCAAGCTCGGCAATAGGCACCACATTTGTCGTGAATGATTTGCGACGAGGAAATAGCTTGTCCAAAAGCCATGTATCCATCGGCTCATAATTTGAATGAATTAATGCTAATTCATCAACGCCCAATAGCTCCAGCGGAGCACCATCAATAGTAAAACTTTGTGGCATGATTTACACCTTTGATAATTCAATGTTGTTTTTAGATGCTTTAGCGCGTGCTGCATCGTATTTGCTTGTTGCGAGTGCTGTGCCAGCAATTGATACAGCCTCAATATTGAACACACCACCGTTATAAACAGGGATTTCTGTGCCGTTTGCAGCTGCTGCAGTTGCTTGTGCAGCTGTCAGTGTTGCACCGCAAATAACGTCCCAACTTGACTCATCGGCCGCTTGGGTTAAGACGTTTGCTGCAGACAGCGCCAGTAAGTCGCCTTCTTTGTATGCTGTGGCAGTTGTAACCTTGGCATTAACACGGCGGGTTTTTCCCACGTCCAAATTAAACGGACGTGATTTATGTGTAGCTGAAACAGTAGTCATGGATTACTTCCCCTTTTGCTGAGCTGCAAATGCTTTAGCGCCTGCAGATAATTGATGCTCTTGATTGCCCGATGGTTGCGTGCCACTTTGAGCATTTGCTTGATGAGTGAACAAGTGAGCAAATGCTGGATTTGCTAACGGCGCTTGTTGCTGCTGACCAGCTGGCGTTTGTGACTGTGGTGTCGCAAATTGCTTAAGTGTTGCTGCCATCAAATCAAATGCATCATCAGGCATAGCCGCAAACTTGGTTTTTTCTTCAGCCGTAAATTCCTTGCCTAAATCTTTGGCCAAAGCATCAATGGCTGAATTACGCTTATCTGCAGCAAACTTATTAAGTTGATCCTGCAAACCTGAAATGGTCTTTTCCTGCTCTTGGATTTTCGCTTTCGCTTGTTCTAAGTCCACGTCTGTGTCCTCTTTGCTAGATTGTGTTGGGTTGTGGCTGGCTGCCACAGCGTTTGTGTTGTCATCTGCACCCAAAGCACAGAAAGACACTTCACGAATGCGACCACCACGAAATACCGTGATTGGTCCTTGGTGAACTTTTCCATTGACCCTGACAGATGAGTCAGCCTGAATTTCTTCGACTGATGACGGCTCAATACGAACCGACATTTGCCACGGAAAACCATCGTCAGAGTCACGGGCAACTTCGGTACCGAACTCGTTGCTCATTAAGTCGCCTGAAACGACTAAACCTTGTTGATGATTAATGCTGTGTTCATTGATGACACCTGCACGCTGGCGTGGTGAGTGATCAAGTAATGCGGGAATACGCCCCTTAATTTTCATTGAGTCCAAATCAAAAATAATTCGGTCCCAATACCAGTGGTCTGTAATCACTTCACCGCTATATGCCACGCCTGTGAATGTGCGCTTTTTCTTGCCTTCCTCGGCTTGATTGACGTTCAGATCGCCAAGCCGAAAGCAATATTTGTCCTGTGTTTCCTCTACTGGCATTTTCATGCTCCAATAAAAAACCGCCCCAAATGGAGCGGTCATATTCATATTTAATTCAGTTCAGCAAAGGCTTAAGCGTATAAATCAGTTTGCCTTTGATTGTTTCAATCGAAACCACCTCAAACGACAAGCCAAATGGAATCAAAACCCCTTGCCCTGCATTTAGCTTTTCCAGATCAATACCTAAACCTTTGGCATTCTGAATCTGAATCACGATGTCACCTGCAGAATCAGTCATCAGCAACGGCGCATTGAATTGTACTGTTTGCCCAACTTGATACGCTGCCACTTGCTGAATAGTCGCGGCACCTACCACGGTTGAAGTCGTATTGCTTGCCACAGCTTGCATTGCTGCCATGTCAGCACTTAGCCACCGCTTTAACACATCATCAGCCAGTGAAGCCGTAGACGCATTTAGATACGTGGTCAATGCAGTGTCGTTGCCTTGCACATAATCAATAAACGTCCGAATTGCTGTGGGTCTGATCTTTGGGTCAAGTGGAATGACTGTATCTGCAATCGTGTTGAATAAATCCCGACTCTTGTCATCCATTGGTGCAAACAAACTTGTCAGCTTTTTGGATGCAGTCCATTCGGCTTGAATAACTTGCTTTTGCTCAAGCAAATATTCTTTATCCAGTGATGAATCAGCAATCTTTTTATCGACCAATGATTCAAGCTCACCGAATTGCAACGGATGTGATGACCAATCCAAAGCTTCAGCAACATCAGGCAGCTTGTCATCTGGCGTAATGCCGTATTTCAATGCCTGTTTTTCGGTTAAAGCTATCACGGTGCACCGACAACGGAAAGAAAGTGGCGGATAATGTGTCAACCAAAATGGATGCTCAAACGGCAAAATGATCTTATCTAAAGCCAAGTGGCTCGGACGCACCCGACTGTCATTGATAGCCGAGTACATCAAGTAAGGGCGTTTAGCCTTATTTCGGTTTTGTTGAATCCAACGACCATGACCATACGCATTTTGAATATTGGTACGAAATACGTTGTCCAGATAGTGCTTTGGCAACTCGATACCTTCTTTTTCAACCAACTTTTGAAAGTCCCGAAAGGTTGAACCCTCAGCAATGGCTTTATTGACTGCCTTAATGACCGTTTCAATTTGCTCGAGGCTCGACAAAAAGCTAACCGTAGTTGCCATTTGCCGTGTTTTTAAATCCAGTGAGTAAAACTCATCAGGCAATACAATCTTGCGCTGCCAAGCATATTGCAAGGCTTCAAGAAAGGTAACTGGCTGCATGCTAAACCCCTTTACTTGCTGCCACATACCCGATCATATCTGCAGCATACAAAGCTTGATCTAACTTGGCTGTGAACTCGGTTTTAGTGGCTTTCGGAATAAGCTGTGCAAGATTGAAAGCCAAAGACTCAGGACTATCCGATTCACTTAACAATTGCTGGATTTCAGACACGCTCAACAGTGATAAATCATCTTGGCCATCGGTCAGTTCTTCAACTTCCTGCTGAGCACCTGACAACTTATTTGGCTTAGCTTTAAAGTTGAATACCTGCTTAGGTACGTGTGTGAATTGATGAGGTACCACTGGAGTCGGCTCAACCAGATCACCATCTTGCAACCCATATTCACGGATGAAATAGGCGTTTGAGAAATTGGCTCCTGCGCCTTTCAGCTTCACATCACGTTCCGCCTTTTCAGGTTCAAGTGACTTTTCCTCGCCAAGAATAATCTGTCTGCGCTTCCAACCATTCAGATCACACAATGCATTAATAATCGCCTGCACTGTTGGGGTAATCATCCGAATGTCTGCACGGTATTTCGCATTTTGGACTTCCAAATGCACATCACCCAAAGCACGTGAGCCTGCGCCATCTGTACCACTGGTGAGCGTCTGACCTAAAACCACCTTTTGAATACGGCGTTCCAAATTCTTGTCGAATGTTTCATACGCTTGCGAGCCATTACCTACAGCCGATGCACTATGCAGTTCTACAGAGTCCATACTCGAAATCGCTAGAACAGAAGTTGCATGTGCTTTTAGTAATGCATCCCGCATATCTTGGTTGTGGCCAGTAGATGACTTGCCCACCAACAATGGCATACCGTACTTTTCTACAAATTTTGACCAGAACTTAAAGCCATTCGTTTTAAAGAACCAAACCCAGTACAAACGACTAAGCAGTGCCTCTCCATAAGGATTTTCAAACGTAGATTTACAGCGTGTTAAGAAATGCTTAAAACGTTGGTCTACTTCCTGATCCTGATGTGTGTGGTTGTAGTTCTTTAAAAGAAGCAAACTTCCATTATTCTTTGGCTCATACCATTGCAGAGGCTTTTCACCAATCCATTCAAAGCCTATGAATGGTGTGACAACATCACCTTGAATATGAAGTTTAGGGTTTTCAGGTCTGGAGTAAATTCCCTCAAGCACAGAATATCCGTACCATCGTGCGTTTTGTGCACCTAAAATGATTTCAGACCACCATTCACGAAGATGTGCATACAGAATTTCTGTTTCTATACCTTCTGCTGGCTCTAGCCGCCATGGAGCACTTTCCAGTTTATCCTGTCGCTTCTCAATTGCCTGATAAACTTCATCGTCATACATCATGACTTTTAATCGGTGTCTGGTAATACCTGCCTTACGCAGTACCTCATCTACATCAGGCATTTTAGTCAAATAATTGAGTAGCGCCTGTTCAGCTTCATGCACACTTAAGTTACCCGACACAGGCTTTTGACTTTCGGGATTGCGTTTTTTCTTAGCCATATTTAAAACCTTATGCCGCTGGTGGGCTGTAATTCAACATCACGACTGAATCTTCAATCGCATCAATTAAGGTATCGACTTGGTCGTCGTGGTCATGGGTCATTTGAGCATTAAATGCCTCACACTCATCTAGGAAGGATTGCTTCCAAGTTGCATTTCGAGGCAGCATGACAAACCTGTTTTGATTTTCAGGGTAAACATCAAAGTTGTTCTCTAGGTGTGGTGCTACATCCATAAAGCGGGTCAATTTGTCCTTTTCACGTTGAACAGGAATAATTGGAATACCGCCATATTTTTGCCATGACTGCACTAGTTGGGTTCCATGCGCCTTATCCTCAACTTTCATGTATCGAACAGGCTTGGTTCTAAGGTCATACACCTTGTGTTTATCGATAAATGATTTCGCTTTTTTATTCATCTCAGGCGCTTCCCATTTGCCGCGCAAAAGATCAATCAAATAAAGCTTGCCATCCACCCCCATACCAACCAAAAGAAAGACAGTGAAGTCATTTTCTTCTTTGACCTTTTGAGCGGTATCCACATATACAGCACGCCAAACCAGTTCAGGTAATTCGTGATATTCACCAAACCACTCGCCCTTGATTAGATCACCACCTAATTTCTTAGGTTGCTGCATGTATTGGCTGCTGAACGTGTAACGTGAAACTGTTGCGCCATCTTTGTCTTGACCACCTTTCTCCAACTGCAGCAAAGACTGCAGTGATTCTTTCAATGGCCAATAGCTTTGACGCCCTTTTTCGTCTCGCTCAACGTCACGTGGTACCTTCTTTTGAATATGCTCAGGCAGTGACTGAATGTAATCATCATCAATCAAGGCAGGGATTGAAATTTGATGCCATTCGCCTGGTACGTTACTAGTCATCACAAAGTTAGTCGGATCCTCAACGTGTAAACGCTGCATGATCAAAATAATCGGTGTCGATGATTTAGCTTTACGTGAGTTCACCGTGTTTAGAATTTTACGGTTTGCTTTGTTACGTGCTGTCTTACTGAATGCATCTTCTGGTTTAAGTGGGTCATCAAGAATGATAGCCCCTGTAAACCCAAGATCAGCTAAGGTACCAGCACGACGCCCTGTAACCTGACCACCCATCGAGGCGCTATACACATGCCCCGCCTCATACCCATCTACTGTGGTTTTCCATGATGCCTTTGCATCGGTACTGGTTGAAATTTTGACTGGCCATAAGGCTTGAAAGTCTGGTGACTTCACGATATTTCGAGCTGTGGCCGAAACATCCTCAACCAAAGACTGTGAAAATGATAAATACAGAAAGCGTGAACGCTGGTTACGCCCAATCCCCCGTGCAATCAGGTTGGTAAGTAATTCAGTTTTACCACTGCCTGGTGGTACGTTAATCACAAGGTTGGGAATTTCACCACTGATAACTTTATCAATCGCATCAGCAATATATTCATGGTGCCAATTCACCAAGAATTTAAACCCCATACGTGGCAGGAAAAATGCCCGAGTAAAAAATAAATGCTCGTCTTCACATTTGATTCTTTTTGCTTTTAATTTGACTGGGTCAATATTCGCTCTCGAGTTCATTTATCGCCTGCCTTACCTGCTCATCAGTGGCAGTAACAACTACTGTATTTTCGTTCTGAATCGGTCCACCACCTGCGCCTGTGATTTCCTGTTTATTTGTAAACTGCCCACCGCAATCCTTTGCAGCCTGTTCAAGAATCTTGAGCGACATCACTGTGTTCTTTGCATTGCGCTCTAATTGCTTCTGATACTGCTTTAAGCGGTAATGCTTGTTTGCAATCGGGATATCAATTAAGCCAGCATCAAAATCGGCGCGTGTCTTGTGGAATAAATCGACAAATTTTTTACTTAGATTTTTACCAGCCGCTTTGGTTGGATCGTAAAGTTGGCATTGCTTTCTATCAATCTTTACACCAAATTCTTGCAAGACCTGATCTGCCACCTCTTGAGGGGTATCACGGCATGCAAGAGCTTGAACTATAAATATTTTTACAGGCTCTTTTAATGCTGCCATAAACACCCCTTTGTCTAGCTACGTCTAGCAAAACAGGCAAAAAAATTTAAGCCAACTTCAATAAACACGTACCACATGCATGAGCAATTTTTGCCTTGCCGATTGTTGGGCCATCATTTGCAAGCTCCACCATTTTTTGAACGTCTGGTGATGCACCGTAACGCTGAACGACACCATGAAATTCTTCTACATCATGCGGTCGCAAATAATATTTATACTCACCTGTAGACGGGCTGATTTGGTAGTTACCATCTTCATCTTTTTTAGCACCAACGTGATACAGCTCATGTTCGATCAATGCGCAAAAATCAGTATCATTGGCTTTGTGTGCAAACCATGCATCAATCGTGATGATGAAATTCGGCACACAACCAAACCAGTCAATCATCTGTTTTTCTTGACGCAACTTTCGCCAGCCGCCCGCCATCGGTGCAAACTTTTCAGTCTGACCCAGAACAATTTTTTCAGACTTTTTAAATCCACTTGATGCCCATAGCACCATGAATAAATCATCATCCCACGGCGATATATGCGTGTGATCAGGATTGTGTAACTCACCACCCTCATCAATGAATGTTTTTAAAATCCATTCTTTTAATTCAGGTGCTGCCTCAAACCCCACTGGGTCTTCAGGATCAAGATCAAGTAAGCTTCGAGGCGGCATCGGTCGTTTCACAGCAATACATTCCGTAAGTTTCTAATTCGCTCTTTCAATCGGCGCATGATGCCGTCTATCGCTAGCATCTCTGCCCGCGTCAATCCCGATCTACTGAGATTCTGATACTTAGACAGTTCAGCACTGCAAAATTCTAAGTCTTGTTTCGCTTGCACTTTGTCTGTCATAAAAAACTCACATTAAAAAACCCTGTGAATTTTTCCCACAGGGTTTTACATTTATGTAATTTGCATTAATTGGGTATAAGCTATAAACCTAAATTGATAAAGACTCCGACACCCTCAACAGTATTCTTTGAAAACCTTGAACCTACAATATTAAGCTCATTGGAGTTTCCCCATATATTCAAACCCAAAGGTCTCAAATCCAATAAGGAAATAACAGCGCGTTTCTCGCCTTCAAGCTTAACTTGTAAAATTGGAATATTTTGAAGATAGATTTGCATTACGCCAGTTTTTTGATCTTCAAAAACCTTAATATTTGAGTCTTTCGATATACTATTATCAACGATAGGTAGAAATAGATTCTTAGATGGGTCAATAACAGCTTGTAGCCATACTTGGGGTCTTTCACCACCCCCAATAATTAATGGCAAAATATTTTTAACTGCAAAAGGAAATCCACCACCTTTCACCAAGTTGCTACATAGAACCAATTCATCTAATTTTTTTAAGTTTTTAGGAACATTTTCAAAGGTAATCATTAGTTATTATCTCCGTGAAAAAACATCTTCTGCTCTGGAGATTCCTTAAAATGTTTTTCAATCTTAGCTAAAGTCATCTTTTTTTCGTCTGGGGTAATTTTGGCAATAACAAAAAATATGATGGTGATAAATGTCGTTATACCAAATATGACAAACTCAAAGGTTTCAATCCTTGCCTCGAATCCTAATTTAGTTGATAGATATTTCCCCCCGCAGTTAATACCCAGCCCAACAGATAACCAAAATGCATTTGTTACAAGATTATCAATACTTCTTGTTGAGCCTTTCAGATCCTTAAATTCTGACAAGGGTAAATGGTAATCAGGTTTAAAGGTTGCACTAAATACCGCCCTGTTTAATGCATCATCCACATTAACCGTATTAGTGATTTTTTGATGGATGATGTCTTCTCTTTTTTCAGTAGACATTAAGTTTGATTTAGTATTTTTAATTGTTCATCATTCTATCAAGTAACGTCTGTACTTAGTAGCAAAATTCACCATCCAATAAGAAAAGAAAAACCCCGCCAAGTTAGTTATCTCAGCGGGGTTCTATATGCCGTAATACGTTCGGCTAGTGCTACCAAACTAATGCTTGGTAGCGAGGGCTTGAATTTATCTACACTCCAGCTTTGGGGGAGTGCTGGAATATACACGCTTAATGTTTGCTGATGCTGTTAATTCACCTGGTAATAATGGGGATAAAACCGAAATTAGCCCAAAATCAACCATTGCACTACCTTCATAAAAGCAATTTATTCCAGCTGGTTTCAATGGGATTTTAAAATCATTATGCATATCTTTACCACTACCAGAATATTCAACCGTTAAACCCTTTAATAAAGGGATTTGAGATTCTGACTGTTTGATTGTGATAAGCATCATTTCATCCGTATGCTCATGCATCCCATAACTAAAATCCACTCTTACTGGAGCGATTGAACTAAAAGTATCTGATTGATACTCATTTTCGTAATCATCTGCATGAAATGTGGTTGAAAGTGTTTTAAATTTTTCAGCAGCTAACACATCAATTGAAACAAACATTAACCCACAAAGCATAATTTTATTTAATTTTTTCATATAATATCAGCCCGTTTAATTTAAGAGCATGGATTGTACAATTATATAGAAATTAAACAACAAAAAAGCCCACCTTTCGATGAGCTTTTAAGGCTTGGTCTCGGTTGAACCGTAATACGACCAGTATAGAAAAACTATACCTTAGATCCATTTAGGATGTCAATCAGCCAACCATCTTTAATTTCGAGCGGTAGCTTGCCACATAGGTTTCAATTTCATCTTGCAGTTCTTTCAACAAAAGTTCTACGGCGTTACCCAACCAAGCATATCGTTTTGAGTATGTATTTGGCTCAATGTAATCAATCCCCGAAAACACCAATCGGCCCTTCAAAGTATGATATTCACGCAACTTCGGACGCAGGCCATAAAATAATTCCATTCGAGCTACGTGTTGACAGAATACTGCCATATTGAAAGTTTCACGTTGTTTTTCTATCTCATCCTGAACCATTCGCCACAAGCACCCAGCAATGTAATCTGTTAAATCCTTGTATTGCTGAGTATTATCACGAAGATCACCCCATACCAAAATTGATGCATAAGCTTTGGATTCTTTATTTGGAAGTCCAGCAATAGCCCCACAACGATCTTCCCAATTTACTGGCGTTTCACCTGTTCCTGGAATCCCTGCTTCATAATTAGCAGTCTTGGCTCTTAACTGCTGCCCCAACCACTCAAGATTTGTCATTTTTTCTGTCGCCGCATTCATCGCTTCACCAACCCTTCAATCTGTTTAATTGCAAATCCGCTTGTCACTTGCTCTGTGCTGAACCGTAAAACCTGAAATCCCATCATCGTTGCTGCGTTATATTTTTCCATATCCCCTAAATAACCCTTCCCCCGCGTATGCCTGCCGCCTGACCAGATGCCACCTTCAACTTCGATCAGCAGCTTTGTATTCTTGATATGAAAATCTGCCCGCCATTTTCGTGATGTGTGAAATTTAAATTCCTGCACAAATTCAATTTTTAATGCTCTCAACTGTTGGATCAGTGCTGCCTCACCTACACTTTCCACCTTTACGCCTTTGACTTTGTTTTTACGCTTGGTGGCAGTCTTACGACCACCGCCATAAAGTTTTCTGTATTCAGCAAGCGAGATGCTAGTCACCATCACCTCGCAATGCATACATCACACGACTTGGCACCCAGCCACAGTACCCACAAACCAAACCGCCTGTTAAGCGGCCACAGAATTTACACATGTTCACCTACCCGTTCTATGACTGTTTGAATAGCTTTCAATGTCATATCCTTGTCAGCGGAATCACGTAAAAGATCAGCAATCATTGAAACTTTTCGCTTATATTTCTCAGCAACTTTTTCAGCAGCTTTCTGCATACGATCCTGCACAGTGTTGAATGCGATTAGCTCGTTGTGTTCTTGTTTAAGCTGGATATAGCACTGCTCCATGTTGTTGAGTTGATCAATATTGACTTGTTGTTTACCCCAAACCCGATAAGCCAAACGCACAGTCAGATTCTCAAACTCACCATTACGTTGAATGAACAGGCGCTCACCGTGTTGGAAAACTAAGGTTTGGTATTCAGGCGTTGTTTTTAGCCATTCTTGGAAGTCATTCGCTTTCACAGTCAATCCCCCTGCACAATCGTCATCGGCGAAATGTGATTGCGAATATCACTTACATAGTCTGTGCGGTCATCTTCAAACACAGATTGAATTCGCTCTCGAGCCTTGCTGAAATCCCCGACCAGCATTGCGCCACCTTCAATTTTTTCCTGGCTCAGCTCTGCATAGGCAGCCAATTCTTCCGCTTCGCTGCGACCGTAATAGTGATGATCGATCTCATACTTAAGATCTGACAGTAATTCGAGTTGATCCAAGATGTAATCATTACCATCATGGTAAATAGACTTAACCCAACCCTTCTCTGCATCATGTACAAGCAAGTCCCCACCAAACCACCAGTAATATAAAACCTCGCCTGGACTGCAAACTGAATCCATGTCACGCCACATCTCCGATCCTTCAGGCGCACCATCCACAATTTTCCGCATCTGTTCGATTGTTAAATTCATGCCTTCACCTCAAATAATTCCTTGGCCATACCTGATAAGTAATATCGATACCCTGTGTTTACATAGCCAATGCGACGCACTAACCCAATGCCTTCCAAGTTTGTTAAATATCGCTGTACTGATCTTTTTGACATACCTGGTAATACCTGCGCTCGAATCACGTCAACTGATGCAACTTTGGTGTTTTTAATAAAAACTAGAACTGCGATACCGCGTGTTAACTGCGATACGCCCTTAGATCCAACAAAATCCATTGTTGAAAAATCTTTAGGATGCTTCAAACTGCACCCCCTACCCGCTGATCTGCCCAGTTGCATTCCACAACATCCAACCCATCATGTTGAAAACGGGACCACAGTCGATCACCTAAATCTTTGCGCAATTCTTCTAACGTATAATTTGAAATGAGCATCGTTGGCTTGCCTTCGTCATAACGTGCGTACAGCACTTTGTGCACCAGCTGCAGTCTGTTCTCATGACGATCATGCAAACCGTATTCATCCAAAATTAGTAAATCGTATTCAGTGAATCGATAAACGGCTTGTGCTTCGGTGTCATCTGGCTTAGTCCATGCATTGGCAATTTCTGCTGCCATGTCTTCAGACGTGATGTATCTTGCGAATTTGCCTTTATCCAAAGCGTTTCGAGCCACGGCGCAAGACAGATGCGTTTTACCCGTACCAGTACGACCAACCATGATCAAATTACGTGTAAGGCCCGTAATAAAATCCTTGGTGTATTTCACACAAAGCTCTTTGGCATTTCTTTGGCCATCGTTTTGAGTGATGTACTCGTTAAATCCACTTTTGGCGTGTCGGCTTGGGAGTCTAGCGCCTTCAAAGTGTTTTTTTCGCACCATGGCATCAACTGCTTTTTGGTGCTCAAGGTTGCTTTGAATCACGTTTTCTTTTGCACAGGTTCCACAAACCAAACTACTGCCCGCTTTGATTTTGAGTTCACCGTGGATGGGACAAATGTCGCTACTCACTTGGAAATTAAATCCTGCTACTGCTGCAATTGAGTTCATACAAGGTCCCCCAAATCGATATCGTCAGTTGAGCAAGGCGCATACTGAGTCACATCACCCCAAGCGTCGTTAACGTTTCGTGAAGTGCTAACTTGGCTTTGTTTGTGTTGGTGGGTATTTGTATTGCGTGAAAACTTTCGCTTAATCCATTTCACAAAATTTGAATACATCTGAGTTTCTGTAATCAGCCCAGATTTAAACTTTTGCTCGTAATGCGCATTGACCTCCAGTAAAACCTGATTCACTTGATCTTGTGTCATTGGCATTTCACCTGATCGTTGCAACCAAGAATTCAAAGAATGTAAATCTGGTGTCCAGAGATTCAATACCTGATCTACTGGATTTTGCTGCGTGTTTCTCTCTTTAAAGTTTTCTTTAAATGTTTCTTTAATTGTTTCTTTAATAGTGCCCCGTTCAACGGGACTAGTCCCGTCACCTTTCGCGGTACTAGTCCCGTCCCGTTTGGTGGTACTAGTCCCATCACCTTTAAGGGTACTACCCTCATTTGGTACTAGTCCCTTTTCGCGGTACTGGTCAGGAGTGAATAAATATTCATTTAGACAGCCTGTTGTTCTCTCAACTTTGATCAAACCAAGTTCTTCCAGATCGCGAATACATGACATAACCGTGTCGCGTTTTTTAATCCCGCAATACTTTTGAAATTGAGTAATAGCAATTGGATGTGATGCGCGATCAAACCCTATGGTTTGGCGCATGACAAACATTAAACACTTAAATGCCTTATCGTTTAACTGAGCCATAATCCGACTATCAATTAAAATGTTAGGCATCTTGGTGTAGCGCTCTTCTTTATTCGACATAGCTTTGCGCTCATTTTTTGGGAAATGAACTACTTGCCCTTGAGGTAGTGGTGGTTCATGTGCTAAATTTGTGTTCATTCAATGCCCTCTAAGTTTTGAATACAAAAGCCTGATCTCAACCATCAGGCTTTTTCTTTGCCTTCAACACAAGCGTGTACCTTGGCATCCAGTTCAGCCAATATCTTGTGCAGTTTGTTTATGACTCGTGACATATCCACCGCTTCACCGCGCGTAATACGACCATCGAGCATCATTTCTTTAAAAACCGATTGAATGTCACCGCCACTGATTCCCATGTTCAACACCAATTCAGTCAGTGCTGTATCTCGGCATTCAGGGATTTGTGGCAAATCAATAGCAACCTTTCCGTGCTCTGCATTAAGTGCATGCAAAATACGGTAGTCGTTTGTGATTCCCATTAGTTTTGAAGCTTCAGCAAGCGTAATGTGATGGGTATCCGTATTTGGATTCACTTTGCTGTTCAGCACGGCTGGGCTTTTAATGCCGAGTCTTGGTGCTAGAGCATTTGCCCCACCTGGGTAGTCATGCACCGTGTGATATGCCGCATCGATGATGTTCATTTATGCTTCCTTTGAACGTGTTATTAGATAACGGCTTCTTTACTATTTTGAGTAGAACGCACATACGCCCAATTAATGTCAGGACGTAGTTGCTCAGCTCGAACTTTTCCTTTCGTAAATTTCTCAATTGGAATACAGCGGTCTTCTGGAATTTTGTCGAAATTCCATTTACTTAAAGCCCAAGGAGTTATATCCAAATTTCGAGCTAAAGCAGACTTACTGCCTGCGATTTTGATTGCTTTTTCAAAAGCGTCTTTTGGAGATGACATAATGCTACCAATAAAACTACTTAAAGTAGAAGATAATATACTACCAAAAATAGAATTGGTGCAACCTAAAATACGGGTTAATATTCTACCTAGCGTAGAAAATAAGAAGGTCCGTAAGGTGCAGACAGCCAAATATCAAGAATTTGCTTCACGGCTTAATAGCCTTATGCAAAAAGAAGGCTCACCAATTACAAACGTGAACCAATTAAAAGATGCTATTCATGTGACTTATGAAATGGCACGACGCTACACGCTTGGAGTTGCCAAGCCACGAGAAGAGAAACTACAAATCCTTGCTGAAAAATTTAATGTGGACATCAGCTATTTGGATCACGGCACTGGTATAGAACCAAATATCTCCACCCCCTTTCCTCTTACTGGTCGATTGGTACCCGTCATCTCTTGGGTACAAGCTGGATCGTGGACCACAGTTGAATCCGTACCTGCAGGTACGCAATTTGATGAATGGCTCCCACCTAACCCGAAATGTGGCAAAAACGGATATGGGCTGACCGTAGTTGGTGAGTCAATGCTTCCAGACTTCCGCCCTGCAGACAAAATTTATGTAAATCCTGACTTTCAAACAAATGATTTAAAAACAGGTGATTTAGTCATCGTCTCTTGTGAAGGTGATTTAGAGGCAACTTTTAAAAAGCTGATTGTTGAAAGCGGCAATATGTATTTGCAACCGCTTAACCCAGACTGGCCTGAAAAAACGATTCCATTGGTGGATGGATGTAAGTTGGTTGGTAAGGTTGTTGGGTTGTATCGGGATGTTTGAAAAGTAATTCACCTGTGACCATGAAGGAATAATAAGCCGCTATATGCGGCTTGGGTATTAATTGCGAACCTGACCAAGGGCTTTAAATAGATTGAGTGAAAGAGCGCGACAATTACCGTCAAACTCATAATGAAACTAAAAATACAGACTGTTAAACTATGACAATAACCAACGCAGACTTGATTGATGATGATGCTATGAGCGAGAAATTCCATGTAGTTTATGATGGCAAGGCACTAGAGGAACACCTTATGGATGTTCGTGATCTTGCGCCTGCCATGATGGCTATAAGCGACCTCCTGACTCATGCAAACAAAGAGATCAATGGGGATAAGCTTGAAATTCAACTAAATGTCAAAGCAAACTTTAAAACAGGTTGCTTCGGAATAGAATTTGTTGAGCACCTATCTTGGGTGAATCAGATTAAGGATATGCTGGCTGGCCCTACTGCAACAGCCTTGGCGAACGCAAGCGGGATCTTAGGTTTAGTGGGTTTTTTTAGCGGAGCTACTGCTGGTGTAATTCAAATTTATAAAAAACTCAAAGGTAAGCCTCCTGTTAGAATAGAAGAGACGACCGACAATGCAAAAGTTTTTTATTCCGAAACAGAATATTTGGAAGTTGATAAAAGAGCATTGCGCCTCTATCGAAGCAAGGTTATTGCATCTGATATTGAAAAAATGCTAGAGCCATTAAGTAAGGATGGAATTGATTCATTTTATGTTGTAAGGGAAATGCTTGATGAAAATGTTGAACTTTTTATTAATAAAGAAGAAGTTGAGTATTTTAAATTTCAAGACATTGATGATCATTTAAGTGAAAGCATTACAGAAACTTTCTTACAGATTGAATCAATATCTTTTAAAGAGAAAAATAAGTGGCGATTCAATAATGGGGGGTCAACAATTAATGCTTCTATTTCTGATGAAGCGTTTCTTCAAAGAATTGATTCTGGATTGCTTCGTTTTGGTAAGGGTGATCTACTAAAGGTTAAGTTAAAGACTATTCAGTTCCTAGCTCACACCAAGCTTAAGACAGAGTTTGAGGTGGTAGAGGTTATTGAACACAAAACCACCAAGCAAGAAGAATTTGATTTTTAACCCCTAGCAAACTCCACACAACCCACCCTCGCGGTGGTTTTTTTTGTGTAATAACTCTGTAACAGTGGATTTAAACGTAGTTTTATACCATTTATTATATTTACTCTTATGATTTAGAATACAAAAAGGAAAATAAAA
Organism: Acinetobacter sp. YH12058; assembly: GCF_013419805.1. Lineage (NCBI taxonomy): Bacteria > Pseudomonadati > Pseudomonadota > Gammaproteobacteria > Moraxellales > Moraxellaceae > Acinetobacter > Acinetobacter sp. YH12058. Next base: position 77,743 of record NZ_VOZL01000001.1, read on the forward strand.
TGAAATACTTGTTAGGTGCAACTCTTGTAGCTCTAGCAATCACAGGCTGTACTTCGACTCCAAATAAAGAAGTAACACGCGAAAACGTGATACGCAATGCCCCTGAAAACACACAAGTTATCAGTTTTGTAGGCCCTAATGATTTAAAACTTTTCCTAAAATCATCTGACCTATTTGAAACTGCACAAATGATTGATGGATCGGGTAAAGTTTATCATCTTAAACATGCTGTTTCTGGTAGTGGAGTTCGTTTAGCGAATGAGGATGGTGTTTCTATTCACTTCAAAGGCGGTGAAGGTATTGTCGAGTTTGAGAAAGACAAGCCGATCAGTATTACTGAAGTAAAAAAATAAAGTATCAACTTAAGATCAACCCACCCCAACGGTGGGTTTTCTTTTGCACAAATTTACTTATACTTTGCCTACCAATAACAACAAGACAAAACTATCAAAAAACAACCCTACCCCCTACTCCTTGCCTTGATCATCACTGGCTGTCAAAAGCAGCCAGCTGCCCTACCTGAAGAATAACGCGCAGCTAAACTGACTATTTGTTCTGTTCTAGTAAAACTTGATTAGTTACTTGCCAACCCTCGCCCATAATCATTTTTACAGTGTATTTAAACTTATTAGCAGGGAAATTATTACCACCATCCTTTCCGCCATATCTTTCGTCTGCATAATTCCAAGAGATGATTTCAAAATGATCTGGACTGATCTGCTTAACGCTATCTATAAACCGAAAATTAATATCAATGTTGTCACCAAAAGCATTATCAGTTTGAACAACAAACGGTCTTGAATTGGAGTATTTACTTACTTCCGACATGAAAAAGGACATGGTACCACTGCCACCATTACATCCTTTGTCACCACCCCACAAAACAAAATATTCTGAAAAGCCAATTTCTTTATCGGAATTTATTAAATACACATCCTTAAGTGTCGTTTTGATAAATTCGCTACTCTTATCAAACGAATGCCAACAAGATGTAGCTTCAACATACTTTTTCATTACATCAAAAACTTGTTTTTTTTCATATTCAACTGTTGTGCCAGTAGTTAAACCACTCGCGCCTACTAAAACTAAGCCAGCCAAGACACTTTTTAAACCGTTTCTCAATTTAAGACCTTCTAATTAATAAGTATTTTTCAATTTTATATCTATTCAGAATCAATACAAGCAATTATCAAACTTAATAGAATTAAATTTTCATGTGTTAGCACTGCACCACAAAAGCAACTTTAAGTAGAAATATTTTCTACAATCTATTGACATTATTTCTACTTAAAGTAGTATTTATTTCACTAGGCAATAAAAAAGCACCCCGACCTTCTACCTTCTGGGTGCTCTGCACATAGCGAGATAAGTATGAAACAAAATACATCCCATAGCAAGTTAGTCGAAATGCTGATACGACGCCAAAATAAAAAGCGCCTATCACTTCGCTTCAAAAAAATCCTTTCTGATGTTGCGGCATCTGCAGTATTAGCTGCATGCATATTCGGTTTTATGGCCATGAGTTTAAAGGCTTGTGATGCTGAATACGAAAATCAGATCAATGCAACCAAGGCACATTTGGAGGCTACACGATAATGAACGCAATCAATTTACAAAGTGCTGAAAACGCCCGCCAAGCTTGGCTTGAGTCTCGTCGTTTAGGCATTGGCGGTTCTGATGTGGCGGCAATCCTTGGTTTGAGCAAGTACAAATCACCTTATCAATTGTGGCTTGATAAAACTTCACGGTCTGAACTTGAAGATTCTCAATCCGAGGCTGCTTACTGGGGCAACACTTTAGAAGACATCGTTGCCAAAGAGTATGCCAAACGAAATGGCGTTAAGGTGCAGCGTGTTAATGCAACGATCGCTCACCCTGAACAAGACTGGATGCGTGCCAATATTGACCGTGCAATCATTAATCCTGAAATAGCAGGTAATGTGCGCATCAAAAATGGAAAGCTAACCACAGACCGAATCCTTGAGTGCAAGACTGCAAACCAATACTTGGCAAAACTTTGGGGTGATGAGCAAACCGAATCGGTACCTGACTATTACCTGACTCAATGCCAGTGGTACATGGGTATTACAGGTGCATCACTTTGCGGTTTAGGCGTGCTAATCGGTGGTCAAAAGTTCCGTACATACCAAATTGCTTTCGACCCTGAATTGTTTGAAATGCTTATCGAGCAATGTTCTGAGTTTTGGCATGAGCATGTGTTGGCAGACGTACCACCAGCGCCAACCACATTTGATGATGTTTTGCATCGTTGGGCAAAACACAATCCTGATCAGGCTGTGGAAGCTGATAGCGAGCTGGCGCAGATCATCACCGAATACAAAGAGCTAAACAGCAACATTAAGGAGGCTACAGCCGAGCTTGACCTACTCAAGCTGCAGATCTGCACACGTATGGAAGATGCAGAAATGATTATTGCTGAAGAAAAGCGTTTGGCCACATTCAAGTATCAGGAACGCAACACCTTAGACAGCAAAGCATTAAAGGCTGCACATCCTGAGATTTACGAACAGTTTTTAAAGACCTCTAGCACTCGTGTGCTGCGCGTGTCTTAAACCAATAACTAAAGTATAGGAATTTAAATATGACCAACATCACTACAACTCAAAATACCGCAGTGAATTTTTTAACGCCTACAACACTGCAAGAAGCAATGCAGATTGCTGACCTTTTGGCGGGTTCTGACATTGTGCCAAAGGATTATCAGCGCAAGCCTGGCAACATTCTTGTTGCTATGCAATGGGGTGCTGAAATCGGATTGCAGCCACTTCAAGCAATGCAAAACATTGCTGTAATTAATGGTCGCCCATCTATCTGGGGTGATGCAATGCTTGCTTTAGTGCGTGGCTCAGGCTTACTTGACTTCATCCGTGAAGAACTTTCAGAAGATGGTACTAAGGCAATTTGCACAGTAAAGCGTAAAGGCGAAGAGCCAACCGTTTCAGAGTTCAGTATGGAGGATGCTAAAAAAGCAGGCTTATCAGGTAAGCAAGGACCTTGGACACAGTATCCAAAGCGCATGATGAAATTACGTGCACGCTCTTATGCTTTGCGTGATGTCTTCCCTGACGTGCTCAAAGGTATGGCAATTGCTGAGGAAGAAAAGGATAAGGAAATTGATATTACCCCTGCTGCGGTTACACCAGAAACAAGCAATGCAAAAGCAAATAGTGGTTCATCTGCATTAAAAGCACGTATGGCCAAGAAGCAGGCGGTTGAGTCTGTTGCCACTGAAATTGACTTAACACCATATTACCAGCGCATTGATAACGCAACGTCACTTGATGATTTGAAGCAGATCGGTGCTGATATCGCAGCGCTTAATTTGGGCGAGCCTGCCAAATCTGAAATTGGGGAGGCATACAAAGCCAAACATAAAGAGCTTAAAGAAGCTCAAATGTTCCCTGCTGAATCTGTGACCGCTGTGATTGATGAAATCAACAATGCAAGCGACTTAGATGCGTTGAATACGGTTATGGCGACCCGCTTTGAACCATTTACAGCAAAAATGACTGAACAGCAAATTGCTCAAATTAATTCAGCGTATGAAGCTCAAGAAGCAGCTCTAACACCATGAGTTTTTCATATTCAACCATCACCCGAACACTGACAGTGTTTGGGACCAAGATGACGCACATATTTAACAACGTGAGTTTAGGTGAAATTGACAGCCTAATTCTTGACGCAAAATTCAAAGAAGCGAACTGGAGAGAATAATGAATTCAGCTGCTGATATGAGACGCTTTCATGAGCAGACAGCTCTACAAAAAGCAAAACACAAAGTTATTGATGCTTTAAAAAATGATTCGCTTGGTTTGTCTATAAACCAACTAATGAGCATCTGCCGACTTAGCAATAAAACAGTGAAAAACATCCTGGCAACGATTGATGTGCAAGAAGAGCATGGGGTTTATTCCCTGTCAGGTGCTACTAGAGCAGAAATAAAAGCTGAGCCACAGCCACTGCCAGCAGAGCAACCAAAAGCTGAACAACCTAAACAGGTTTCAACCAGAGTGCAGGCAAAAGCTCATGAAGAAATTTTGCAGTACTTGCATGACTTTCCTGTAGGTTTAACAAAGCCTGAATTGATGGCTGCTTTGCAACTGAATGACAAGCAATTCACCAATGGGATTTATAAGCTCAATAAGGATGGCGAAATTATCCGTACAGGTAAATTCGGCAGCTACAAATACCAATTAAAAACTAATGGTCAAGAAATGAATACTGAAGTTATTGCGGCACCAGCTGCTGAAGAAAATGTGATTAGTGTGCAGCCTGTTGTAGAAACATCCGCTCAGGATCCACAACCAAGTGAGCCTGATGCCATCGCTTTTTTAAAAGACCAGATCAAAACAGTGGTCACAACCAAAAACCACTTAACAATTAAGGAAGATCAACTGTGCGCGCTGTTGTCGGACTTATTTGGTTTAAACACAGTCAATTTTTGTGTTGAAGGTAGCCGTTTAGTGGGTGTGCATCTTTCTCAAGAAGAGGTGGCGTGATGGATATTCAGAAAGAAAACAATTTAATGCAAGAAGCTTTTGAAGTTGAAGCTGATGAGATTGGCTTTTGCTTGGATCAAAAATGGGGTGACTACGAAAACCCTTATGAAAGCAGTGATACTGCCCTTGCGTTCAATTTGTTTGAAAAAGGATGGCAAGCAGCCAAAGCCAAAGCGGTGTCGGAAGGGTTTGTTTTGGTTGAAAAGAACTTAATTAAAACCTTGCATGAAGAATTACTAGACCATGAGCCAGATTCTTTTGTAGTGAATCGTGATATTTGCGAATTGTGGGAGCAAGCTAATGACTGAAATTCAACAAACGAACGTCGGCGTGGCGAATTTCATTGCTGGTGAGTTGCACAAGATGTTGCCCTTTGACTTGGTGTTAGATCCAGGTGAAACAGGCGCTCTTTATGAAATAGCGGTTGATATGCGTCATTTAAATTCTGATTTTATTGACTGGGTTATTAAGGTCACAAAGAGCAGAAAGATTGATGGCACTGGAATCATTATCCGTGTGCAAAAACACTTTGTGCATCCGCTCTACAACATGCTTGCTTTATATATTAATAAACATGACCAGTATGGTGTGGTTAAAGCTTTGGGAGAGGTGTCGTGATGGCATTAAAAAACTTGGACTCAGTTGCTGAATGTAAAAAACAGCAATTACTTGAAAGTTTTATAGCTGCTCCAAATGATCAAAATTTTGGTCAAGAAGTGGTGGCGCTATATTTGGGTTGCTCCCCTTGGACACTGGCACGAATGCGCTGCGATGGCTCTGAGTTACCCTATACAAAAATTGGACGACGCATCGCCTATAAAAAACGTGATGTGCTCGCCTACGAAAAAAGCCGCACAACAACGTGCACGGCTCAGTATGTATAAGGTAGGTCTATCCTGCCTTAATTTGTTTTAATCGCTCATCCCAAACACTTTCATAATTAAAACAGTCAATTTTGCCCTGATAAACAGCTTCAACCATGTTCATTGAAGCCCTGAGTTCTTCCATTGGAATTTGCACATATCCACCAGTCACATCAACACGTGGCCTAGCAGTATGATTCAATAATCGCTTGGTCACGTAAATATTGAATCGAAGTAAATTGCAAATCGTGGCAAAAGTACGTCGAAAATCGTGCATTGAAACATAGAAATCCACCTGATCACCTATGACTCTTAGAATCCGATCAACACAGGTGGCATGGATGTTTGCTGACGTTGGTATTTTTGTCGCAGGGAAAACCCAATCGTTCTCACGCAATAAATAACGGTCTTTCAGGATTGATAATAGATGTTCACCAATTGGAAACCAATGGTCAGCACCATTTTTTGTATCCCTAAACACAACAGTTCCATCTTTAAAATTGATGTCAGTCCATTTCAGCTTACAAACTTCCTGACGACGGCAACCCGTATACATTGTGAATAAAAGTATATCTCGATGTGTGTTAGATCGAGCAGTATTTTCTAAATTCAGTTCATCTTGGTAATTCAGAACGGCATTGTAATATTTGTGAATAACCTCTTTATCTAAGTGCCTTTCACGACGCTCAATTTTATTCCAGCCCTTGGTTACAGCAATAACATCAACAGGATTTGTGCGCAGGATTGGATCCTCATCACTTGAGTACAGCACATGCATATATTTCCACAACGTACCCAGTAGCGATACAGCACCATTCGCAGATGAAGGGCTTAACTTAGTTACTTCAATAAATTTATCCAGGACTTCACTTTTGGTGATTTCAAATAATTTTCTATTCGACCAGCGCAAATACAAATTGAAGTACTTATTATATTGTTTGACTGTTTTTGGCTTGAAGTCATTTTTGCTTAGATAAATATCCAATGCTTCTTGCACTGTAATATCAAGTGGGTTATTAACAACTTGTTTTTTAGATGGCTTTACATACTCACCATTGGCAATTTTAGCCAAAATGGTTTGTGCTTTTGCACGAGCGGACAAGGTAGAAATTTCATTAGTTTTACCTAGCACTACCCTGTACAGTTCCCCTGCATTTCGTCTTTCAATGATATAGGATTTTGATTTGGTGGTAGCCCGAACAGCAAAGCCAATTAACTCACTATCCCGATAAATTTTTTGACCTGACGTCGTCAATGGAATAGCATCAACATTGGACTTGTTGAGTTTCATATTTAATACCAGATACCTTAGACAGTACTGATTTAAGCATGTTTCTCAACAGTCTACAAATAATCTACAAGTAAAAAAGTGACACTATAAAACCTGCAAAATACCAACATAACGATTTGTTTTTATTAGATTTATAAAAATAAACTTTCCACAATGGTTCTATAGAAAAAGTAGAATCCACCTAAACGTGTCGATATATTCAAGGCTTGCATCAATGTATATTTCCTTGATTTTTCAAACACATAAATAAGTGCATTTCTAACCTGATCTAAAATTTTAAGACAACCAATATATTAACACTGTAGTACTTTAATTTTGAGTGATTGGCTGATTAAAACGAAAAACCCTGAAAATCAGATCAAATTTTCAGGGTAATATTGAGAAAATTTCTTAAAATTGTTTAGCCGCAAGAAGCTTGTAGAATAATTTTAGTTTTCGGATCGACCACCACAGTGACGCGATTCATACGATAATCCATTGTTACAGGCTGACCTGGTGTAACCATTCTCACAATTTCAGCTCGGGTAAGCGCTTTAATTTGTGTTTCAGTCAAACCTGTTTTACCAACTAACTGCGCAGCAGATTCTGGGACACAATTTTGCATGGTCTGTGGCACCTGAGTTTGTTCATTGATAGGCTGATTACTACACGCAGCTAAAGTTGCCACACTTAAAACAGCCAAAACACTATATAACTTTTTCATGTTGATACTCGTTTTTAATTTCTTCAAACCAACTCAAAATAACATAACTGATTAAATATGCAGTAAATTTACTGAATAAAACTGTGATGATAGTTTTATTGATCAAAATAAATTAGATGTAAGTTTGGATTAAGTTTAATTCTCAATCACACTTAAACTCAGTTTCATCCAATCAATTGCATGTTGGCGACGCTCTTCTAAAGCATTCCATAGCGTATCTTGCGATAATATAGAATATTCCCCTTCGCGGCAGCTAAGTTCAGGCGCATTTTCATAGTCCTCAAGCCATTGTTCACTTTGATAATAGGCCTGTAATTCTTGCCAGAGCTTTTCTGCAGCTTGCCATTTTTGCTGCGCTTCTCGCATCTGTCGATGTAAATCATGCCATTGCTCATATTGTTGCTGTAAAACCTGAGCATCGTACATTTTATTTTTACTCATAGCTGAAATTCAAAAATTAAGATGACATGAGCGTACAATAATTCAAGATCAAGGAATGTGAGTGTATGTAGGTTTTATTTAAAGAAACATATATTGCTATATTTTTTTGCATTAATTTTTAAAGAAGACAATTCCTGATTTATTTAGTCAACTTTAGCTTCATTACTTTCAGTAAAATTTAGTATAAAAGTGTAATTCCATCTTTTTATCAAAAGTTAAAGTCATTAGTATAAGTTTGCTTCAATTTTTTAGAAAAGGTACAAAAATGAAATATATTTTAGGGGCAACATTACTTGCATTCGGTTTAATGGGATGTAACTCAAATTCGAATAATGAAGTGAGCCAAGAAAAAGTACAAAGTAATGCACCTGCAGAAACACAAGTTATTTATTTTAATGGCCCACAAGACTTAACCATTGAATTAAAATCTTCAGATAATTTTGAAACTGCAGAAATGGTAGATAATTCTGACACAGTGTATCATTTAAAACGTGCTGTATCTGGTAGCGGTATTTTACTGAGCAATGATGATGGTGTATCTATTCATTTTAAAGGTGGTGAAGGTGTACTTGAGTTAGTCAAAGATCAGCCTATTAATATTACTGAATTTAAAAAATAGATTTTTTGCTGATCTATACTTAAAAACATCATTCATATTATTTATGATTGATAAATCATTCTATTTGTTATATTGATGATGCTTTTATTTATACAAGCAAGCTTTAAAATAAATACTGAATTAAAAAACCACCTTTTGAGCGATATGCCGAAAGGTGGTTTTTTCTATACTTTTTTAGGGCTTAAATTATAAGAGAGTTAGGTATCCGCTGTTGGAACAATACCTGCAACAGCACAGCCTTTGAAAACTTGATCGCCATAATCTAAGGTCACAGAAAATTCAGCCATTGTACCATCTGCATCTTTACACGGTGTCGAATTAATATTCACATTCACCGCTTTATTGTCATGTTGCCCCATAAACTCAACCCCTTTTGCATACGCTGAACGTTCAACTGGAATTTTAAAGTTTGGCAACGCTGTTCCTTCAACCTCAATCTGGTCGCCATCCACAAGTACACGCCATGATTGTGTTACACCATAAGCTGTAAACTGTTGGATTGGCCCATCATTCACAACTTCAGAGGCAGCTGCATCATTTGTTGTATTTTGCACAGCAGACTGTTGGGTTTCGACTTTTTCAACTGTATTTTCAGGTGCTTTAGATTGATTACATGCACTAAGTAATATTGCTGAACACACTACTGAAAGAACTAAATAATTTTTTTTCATGTTTGCTTCCTTCTAAGCGTAAAAACTACAAATGTATATTGATGCCAATTTGAAATCCGCGACCAGGTAATGGTGCAATATATTTCAATGGTGAATTTTGTGGGCGTGCCTCTTCATTTAATAAATTTGAGCCATGTAAGAAAAAGTCAAAACTGGCATTTTTTAATGCAACTTTCTTTTTAATCGACATATCTAACAACTGATAACTTGGTAAAGCAACCTCATCAAAAATATTTTTACCTAAATATTTAGGCTGATCATAATAGGTACTCGTCACATTTACAGACCAATCTAACCAATCCCAAGTTAAGCTCGCCCCATAACGATTTGTTGGCATATTGGAAAAATACTGCCCTTCATTATTAGAGTCTGTATTGTCTGTATTTAATTGGGTCTTATTCTTCACTAAATCAGCGAAAGCTGAAACACTTAAATCACCGTATTTTTGTAGTGAAAATGTATGTGCTGCATCCACCTCAAAACCAGTAATTGTCGTATCTGTTTGCGTCCAATATTTTAACGGTAAACGATTACGCATCGACATTCCTGTATTGCGTAAATATAAATAATTATCAAAATTCATTTCATACACTGTGGTTTGTAAACGTGATGCAGAATTAGAAAAAATTGCCGTTAATTCTTTCGCTTTTAGTTTCTCAACTTTTAAATCTTGATTGCCTTCTTCTTGAGCTAAAACCGAATAATGCGGCTGACTACTATATAACTCATTAATTTCAGGTGCACGTTTAGCTGCACTATATTTTGCTTTTAATTCTAAATAATCTGTTAATCGAGTCCCCACACCAACAGAAAAACTGTTTAAATCAAAATCTCTATTTTCTAATGTTGTATTTTGTGCATTCCGTGCCAATTTAAAGCTTTGATCCTGAATTTTATGCTGCAATCGCTCGGCGCGATAACCTGCATCCAAGTAAAAACGATTAAAATCCAGCTTTTGTTGAATAAAATACGCAAAAGTTTCACTTTTGACATTCGGTAAATACTTTAAATCCCCTGCTCCTGTTACATCACTGTTAAAGTAAATCGTTCCTATTTCACCACTCAAGGTATAATTATTCAACAACTTCAATGGCGTTGTTGAATACTTAATTCAGCCTGTTGAGTGTTAAATTGATACTGATTGGCATTTTCCGCCGCAATATATTCACCCAAACTATTATTGAGTTTTGCTGCTTTAACTTGTATCGACTCTACAAAATTTGCAGGCTGCTCCCATAGTGCATCTAGCGCAAAACGGTTCTGCTTGGTGTGTACACTAACTGGTAACAACTCAGTATAGCTACTTTGAAATGACTTATTTTCTAAAGAAAAACCCGGCACACCATATTGACTGCTTTTATGATCTGCACTGAAACCAATATAGCCTTGCTCCATAAAATAAGTTGTGCCAATCGCATAATGATCTTGTGTTGAGGCTGAATTGGCCAATTTTTTATAATAATTGGGTGTAACATCCTGGTTTATTTTTTGAATTGCTTCCTTACTCTCACCTGCAACATAGTCGGGATTTGGTGTATTGACATAATCTACATATCTGCCATTTACATACCAAGTTGATACAGGTTTATCGGTATATTTAGCCGACTCCTGACTATCATAATAATCTGATAAATTACTTGGATTTTGTTGAATATGTTCAAGCACATAATTATTTAAATAAGGTTGATAACGCGTATTAAATATTTTTTCGATACGAGTATCTTTTTGACACTGGCTGGCTAAACCTGTGTTTACCCCACCACGCTCACCAAATACTTGCGTTTCACACACAGCCGCCTTACTTGCGCCAGGAATATCATACACATCTATTTCCTGCTGCGAAAATTGCAACGTGGTTGCCCAGTTTTTTTGATTATTCAATTCTATACGCATGCCTTTTGCATCAAACTGATTGAATCCTTTACGCAAAACAACTTCCATATAATGTGATTTGTTGGCAATTTCTTTGGGTATTAAACCTGTATCAATATCAACACTCCCACCAATTGCCTGCCCACCATGTCTCACTGCATCCGACCATTTATTTACAGTGATGTTTTGGCTGAATAAAGAATCAAACGGAATGGCTATATCACCACTCATGGTATTTAAACCTTGAATACTTAATCCATTTTCCATTACACCAACACGATGCCCGCTCAAACTACGAATGACTGGCGTACCTGCATGTGGCCCAAAAGCACTGCTTTGTACACCCGATAAATGCTTTAAAGCATCTCCCAAAGTATTTGCCGTTTGAATTTTTTCTTTTCCCACAACATGGTCTGAGTTTTCTTGTTGTGCCTGCAAGCTTATGATTTCAAGTAAAGTTGTTTCAGCATGAGCTGTATGCATCATATAAAAAATGGATAAGCCGAGTAGCGTCAAACGCATTTAAAAATCCCCCAATACAATCTATTGTTATGTTATAACATTTCAATAAAGTGGTGTGATTTTTTTATCAACGGTAAATTTTTTATGCATCTAAATGCTGAAAAACAAATCGAATTTTAATAGTTTTTTTATACAATTCGCCTTATTTTGATCTTTATAATAAAGGTCACTTTTGTACATAAAAATAATGACTTATCTTAATAAATACTGCGCTAGTCTAAATTTTAGACAAAAAAAATCCCACATGGGAATGTGGGAAAACTAAGAAACTACAGCTATGTTTCGTTCATTTATTTTATCGTCATCTGACCGACAAACAGTGGCATAAAATTACTTTTTTAAGTCTATTTTTCACCTTTAACATATCCCATTGGATCCGCATCGAAGTATACGATTTACACCTAGATTATTATTTCCGATCTAACTCTACTAGACCCTGTCTTGCTTCTGTAATGATCAGCTGAATTTCTTCATTTTGCTTTCTCTTTTGTTCAAAATACACATAAATGCCTAGAGAAAATCCCACAGCTAAAATGATCAGCGTCATCATGATAATTGCATTATGATTCATTATATTTAGCCCCTTTAAACTTCCTCACTATTGTGAGATGCAAGGACTATACACAGCAATAACAAAAATGCTCAATTCTAATAAAGAAAATACACTGTTTTTTTAATTTTATCTAAGAAAAACACTTTATTATTTAACAATATAATAAAAAATAAAATGTAAGACATATTCAAAAAATACGTTAAAATTCAATTATATTTTTTCTATCTGTCCTGATTATATTTTTAAGATGTTTTTAATTAATTTTCTCTATCCCATTTAGAAGTCAGTTAAAATAAAAAATTAACCTAAAAAACATAAACTTATTTAAGCCATTACAAGCCTGTTTGAAAAATGCTAATCGATAAAAACACCAACACAAATATGTGACATAGTTGGCATTTTTAATCAATTCTTCAATTTTTCTTGTGATGTGAAATACAATTTTTTTCATCTAGCGGCCAAAAAGCACCAACTTCGATACGCTCCACTGATGCTCAACCAGTCTGCTATTATATGGAAGCTCTGTTTAATTTAGATTGAAATGACTTTAAATCACCAGAACTCTGACAATGATGGTTTGATGCTCCTCATTTTCCTCAATCAGTTGTAAACGCTTTTGTTCTTTACTCACGACTTTAAAGCGCAAGTTTTGATATTCAATAATGCTTGGAATTTGGTCAAAATATTGTGCATCAGCATCAATTTCATCCTCAAATAATGATGTACCAAGTTGATAGTCCAAACTTTTTAAAACGATATATTTCACCGTTGTTTTCATCACAGCATCCTTTTTATTACTTTTTGCTTTACTTTTATTTGTATCACCGTTCATGCCACGATTAAACCTATAATTGTAAATTTTGCTGTATTTATAGGCAGTTAAATCGTGAACATTCTTATTTTAGCATTTCACTTTTTGATGTTTTTTCGCACAAGTCGACAAAATTCAGTACACTTGAGCAACTTATTCTATTCACTTGCAGATTTATCATGCTCAAACAATGCTGTGCCATACTTGAACAACGCCAACAGACTGTGGCTTTTATTGAAAGTGCCAGCTCAGGTTACTTATGTAGTCAGTTTTCTATTTATAAAAATAGCGGTGCCAATATTTTACTTGGTGGATTAGTCAGTTACGACCCAAGCATTAAACGTGAGATTTTGCATGTGAATAGTGACTTAATTGCCACCTATACCGCTGAATCCGCAGAAGTCACACAAGCCATGGCAGTTCAAGGCAAAAAACTATTTCAACATGCAGATTTTATTGTGGCATGCACAGGGTTACTGAAACCAGGCGGCAGTGCCACACCAGAAAAACCTGTAGGGACATTTTTTATCGCCATTCATTATCAGCAGCAAACTTTTCAGTACAAATATTTTTTAGATGGCAATCCATTACAACGACTAGAACAGCTCACTCTGTTAGTCGCTCAAGACCTGATTGATCTAATGCAAGATACAAACACTTGTACTGCACCCTGAAGTAAACCTATCTTTTTAAGTCTCTATAAAAACTCTCATGACTGCCCAATTTTAAAAGATAGAGTGTCATGATTTCGTCATCACTCACAGAGTAAGCCAGTAGCACAAGCTGTTTGTCCATTTTAAATTTATAAACAAATACTCCTGCTAAATCCCCCACTTTAGCTTCTCCGATATCAGGATTATTCCAAACGGTTATTACGGCATTATCAACATCTTTTTTCTGCTGCTTGGTTAGTTTTTTCACTGTCCGTTCAAATAAGGGAGTTTGTTGTATATTCATTGAACTCAACCAAAGCTATATGGTGTTGTATTCCCTGCTTTGACATGCGCCATACTAAGCAACAAATCTGCTATATCTTGAAAAGTTAAATCGGGATTGTCTTGTGCGATTTTTCCAATTTTAGCCCAGTACTCAATTTGTTTAGTTGCACTTCTACTTTCAGCCATCCCGTAAATCTTTGCTGATTCAACAATATCGCTGTCGATTTTAACTGCTACATGTGACATTGCTTTTTCCTCATATTAATTATGGAATAAATTTTAGCCAATCATGCAACCATTTACAACCTTAAGAAACAAAATACAACAACCTTCTTTTATGATCAAATATTTAAAAATGCGCTATCGTACGCCCGATCTTTTTTAATTCTCTAACGCTTCAATAATTACTCATTGTATTTTTGACTACCCTCATCCAAACCTCAAAAAAAATAAGGTTCCATTGCTTAACAATGAAACCTTATCTTCAGCCTAAACTGCTGCATCACATGATGTTCATGCACGGTACAGCTTTTTAGACAACCAATTAAGCAGCCGAACGCTCTGCAATTGGTACAACTTTACGCAATTCTGGGCCTGTATAATCTGCACTTGGGCGGATAATACGGTTATCTGCACGCTGTTCCATCACGTGTGCTGCCCAACCTGTTACACGGCTCATCACAAAGATTGGTGTAAATAGTTTGGTCGCAATACCCATAAAGTGATACGCAGACGCATGGAAGAAGTCAGCATTACAGAATAATTTCTTCTCACGCCACATCACTTCTTCACAACGCACCGATACAGGATAAAGTACTGTATCACCTACATCTTGCGCTAAACGCTCAGACCAGATTTTGATGATGCCGTTACGTGGATCATTGTCTTTATAAATCGCATGACCAAAGCCCATGATCTTTTCTTTACGTTCCAACTTGCCTAGCATTTCACGTTCAGCTTCTTCTGGCGATGTCCAATTTTCAATCATTTCCATCGCTGCTTCATTCGCGCCACCGTGTAATGGGCCACGTAATGAACCAATCGCGCCTGTAATACATGAATGCATGTCAGACAAAGTTGATGCGCAAACACGTGCTGTAAATGTTGATGCGTTGAACTCATGCTCTGCATACAAAATTAATGACACATTCATGACTTGTTCATGCAATTCATTTGGTTTTTCACCACGTAATAAATGCAGGAATTGTGCGCCAATTGAATCATCATCCGTATTTTCTTCAATACGCACGCCATCGTGGCTATAACGATACCAGTAGCAAATAATAGCTGGCAAAGTCGCCAAGATGCGGTCTGCTACATCTTGTTGCTGTTCAAATGACTGTTCGGTTTCTAAGTTACCTAGCATTGAAACACCTGTACGCATCACATCCATTGGGTGTGAATCTGCAGGAATACGCTCAAGCACTTCTTTGAGTGCTTGAGGCAATGCACGTAAAGATTTCAATTTTGCTTTATAGGCAGCCAATTGCTCTGAAGTCGGCAATTCACCAAAGAAAATCAAGTATGCAACTTCTTCAAACTGACAGTTTTCTGCCAAGTCTTGCACATCATAACCACGGTAAGTTAAGCCTGCGCCACTTTTACCAACAGTTGAGAGTGAGGTTTTACCTGCCACTTGTCCACGCAATCCTGCGCCTGTGAGTACTTTTCCTTCAGCCATTTTTTTAATTCTCCTGTTTGAACAGCTTGTCTAATGTATTTTCAAAAGTATGATAATCAAGGAATTCGTATAATTCTTTACGTTGTTGCATTTTGTCTAAGACATTCACTTGCGTGCCATCTTTACGAATGGATTGCATCACTTCAAGTGCTGCTTTTTGCATAGCACGAGTTGGTGAAAGTGGATACAACACCATGCGAATGCCCTGCTCAGCCAATTCTTCAGTGGTGTAATAAGGGGTATCACCAAACTCGGTAATGTTTGCCAATACAGGTACACCTACGGCATCACATACAGTTTTATACATGGTAATATCAGTCATAGCTTCTGCAAAAATTGCATCTGCACCCGCTTCCACACATGCGCAAGCACGGTCAATAACCGCCTGTAAACCTTCTTTTTGCAAGGCATCAGTACGTGCCATGACTACAAAGTTTGAATCGGTTTTCGCATCAACAGCCGCTTTAATACGATCAACCATTTCTTGCTGGGTTACAATTTCTTTGTTTGGACGATGTCCACAACGCTTTTGTGCAACCTGATCTTCAATATGAACTGCAGCAGCACCCGCAGCAATCATTTGTTTAATACTGCGGGCAATATTGAATGCACCGCCCCAACCTGTGTCAATATCCACCAATAATGGTGTATCAACACGCTCAGTAATACGACGTACATCTTCCAAGACGTTGTCTAAACTGGTCATGCCCAAGTCAGGTAAACCGTAAGAATAGTTGGCAACACCTGCACCAGATAAATAAATGGCTTTATAGCCCACTTGTTTTGCCATCATGGCAGCATAAGCATTTACCGTGCCGATAATTTGTAATGGCTTTTCGACTTCCAAGGCTTGTCTGAATCTTAAGCCCGCAGATGTTTGTTCTGTCATCTTCCTTTCCGCTTTTCTTACTATATTTTTCGAGATTCGAGTATATCGAGAATGCGAGATCACGCCATGGCTTTTTAGAATCTATACTCTAAAACTTTAGTCAAATAATTTTCAAATTTATTGCACAATAAATTTTCGTGATGTTGGTTATTCTTTATTTTTGATAAACACAGCTTTTTAGTACACTAAATGAGTAAAATTTAAACTATTTTCTAAAAATATGGCTTTTTCAGCTCAAATCATGCCATGTGCAAGTACACTTCGACACAGCACGCTGTACATATATTTGTTATAATGACAATCTCCCTTCTATTTAATTGATGATTTTTTACTCAATATGCACGAACTCGCCCATTTCGCTCCTTTAGGTAAAGATATACCACCAACCAAGCGTGGTCATGAGCGATGTGTAGCGTTATTAGTCAGTGCAACTGAGCTATTTTTAGAGCGTGGTTACGATGCCGTATCCTTAGATGATATTGTGCAACACGCAGGCGGTTCTAAAGCGTCGATCTATAAATACTTTGGCAATAAAGAAGGGTTATTCAAAGCTATTTGTGATTATCGCCGTGATAAATTTTTTCAGGATATTCACATTCCCTTTGAACAAATTGATTCAAATTTACGTGGTTATTTGATTCAAACCTTATTGAATTTTTATCATCATATTTTGGAACCAGAAAATGCAGCCTTTATGCGTCTGGTATTAGAGCAAAGTCAGCGCAATCCTGATATTGCCTTACACATACATGAGCGCGGCCCTTTGCATGTGCAACTTTGTATTGCCAAAGTATTGGAACATGCCAGTCAGCA
The DNA here is from genome assembly GCF_013419805.1 of Acinetobacter sp. YH12058. Classification (NCBI taxonomy): domain Bacteria; kingdom Pseudomonadati; phylum Pseudomonadota; class Gammaproteobacteria; order Moraxellales; family Moraxellaceae; genus Acinetobacter; species Acinetobacter sp. YH12058. Next base: position 94,930 of record NZ_VOZL01000001.1, read on the forward strand.
AGGTTTAATTTGCTGTGAACAGCCTATTTATTCTGCACAACTGTATTTCGGTATTTTAAGAAATTTTGAATGGCGTATCATCATGGGTATTCCAAAACAAGAAACAGAACAAGAAACAACCAATTATGTAAGTTATTGTGTAGATCGCTTTCTAGACGCTCATCAAAAAGCTTAGTTTTTTGCAATTTCTGCATCCTATAGTATATTAGCCGATTCCCTTTTTCACTTAACCAACCAACAACTAATTGTTGTTTTTTCTCATTCAGCAATTATTGTGGAGTAACGAATGGCTCTACGTCACTTTCTAACATTACGCGATTTATCGACTTTAGAACTGAATCAAATTTTGCAACGCGCCATTGAGCTCAAGCGTAAACAGCATAACAATGAAGTTTTCCAGCCTTTTCCTGGCAAAGTCATGGGTATGATTTTTGAAAAATCCAGCACCCGAACCCGTGTATCGTTTGAAGCTGGCATGAGTCAGTTTGGTGGTAGCGCGATCTTCTTATCATCACGTGACACACAATTAGGTCGCGGTGAGCCAATTGAAGATTCTGCACGCGTCATTTCAAGTATGCTTGACATTGTGATGATTCGTACCTTTGGTCACGACATTGTAGAACGCTTTGCTTCTTACTCTAAAGTTCCTGTGATCAATGCCTTAACTGACGATCATCACCCATGCCAACTCCTTGCAGACATGCAAACCTATGTTGAACACCGTGGTTCAATTGAAGGTAAAACTGTGGCGTGGATTGGTGATGGCAACAATATGTGTAACTCATATATTGAAGCAGCACACATGTGGGGCTTTAATTTAAAAATTGCGACACCGAAAGGTTATGAGCCAGAACAGCGCTTCCTGTCTGAATTTGCACACTGCGTAGAATTGGTCGATTCTGCTGAGGATGCAGCAGTGAATGCTGATCTGATTGTGACCGATGTTTGGGCAAGCATGGGACAGGAAGAAGAACAAAAAATTCGTGAAAAAGCGTTTGCAGACTATCAAGTGAATGAACGCCTGATGGATTTAGCACATCCTGATTGTTTATTTATGCACTGCTTACCTGCGCACCGTGGTGAAGAAATTTCTGAAAATATGCTCGATCACAAAAATGCTGTAGTGTGGGATGAAGCAGAAAATCGCTTACATGCTCAAAAAGCATTGGTTGAGTTTTTATTGAATGAAAATCTTAAAAAAGACTAAGCTTTAAAACCCGTCTTAAATATTCGCAAAACTTTGATGAGTTTTGTTACAAACAGCACCAAAAGGTGCTGTTTTTTTATTTGGCTCGCTATAATCTTGAGTTATGGTCTATTTTTCTAAAATTTCTAAAAGAGCCTAGATGAACAATATGATTTATAAAACACTTGCTACAATTACGCTGTGCACCACTACACTGATCGCGAGTGCTTCACTCTATGCCAAAGCCAGTGAATTAGATCAATATTTAGTCCAACAAAAGATTTTAAGTGCAGATTATAAAATTCAAAATGTTGCTGCATTAAATGAAATTTTAGATGTCATTAGTGATGAAGATTCTCGTACTATGCCTTATCAGGTCGATCAAAATACAGTGATTGAACAAAGTACGGCGACAGACAAACAAATCAATATTCGTGGCATGATTATTTCACCTGACTTCAGGCAGTTTGTAGAAAGTACGGGTTATAACAATGTCAAAAATATGATTAAACAAAACTTAATTCATAATTGTGAATCTATTTTTGAGCATCAGTTCCAACGGGTAAATCCCTATGTATTGAACTTAAAACTCAGTGCAGAAAAAACCCAGTTTAATGTGCAATTGGCAAATAGCGAGTGCCAATTTAAAGCAGACTGAACTGTATTTAAAACTAAAACAACCTCAGCTTTAAGATTTAATGCCTAAGGTTTAATGCGTAAACCCAAATATAACCTAACGTATTAAACCTTGCGGTTGTAAAATAATGATCAATGCGCCTAAAACTACTATCATTCCACCGAACATATCCCAACGTGTTAAATTGACTTGATCTACATACTTTAACCAAATCAAGGCTGTACAAATATAAATACCACCATAAGCCGCATAAATTCGCCCCGATGCCGCAGGATGTAGAGTCAATAACCACACAAAAGCCGCTAAGGCTAAAATTGTTGGCAGCCATAACCACTGTGATTTCCCCTGATTTAAAATCAAATAAGGAAAATAACAGCCTAATATTTCCATAACTGCCGTAACAAAAAACAAGAACGTTGTGCTGGCAATTTTAGTGATCTGAAAATCCATAAATCCTGTGTGGTCTCTCTTTTAGCAGTAACGATTCAAGTTCACGCATCTGCGAATTCATAAAAAATAACCCATGTTCAACATGGGTTATTTTCAAAATTCAAATAAGGATTGATTAGGCTGGTTCAGCCGTTTGATCTTCAAAGACTTCAAGTTTCAAACCGACTGCCTTACCGTTCTCTTTCTTCACAGAAACAGCCACATTACCGCCCTGTTCTGCAAGTTCACCAAACAGAATCATTTCTGCCAATGGCTTTTTCAAGTGTTCCTGAATCAGACGTTGCATTGGACGTGCGCCCATTAAGCGATCATATCCATGCTCAGCCATCCATTCACGCGCATCTTGATCAACCTCAAGAATGACTTTTTTATCATCCAACTGCGCTTGTAATTCAGTCAAGAATTTATCCACTACATTTTCAATTACTGTAGTAGGTAAAGCTTTAAATTGAATGACCCCATCCAAACGGTTACGGAACTCAGGTGAGAAGGCTTTTTTCATCGCTTCTTGGTTGTCATTACTGTTGTCTTGATCCATGAAACCAATGCTCACGCGGGAAATACTTTCCGCACCAATATTAGTGGTCAGAACCAAAATCACATTACGGAAGTCTGATTTACGACCATTATTATCGGTCAATGAACCATGATCCATAATTTGCAGCAATAGGTTAAATACATCAGGATGCGCTTTTTCAATTTCATCCAACAACAACACACAATGCGGATTTTTATGAATCGCATCGGTGAGTAAGCCACCCTGATCAAAACCGACATAGCCTGGAGGTGCACCAATTAAACGTGAAACGGCATGGCGCTCCATGTACTCAGACATATCAAAGCGAACCAATTCCACACCCAACAGTTTTGCCAACTGCTTGGTAACTTCGGTTTTACCAACGCCTGTCGGGCCAGCAAATACAAAACTACCCACTGGTTTGTCTGGTGTTTTTAAACCAGCACGTGACAGTTTAATTGCTGATGCTAACGCTTCAATAGCTTCATCTTGACCAAAGACCACACGTTTTAAATCACGCTCAAGATGTTCAAGTACAGTCTTGTCATCTTTCGATACGGTTTTAGGTGGAATACGTGCAATTTTAGAGACGATATCTTCAATGTTTTCTACTGTGATTAAAGTATCATCTTGCTCAGCTCTTAAACGGCGCTGCGCACCTGCTTCATCAATCACATCAATGGCTTTGTCTGGCAAGAAACGATCATTGATAAATTTGGCCGATAACTCTACCGCAGACACCAATGCTTTATCATCATATTTAACATGGTGAAATTCTTCAAATTTCGATTTTAAACCACGTAAAATATCAATCGTTTCTGAAATTGAAGGCTCATTCACATCAATTTTTTGGAAACGGCGTGAAAGTGCATGGTCTTTTTCAAATACCTGACGATATTCTTGGAATGTCGTCGAGCCAATGCAACGCAAAGTACCATTTGCCAACGCAGGTTTAATTAAATTTGATGCATCCATAGTGCTACCCATGCTTGAGCCTGCACCAATAATCATGTGGATTTCGTCAATAAATAAAATGGCATCAGGTTTCTTTTTCAAGGCATTTAACAGTTGTTTTAAACGCTTTTCAAAGTCACCACGGTATTTTGTACCCGCTACCAACGCACCGATATCCAAACTATATACTTCGGCATTTTCGAGTGGTTTTGGCGCTTTACCATTCACAATCAGCCACGCCAGACCTTCGGCAATAGAGGTTTTACCCACGCCTGGATCACCCACCAACAATGGGTTGTTCTTACGACGACGGCATAGAATTTGTGCAGCACGCTCAATTTCTTTTTCACGCCCAATTAACGGATCGGTTTTACCCTTTTGCGCTTCAGTATTCAAATTTAGCGTGTAAAGCTCTAACGGGCCAGCATTGGCAGAGCTTGAACTTTCGCTATCTAATTCTTCAACCTCTTCTTCCGCTTGCGTTTCGTCTTTACGTGTACCGTGCGATAAGTATTGCGTTAAGGTCAAACGGTTAATTTGATGACGCTTGAGTAGATACACGGCAAATGAATCACGTTCAGAGTACATTGCCACTAAAATATCTGCGCCTTCAACCGTACGGTCACCACCGCTAGATTGCACATGGAAAATACCACGCTGCAAAATGCGGTCAAAACTTTCGGTCGGGTGCGGCGCCTGATCGTTATTTTCAGCAAGTTTAGGGGTATGTTGTTCTACATATTCTTCGAGTTCTTTACGCAGCACAATAACATCTGCACCACACGCCTTGAGTGCATTGACTGCCGAATCATTGTCTAATAAAGCCAATAATAAATGTTCAACCGTTAGAAACTCGTGTCTCTTTTGACGAGCCATGCTAACAGCCAAACGTAGTGATACTTCTAATTGACGACTGAGCATGTAACCCCCTTAATCTTTAGGCTCAATCTGACAAAGTAATGGATGACCTTGTGATCGAGCGTAATTATTGACTTGGTTCGCTTTCGTTTCCGCAATATCCCGCGGATAGACCCCTGCGACACCTTTTCCTTCATAGTGTACAGTTAGCATTACTTGAGTCGCTTGGTCAAGATTCATTGCAAAGTATTGTTGTAAAATTTCAATTACAAAGTCCATTGGGGTGTAATCATCGTTCATTAAAACGACAACATATAAAGGTGGGCGTTTTAATTGTGGCGGCGCAGTTTGTACCGCAATATCACCATCATCTTCATGTCCTGCATCATCCACACTTAAACGCGGGGTTAAATGCCAATCGACATAGCCAGATTGATGAAAAGTGGTTTTAATTTCATTTAAACAGATGGATCTTTTTTGGGTTCGCATAAGTTTTACATATCACACATTATTGAGCGCTAGCTTCTGCTTGTGGAATTTCAGAAATAAAGGCAGAATCTGCCTCCACGGCTTTGCCTTTGCTCCAACTGAAGCGTTTAATCACAGGAGTTGCGCCATTTAAACGGACTTCAATAAAGTCTGGATTAAAGCCTTTAGGCATGCTCCAGCGCCCTGTTAAACGCTCATAATTATCAAAATTAAAATTGCTGTCTTCCATCGGAACAACCAGCACTTCTGTGCCTTGAATTAAACGCAGTTCTACCGTACCACTTGCACGTCGCTTGTTTGGACTCACTTGTACCAAATCGACCTGATATTCATAAGCATTGTCTGGTAATGGTTTCACCCCAAGATTTTGCACGGTCAGGCTTAAACCACCACGTTGACGCAAAACTTCACGATAAATCGCACTCATGCCTTCAGTACGTTGCTTATCTTCAGTTGCTTGAGTGAAAGCTTGATACAAATCATTGGAGTTACTGACCGCAACATCGCGTTCTTGAACCGCAGCATTTAAGCTCTTATTCAGACTTTCCAAACGCGTTTTTTGTTCTTGCACCACTTTAACCAGTTGTTCTGCATCGGCATCGTAACCAACCACAGTTAAGCCCTGACGATGCCCGACTGAATAGCCCAAAAAGCCACTACCTAAAATTAAAATGGCAGCACCAATTGCCAAAGGCGCATTGCTTTCAAGAAATGGCTTTTTTTCTGGCGGTGTAGATGAGGGTGTCATGCTTGAATTCGACTGTGACGTGGTTTCTGTATCGGTGTTATGCATCGTCATCTCTTGTTTTGATTCATTCAAAACACACATTTAAATCGAAATCTAAATGTGTGTGAAGTTGAAAAACGTGTTCTTATGGTAATAAACCAATCACCTCAAGTCCTGCATGTTCTGCAAAACCAAACATGAGGTTCATATTTTGTACTGCTTGCCCTGCTGCACCTTTCACCAAGTTATCTTGTGCCACCAAAAGTACTAATTTTTTCGGTTGTGGCTTATACAATGCGATACGCAACTGGTTAGCGCCACGTACTGAGCGTGTTTCTGGTGAACTGTTGGCTGGCATGACATCTACAAACTGTTCATTGGCATAAAACTGCTCATACAGGCTTTGTAAATCTGCTGCATCACCTGCATCAGTTAAATCTACATAAATGGTGCTGAGCATACCGCGAATCATAGGTACTAAATGCGGTACAAACACAATGTGATTAAACACATCTTTTTGACCCGAAATATTTTCCAATGCTTCTACAATTTCTGGATGATGACGATGCCCCGCAACGCCATAAGCCTTAAAGTTGTCGGCATTTTCAGAGTAAATCATGCCCAAACTGGCTTTACGCCCTGCACCAGATACACCCGATTTTGCATCAATAATAATACTTTCAGGTTTCACTAAAGCTTCAGCTTGTTTAAATAATGGCGCTAAACCAAGTTGCACTGTGGTTGGATAACACCCTGGGTTACCAATCACCTGTGCTTGTTTAATTTGTTCCCGGTTGAGTTCAGACAAGCCATAAACTGAATCTTTTAAAATGTCTGGGCAAGCATGTTGCATGCCATACCATTTTTCAAACTGTGCTAAATCTTGCAAACGGAAATCTGCTGCTAAATCGACTACTTTGGTATTGGCTGCAACAAGTTCCGCAGCATGTTGCATGGCAACGCCATGCGGTGTAGCAAAGAACACCACATCACACTGTTTTAATTCTTCGATGTTTAAATCTGAGTAGCATAGGTTTGTGTGCCCACGCAGGCTTGGGAACATATCATCTACACGGCGACCCGCTTCTGTACGTGAAGTCAGTACATTTACTTTTACATTTGGGTGTCGTAGCAAAAGACGCAATAATTCAACGCCTGTATAACCTGTACCACCGACAATACCAACTGAAATCACGTGCATTACCTCAATTCAAAAGCATGTTTAAGCTAACGCTATAGTATGACAGGAAGTTTTGGTTTTCTAAACTGTTTTACTAGGGTTTTGGGGCTTTTCTTTATTCTGTTGATTTTATAAAAGATGATTTGGATTGTAGTCAATACGTGCAACACCTTTGCATTGTAGTCTTATCATGTGGGTGTTGGCTTTTTTATTGATACCACCACCAAGGCAAAGGCGTTGTTTTTAACTGTTTGCGATGCTGCAAATAGTGCACATCATGCCGCAGCACTTCAGCCCAAAACGCAGGACTATGATCAAAATGTCGGGTATGTGCCAACTCATGCACAGCCACATATCGCACAATTTGTTCAGGAAACAACACCAAAGCGCTATTGAGCATAATATGCTGTTGTGCACTGCAACTGCCCCAACGGGTTTTCGGTTGACGAATTGCACACTGTTTAAATGGCAAAGCAATTTCACGGCTGACTGTTTGCAAATACATCGGCAACATTTGTTTGGCATAAGCAATAACAAAGGCTTTTAAATATGCTGCAGGTTGACGGTCACTGACCCAAAGACAATGCTGTTTTAAATCTAAAATAAAACTGTGTTTTTGTGTTTGATAATGAATATTTAAAGGCTCAGGCAAATTAAAAAGTGATAACTGATTTGGCAATTCACGCTGCACAAGTCCTTGCTGTGCTTGCTGTTTATGCCAAGTTTCAATCATCCACTGTTCAGATTGTTGCAAAAAATCCTGAATTTGTCGCTGAGTGCAATATTTCGGCACAGTTAAGCGAATTTGATTCGGCTCGACACGTAACCGTAAACGTGTTGCTTTTGCATGTGGTGTAATTTGAATTTCAGGTAAGTCAGATAATGTCATTGTTGTTCTTTTATTAAATCCTCCCCGCCCCTCCTTTAATAAAGGAGGGAGAAAAGCCCCCCTATTAAAAACAAGGGGCTTGGGAGACGAATTAAACCGCAGTACGTTCTTCAATGCCGTTATTGGTCGCTACAATTGCAATATCAGCTTTATTGATGGCAAAAATACCATTGGTCACAACACCCGGAATATCATTCAAGGTTTTTTCTAATTCCAACGCATTTAAAATATTTAAATTATAAATATCTAAAATCACGTTACCGTTATCAGTCACCACACCTTCACGGTAAGCAGGATCGCCACCTAAAGCCACAATTTTGCGTGCTACCGCAGAACGAGCCATTGGAATCACCTCAATTGGCAATGGAAACTCACGTCCTAATTGCTCTACCCATTTTGAATCATCGACAATACAGATAAACTTACGTGCAATAGAAGCCACAATTTTTTCACGGGTCAACGCTGCGCCGCCGCCTTTAATCATGTGCATGTGACGGTCAATTTCATCTGCACCATCAACATAAGCATCTAAACTGCCCACAGAGTTCATATCGACCACTTCAATACCAAGTTTCTTTAAGCGCTCCGCAGTCGCTTCAGAACTTGCCACAGCTGCTTCTAATTGTAATTCAGGCAATAAATCAATCAGGAAATTCACTGTACTGCCTGTACCTACCCCCAAAATCCCGCCTTTAGGCAAATGTTTTAATGCTGCTTTGGCAGCCGCTTGCTTCTTTTCATCTTGGGTAGCATACAGACTCATGACTTCACTCAACTATTTTTGACATTTGTTGCCGATTTTACAGCGCAAATGTGCAGGGGTTTGTTACAATAACCCCCTATTTTAAACTGTTAGATGGAAGATTAACATGCTGTCTCGTTTGGTTCGACAAATTTTACAAGCAACGGTCTACGATGTTGCAATCGAAACCCCACTCGACGCAGCGCCACGAATTAGTGAAAAACTGAACAATAACATTCGCTTTAAACGTGAAGACTTACAACCCGTATTCTCTTTTAAATTGCGTGGTGCATATAACCGTATTAGCCAGTTACCCAAAGACCAACTTGAACGTGGTGTAATTACCGCCTCTGCAGGCAACCATGCGCAAGGTGTAGCATTGTCTGGGCAAAAACTGGGCATTCGCGCCATTATCGTTATGCCTAAAACCACGCCAGATATTAAAGTACAAGCGGTAAAACGCTTGGGTGGCGAAGTGGTATTACATGGTGACTCATTTGATGTTGCCAACAAATATGCAATTCAACGTGCCCAAGATGAAGGCATGACTTTTATTCCACCGTATGACGATGAATTGGTCATGGCAGGTCAAGGTACGATTGCCAACGAAATTTTGCGTCAATGGCGCGATGTCGAATATGTTTTCGTTGCTGTTGGTGGTGGCGGTTTAATTGCAGGTGTTGCAGCCTACTTGGGCGATGTCGCACCGCATGTCAAAGTCATTCCTGTAGAATATGATGAATCGGCTTGCTTAAAAGCGGCTTTTGAAGCCAATGAACGGGTTATTTTGCCGCAAGTGGGTTTATTTGCCGATGGTACTGCTGTCGCACAAATTGGTGAGAAACCGTTTGAAGTTTTACAACTACAAAAATCAGATCAATCAGGCCCAATTGTTGAGCGCGATGTAGTTTTGGTGAATACCGATGAAATCTGTGCGGCAATTAAAGACACCTTTGATGAAAACCGCAGCATTGTAGAACCTTCAGGTGCAATGGCTTTGGCAGGCATCAAAAAATATGTCGAGCAACACCAATTGCAAAATAAAAATATTGTGTCAATTGTCTGTGGCGCAAACATGAACTTTGACCGTTTACGCTATATTGCGGAACGTACTGAACTCGGTGAACATAAAGAAGCAATTTTTGCCGTGACCATTCCAGAAGAAAAAGGTGCGTTCCTTAACTTCTGCCGTGCGCTGCAAGGTCGTAATATCACCGAGTTTAACTACCGCGCCAGCGATGCCACTGCTGCACAAGTCTTTGTCGGCATCAGCTTAAAATCTGGTGAAAAAGAACGCCACGACATTTATGAGTTACTCAAAACCCAGTACGATGTTGATGATTTGTCGGATGATGAAGTAGCAAAACTACACATTCGTTATTTGGTCGGTGGTCATGCCGATATTGAAAATGAACGTCTATTCCGTGTGGAATTTCCAGAGCGTCCGGGTGCATTACTGACTTTCTTGGAGCGCTTAGGCCCAACCCATAACATCACCCTGTTCCATTACCGTAACCACGGTGCAGCGGAAGGTCGTGTATTGGTCGGTTTAGAAGCTTCGGATGCCAAACAGAACCCAGATGGTTTAATTGAAACTTTGGAAAAGATCACTTATCCATACCAAGAGATTACTAATAACTTGGGTTATCAGCGTTTCTTAAAATAACCGATCACACATCTCAATAAGTGCAAAAAACCGCTGATTTCAGCGGTTTTTTTAGTCATATTGCTACAGTATAGAGCCCTAAAATATTTTAGAATATTGGAAGAATAATATAATTTTTCAGGATGATGCTATGACACAATTTGCTGTCATTGGTTTAGGTAGCTTTGGTGCAACTGTGGCGACACAATTGGTCAAACTCAACCATGATGTCATTGGGATTGATAGCAATAAAAAGTTTGTAGAAAACATTGCCGATCAAATTACCCATGCGGTGATTGCCGATGCAACCGATGAACACGTTTTGGAAGAACTGAATATTCAAAATTGTGATGCAGTGGTGGTCGCCATTGGTGAAGATATTGAAGCCAGTATTTTGTGTGTCTTAAATTTAAAGAATTTGGGTATTTCTAAAATTTACGTTAAAGCCAAAAGTAAAGCGCACACCATGATTTTGACCCACTTGGGCGTAAGTAAAATTATTCACCCTGAAGAAGATATGGGCGTTCGCATCGCGCAATCGCTGAGTTATCCGATGGTGAGTCGTTATATGAGCCTAAACGACAACCACTATATTGTAAAAGTAAAAATTAAAGACAACTTGCATGGCACGCGCATTCATAGTCTGATGTCACATGCACCCGAGGTTAAACTTTTACTGTTTAAACGTGCCGAAACGATTTTCTATACGCTTGAATCCAATTTAATGCTACAAACAGATGATATTTTGGTGGTTGAAGGACAACTTGAACCATTAAAACGCTTATCTAAACAATTTAAGTCAGAATGAAAAAAACAGCGAAACAACCAATCAAAACTGTCAATTTAAGCCCACCCAGTCTTTTGGCACTGGGCTTTTTAAGCTTTATTAGCATTGGCACAATCTTGCTGAAACTGCCCATTTCCCATCATGGCGAGATGAGTTGGATTAATGCCTTATTTACTGCTACATCTGCAGTGACGATCACTGGATTGTCTGTAGTGAATATTGGCGATGCTTATACCGTATTTGGGCAAATGGTCATTATGTTGTTGTTACAATGTGGTGGCTTAGGTTTTATGACTTTTGCGATTTTAGCGGTTTTAAGTTTGTCATCCAAAATTGGTTTAAAACAACAAATCATGGCGCAAGACACCATTGGGCAAACCAACCTGTCTAAAGTGTCGATGACCATTAAAAGCGTGTTGCTCTACTCATTGTTTTTTGAAGGGATTGGCACGGTTATTTTAACCTTGGCATGGATGCAGGATTATCCATTTAGCGATGCATTTTTCTATGCGGCTTTCTATAGTGTTTCAGCCTTTAACAATGGTGGATTTTCATTATTTCCCAATAGCTTAATGAGTTTTGCAGATCAATACCTGATTACCTTAACTATTAGTATGCTGTATATCATTGGCGGTATTGGTTTTGTGGTACTCATGGATATTAAACGTGCCAAACGCTGGAAAAAACTCTCACCCAATAGCAAGCTGATTTTATCGACCATTGCTGGTTTAAACTTTGTGGCCTTTCTGCTGATTTGGGCGATTGAAGCCAATAATCCACATACCCTTGCAGCCATGAGTATTGGCGATCAAGCCCTCAATGCATGGTTTCACGCTACCGTTCCTCGCTCATCAGGCTTTAATAGTCTAGATGTCGCAAGTATGCAAAATAGCTCGACCTTGCTCACCATGCTTCTGATGTTTATTGGTGGTGGTTCGCTCAGTACCGCAGGCGGTATTAAAGTTGGCACATTTATTATTGTCATTTTAAGTGTGATCAGTTTTTTAAGACGTTCAGATGAGGTGCGTGTGTTTAATCATGCTGTACCTGAACGTACCACCTTTAAAGCTTTGGCGGTGATCAGCATCACAGGTATGTTAATTTGCCTCGGTTTGTTTAGCTTACTTGCCCTTGAACCGAAACTGAATTTTTTAGACCTGTTGTTTGAGGCTGTATCTGCAGCGTGCACGGTGGGTTTATCCCGTGGTGTTACAGGTGAATTACAACCTGCCAGCTTAATTATTTTAATGTTGTTGATGTTTGCAGGTCGTTTAGGGCCGCTGACTTTGGCTTATTTAATCGCCACACCACAAAAAAGCCGACTTAAACATCCAACCGCAGATATTCAAGTTGGATAAAAGCTGGATACGATCCGACTTCAAAAACAAACGCCAATCTTCAAGATTGGCGTTTTATATTCAGCGAGCAATAATGAGAAATCAATCTTAATCTACTTAAAACCAATTCATTAAAGACACACCCAAACCCACATAGGTGGCGCGGTGGTTATAATCAATCAGGCTTTCACCATAACCATCAAACAATTGGAAATGACCGCGTAATTTTCCACTGATTGGGAAAACCCAGTCAAACTGTGCTGCACCGTGCGCGTCATCACCGCCTTTTAAGTTATGACGAAGCATCAAAGAAAAGTCATGCTCTTTCCAGCGATAAAATGCCAACATATCGCCACGCCCGATATAATTTTTAATTTCAGGGTTATTGTCATCGCTGCGGTCTTCTTCAATGCGATACCACGGACGTAACATCAAGGCAAAATTGTCTTTTTCAAAACCTAAATTAAAAATTACCCGATTCCAACTGCGTGATAATGGATCAGAACGACCATTGGATTGATGGTTCAACGTCACCCCCAATAAACGACCATGCAGCCCCATAAGTGTATAGTTGGTGCGGAACATCAAACTGGCTTCAGGCTCATAATTGGTTTCACGAAATGGACGTGACTCATCACCATTATAAACCTGCCAACGTGATGACTGGGTATAACCTAGCCACACATCACCGTTATCACCCAACAGATTTTCTACCGCTTTGGTTTTTAAAGACAGCTGAAATTTGGTTTCCATTGAGGTCAGGTTTTGCTCCTTACCCACGGGAACGGTATTTTGCTCATTCAAGCTTTGTGGACGTTCATTTTTATCGGACGTCCAAAAAGTAGGCATCAAATACACAGGTTGATAAGCACGTAAATTCCATGTGCCTAATTTGCTATCGGGTGAAAGCTCCCAGCGCTTATCCAGTAAAGATACATTCGGATCAAGCTTTGGTACATCAAATGAAAATAAATTACTCACACCCACTGCAATTTTTTCTGTCACCGTTTCGGGTTCAGGCGCTAGTGCCTGAGCGGCTTGACGTTCGCTAATCAGCGCTGTTTTTTCTGCTTCAGGAATTTTAAACAGAGCATCGTAACACACCAAACGATCAGCATTTGACTCTAAAGCCACACAGGCTTCAGGTGTTGCAGGTGCAACTAAGCTAGCTGGGTCTTGTGCATAGGTTTTCGCCACAAACACAGTGCTGAGTGCGGCAACACTCAGCGACAGTCCTGTGCGTTCAAACAGTTTGAACGCGCTCATAAATCCCCCTAAGTTTTCGTTGTTATTTCACGTATCAGTTCACTTGTTTAATTTCAAAACCAAGTTCGAGCAATGCTTCACGTTTTGACACAGGTGCGACTACGGCTTTAGATGCTTGCTGCTGACGCAAATATTGCTCCGCAACACGTTTTAAATCGTCTAAAGTCACCGCCAATAAACGCTCACGTAATACTGTGCGGAATGAGGGTGTACGCGCGTGCAATAATGCATAACATGCAGTAATCGCTTCACCTGCAGGCGAACCTGGTTTATCCATACTAGCAATTAAACCTAAAATCGCTTCTTCTAGTTGATGCGGCAATTGCTCTGCATTAAATAACCAATCAATACTCGCTTCAAAGTCTGCGAAAGTTTCTGCCAAGCGTGGATCACGATAACTGTAAAAACGGAATGAACATGCATTGCCATCGTAGCTTGCACCGCCACCGTAAGCACCGCCTTTTTCACGGATTGCGCTGTGTAAGAAACCATTGCGCAAATATGCAGCCAATACCATCAAAGGTGCAGCATCAGGATGCGACACTTCCACCGCAGGATACGCAGCCGCACAGAATTGCACATTGGCTTGAATCAACCATGCCTGATCTTGCGTTGAATGATCTACAGGAACTTGAGTTAAAGCAGCAGGATTTTCTGCAACAATAAGTTTATCCCAAACTTCTTGAACTTCTTCGACCAAACGGTCAGATTGATGTTCTTCACATACTAACAAAAATTGCTTAGGTGCTTGCAGTAATTTATGGTGAATCAATTGCAATTCAGCAATCAATTTCTCGTATTCCGCTGCATCTTTTTCAATTTTAGCAACCAAGTCTGCCAACCAATTTAATGCGCCCAAACCTGTGTTGTTGTAATCACGCTGCGCCAAAGCACTGTGATGACGCCCTGCAATTTGCATGGCATAACTGTGCCCCGAACCCGACAAACGTGACTGCCAACGGGTTTTTCGTTGTTGTAACAGCTCAATAATGCGGTCTTTTTCATCAAAACGTAATTGCTCAAATGCTAATTTCAGCAAGCGGATGGCTTCAAGATTATTCACCAAAGACTTAGTGGTTAATGTGAGCCATGCACTGATCTGATTTTTGTCATCGACTTTAGAACGTAAAGATGCACCCATGCCCAAACCACCGCTAACTGCGGTTTGTAGCTGTTGCAATTCTAAATAGCCGTATTCACCTGCACCCACTTCGCCCATTAAAATGGACAGCAAATTAAAGTATGGCGATTGTACAATTTCATCTGGAATTTGAATCAACACTTGCTGATAGTAAATTCCATTGGTTCCTGCATGATATAAATTTAAAGGATAATCAATGCGGTTACTGATAATTTCACGCAACTCACCCTGCACAATATGCAAGGCTGCAGGCACATCTTCCAAACCAACTTTTGGCAATAAGTTCAAATCATCGGGCGTATCTTGACGGACTTTTAAAGCTTCCGTTTGCGCGACGATTTCTGCTTTTTGCTCATCTGTGAGTTGTGCGCCTATCTCAGCCAGACGTGCTTTTTCAAGTGCAGCATCTTTGGCCGATTTTTCTGCATCTGGAACCAAAGTCATTTGAACACGGTGCGGGTTATCAATTAAATGCGTCTGAATTAGCCGTGATAACCACATTGGATCTTTAAGTTCTTCTTTGACTTGCTCAATCGCAGTATCTACATCCCACACCTGAATTGGGTCATTGTGGTGAATTGCACTGCTTAAACCATTTAAAATCAAGCTCAATCCGTATGGCATACCATCGCCATTAATTTCACGCTGATGCAATTCAATTTGATGCAAAATTGCATCGACCAATGCCGTATCCACAGGCTGTGCAGCCACGTCTTGTAAAACTTTTAAAACGCCCGCCTGAAATTCTGCTGCATGTTCAGGGTTAGAACCTTGCACACCACAGAAGAAGGTCATTTCAAAGTTGGAATCATCCACGCCCGTCAATGGCCCTGTAGATTGTGCATGCGCCCAAGTTTCTAAATAATGACGCAGTGGTGATGCAGAATTTTCAAGTAAAACACCTTCAACCAAACGCATACCTAAGCGTAATTTAATATCGCTTGCTTCAGGCAATAACCACGCCAAAACATGATAAGTTTTATCTTTGAGTTCTTCTGCATCGACTGCATAACTTTCAGTCACTGCCACTGGCGCAGCTAAACGACGCTCAGGCTTCGAATACAACGTTTCGCCCTGTTCAAATTTCGCCAAAGCCAACTGTTCAAACTGTTCTTGTAAATCGTATGCAGGCGTATTGCCAAAAGTCATAAATACCGCATTACTTGGGTGATAATGTGACTTATAAAAATCTACCAATTCTTGATAGGTTAAATCTGGAATATCTTTCGGGTCGCCACCTGAATTGTAGTGGTAAGTTGTTTCAGGGAATAAATGATAAGCCAATTGGTGATAAAGCTGATCGGATGGCGAACTCATCGCACCTTTCATTTCATTAAATACCACGCCTTTATAAACAGGCTCGCCATTTTCCAGCTCAATACGAATACCTTCCTGAGCAAAATCGAGAGGATTTAAATTGGCTGCAAAAGCCGCATCCATATACACCGCAAGCAGGTTTTGGAAATCTTTTTTGTTTTGTGTTGCAAATGGATAAGCTGTCCAATCTGCCGCGGTAAATGCGTTCATAAAAGTATTCAATGAACGACGAATCATTAAAAAGAACGGGTCACGGACAGGGAATTTTTCAGAACCACACAACGCAGTATGTTCTAAAATATGTGCCTCACCTTTGGAGTCCATCGGCTGAGTGCGAAATGCGACTAAAAATACATTTTCATCATGTTCTGTCGCTAAGTGATAATGCACCGCACCTGTAACTTTATGTTTATATTCAGACACTAAAATGTCTAAGGCTTCAACATGGTGTTGACGTACCAACTGAAACGCAGGATGTACAGTCTGGGAAATGGTTTCAGTGACATCTACAGTCATGTGATCTCCTAAAAATAAGCAAATAAAAAACTAAAGCCATTATAGCTTTAGTTCTTTAGATAATTCACGTTGCAAACCCGACTAAATTGATTGAAATTTGCAAAGTATCAACAAAATGCTGCGCTGCACTGGCTGTAGCATGAGCAAAACTAGATCAGGTATTTAAAATAACTATAGTTTGGATGATTTTCGACATACACATAATTCTGTTTTTGATAAAAATGCGCTGCCGATTTGGTATCAGTGTTTAAACACAACGCCGAAAAATTAGCACGTGCTTTTTTCTCTAAATGTTGCAAGAGCTGTTTACCTACGCCATGTTTACGATAATTTGGCAAAACATAAAAACGACGTACACGTCCAATACGACTTTCAATATCTTGCTCATTCCATTGCTGGTTTAAGCCACCACATGCAACCAATTGATCACCATCGTAAACAAACAATAAAAACTCACCAGGCTGATTAAAGCGGTTTTTACCACTTTCCCATTCTTCAATTAAACGATGGACAAAATCAAAGCCTTCTTGAGCAGCATGTTTGGCCAAAGTCTGAATTTGCGTTGGTAACTCTTGTGCTTCTTTAATTTCGATGTTCATCTAACCTTCCTGATAACTCTGCTAAACCCCTATTTTTCATCAATAACATTCATTCAGCTGAATTTTATTCATGAAACTACAGCAATCCTGAGCATTGGTGTAAACTTAGCGTTTTTAATTTTGACTGTGATTTAAAGACATGGCAACTGTTGACCTTTTTGCAATTGGTAATGCATTAATTGACCAAGAATTTCAAGTCTCGGATGACTTTCTCATTCAACATAGCTTGCAAAAAGGTACTATGCAATTAACCGATGGTGAAACACAAGCAAATTTATACAACAACTTAATTAAAACACAAAGACATAAAGGCCAAGCTTCGGGTGGTTCTGCCGCAAATACCACCGTTGCATTTAGTGCTTTAGGTGGTCAAGCCTTCTATGCCTGCCGTGTTGGTAACGATGAATTGGGTGATATTTACCTCAAAGGCTTAAATGAAGCAGGTATTCACACCACAACCAAATCGGTCAGTGAAGGCGTTACAGGGACTTGTATGGTACTTGTGAGTGATGACTCTGAACGTACCATGCACACTTACTTGGGCATTACCGCAGAACTTTCTGCTACACAAATTGATTTTGAGCCACTTAAAACAGCAAAATGGCTTTATATCGAAGGTTATTTATCTACTAGTGATACTGCACGTGCTGCGGTAAAACAAGCGCGTGAAATTGCCAAAGCCAATCAGGTTAAAATTGCACTGACTTTATCTGATCCTGCCATGGTGCAATATGCGCGTGAAGGTTTGGATGAGTTACTAGATGATGGTGTGGATTTGATCTTCTGTAACCAGCAAGAAGCCATGATGTACACAGGAACGGAAACGGCTGAAGCGGCATTAGAACAACTAAAACAAAAAAGCAAATACATTGTCATTACATTGAGCGCACAAGGTGCCCTAATTTATGATGGCAACAACGCTTTTTCTGTACCAGGTCGTCAAGTCACTGCTGTTGATGCCAACGGTGCGGGTGATGCCTTTGCAGGTTCATTCCTGTATGCACTCAATGCAGGCTTAGGTTTCCAAACTGCAGCTCAACTTGCCATTCTGATTTCAAGTGAAGTGGTTTCTCAATTCGGCCCTCGTCTTGCGGTAGAAGATTACGCTAAACTTTTGCATAGCATTCAAAAGGAATCTGCATAATGAATAAAATTTGTATGATGGAAGACATTCCTGAGCGTGAAGCACGTGCCTACGAAACGCCAAATGGTGACACAATTTTTATCACCCAACGTGATGGCATGTATTACGCTTACCAAAACGTCTGCCCACACCTACAAGTGGAATTAGAATTTTTAGAAAACCAGTTCTTAGACCGCGACCAAGAATATATCGAATGCTCAACGCATGGTGCATTGTTTATGGTTGAAACAGGTGAATGTATTTCTGGCCCTTGTTTAGGTCAATCACTTGAAAAAGTCGAGATCAGCGTTCATTCAGATGGTGGGATTTACTTGATCAACGACTAACTTTTTTGCAACTTTCAGAAAGAAGCGAAAAGTTCCAAATCTTAGCTCTATACAAAACTAGATCATTTATCTATGCTCTCTAAGCAGAGCTAGATCAATGATCTGTGTCTAAATAGCATCACCTATAAATATTTCAACACGTGAGTTTAGCGCATGCATGAGTTTTTATCTGATTTGAACTTAATGCCCTTTCACCTCAGCCTAGTTGTTTTATTGCTACTCAGCACTGTCGAAACGATTGGTTATTACTTTAATTTTCGTCCAAGTCAGTTGCTCAAACGTGCATTTTCACAACGAATTACAGAATCGCCACTTTTAGATGTTAAATTTTCTAAAGTACTGATTTTTGTTTTTTTACTGATGAATTTCAGTGTTGCAGGATATTTTTTACAGTTTTTGATTTACTCACAACAACAACATTTCGTTCCTGCTTATTACATTATTATTCCAGCGTTTATTATTGCCATCTTTTTTACAGTCTTCATGATTCACTGTTTAGACCAAGTGATTAAGCCCAAATATAGCGTGCGCCAAGTCGATTTACTCGGACGTTTAGCCACAATTTCCAGTGGTAATGCCCGTCCTGGTTTTTCTGCACAAGCACGTGTACGTGATGAGTTTGGGCAACTGCATTATGTGCAGGTTGAACCTGAATTTGGTGAACTTGAATTTCAAGCTCAAATTATTATTGTGCGCAAAAAAAGATCTCACTATCTTGCCAAAAAAATTTCGGCATCAAATAACCTATTTAGCAATCAATAAGTTATTTTTTAAGATTTAAAACCAATCTTGCTGACCTAAGAAAGTTAAAATTTTTCACTCAAACTCAACACAATCTGTTTGTTTATAAACGATACATTTCATGTGATCTGAACAATATTTACACAAAATCATTATGAAAAAATGCTGTTTACCCTAGACTAAGCCAAAGACAAAGCACCACTACATTGTAGGGAAATAAAAAAATATGCGGAATCGTCATTAAACTTTAACAAAAGAATGAGAATAATTATTAGCTGATAATATCTCTAATTTATTGCTATTTTTAGATTGATTTTTATTCATAGCAATTTAGTCAGATTTGCTTTTTTAAAATATAAGTATTTTAGTCAGATTTTGAATTATTAATTACAAGTGTTTCTGTCAAGTTTAAAAAATATTACTTTCCTCCATTTATTCTCTGCAACACCCAAAAACAAACTATTGATTTATAATAAGTTAACAATATATTTTCATTTTAACTGTGCCAGCTATTTTTTTTTGTATGTTTTTGTTTAATAATATAAAACACAGTTTAAAAAATAGGCTTATAAAAGTGAGCTTAGTTCCTAAAGATTTAAATAGAAAAGTAGTTCGTGAACTCACGGTCATTTTAATAATTAAGGTCGTGCTGTTAATGGTCATCAAAAATATTTGGTTTGATGCCCCAACTATTCCTCAAAATTTTGATTCACAAGTTGCTGAGCGTATTGCTGGCAGTCCTTCCTCAATCAAGGAGACACGTTGATGATTTCTGAAAGCGTGGTCGATCTCTCGCGGTTCCAATTCGCAATGACCGCGATGTATCACTTTATTTTTGTTCCACTGACTTTAGGTCTGGCTTTTATTCTTGCCATTATGGAAACCACGTATGTGATTTCTGGTAAAGAAATTTATAAAGACATGACCAAATTCTGGGGAAAACTCTTCGGTATTAACTTTGCCTTAGGGGTAACCACTGGTTTAACCATGGAGTTCCAGTTTGGTACAAACTGGGCGTATTACTCACACTACGTGGGTGATATCTTTGGTGCACCACTCGCAATTGAAGGTTTAATGGCCTTCTTCTTAGAATCGACCTTCATTGGTTTATTCTTCTTTGGATGGGATCGCCTCTCCAAAGTGCAGCACTTATGTGTAACGTGGCTGGTTGCGCTTGGTTCTAATATGTCCGCTCTCTGGATTTTAGTTGCCAACGGCTGGATGCAGAACCCAGTGGGTTCTACCTTTAACTACGAAACCATGCGTATGGAATTGGTTGACTTCGGGGCGTTAATTTTTAACCCTGTTGCGCAAGTTAAATTCGTACACACTGTTTCTGCAGGTTATGTAACGGGTGCTATTTTCGTTTTAGCGATTTCAAGTTATTACTTATTGAAAAAGCAAGACTTGCCATTTGCGCGTCGTTCATTCGCTATTGCAGCAATTTTCGGTTTAGCTTCTACTTTATCTGTAATTCTACTTGGTGATGAATCAGGTTATGAATTAGGTGATGTTCAAAAAACCAAACTCGCAGCAATTGAAGCAGAATGGGATACTCACCCTGCTCCTGCAGCGTTCACTTTATTTGGTATTCCAAACGAAGAAACGCAAACGACAGATTACGCAGTTAAAATTCCTTATGTCATGGGGATTATTGCAACGCGTTCTATCACCGAAGAAGTGACTGGTATTAAAGACCTGATCGCAAACCACGAAGTTCGTATTCGTAACGGTATGGTTGCTTATCAACAACTTGAGCAATTACGTGCGGGCGACCAATCTCCTGAACTTAAAGCTGCATTTGAGCAAACTCAAACCGATTTGGGTTATGGTTTATTGTTGAAAAAATACACGCCAAACGTAGTAGATGCGACTGACGAACAAATTAAAATGGCTGCTGCGGATACTATTCCACACGTACCAAGTTTGTTCTGGGCATTCCGTGCCATGGTAGCTTCTGGTTTCTTAATGCTGTTGTTATTCGCACTTGCAACTTTTGCAGTGGCTAAACGCAACGCAGAAAGCAAACCTTGGTTATTAAAATTTGCGTTATTCTCATTACCATTACCTTGGATTGCAGCGCAAACAGGTTGGTATGTAGCAGAAGTTGGTCGTCAACCATGGACAATTGGTGAAGTACTTCCAACACACTTGTCTGCATCTTCACTCAGCACTGGCGACGTATGGGGCTCAATCATTGCATTGGCAGCGTTCTATACCGTTTTGCTGATTATTGAAATGTACTTGATGATCAAATTCTCACGTCTAGGCCCAAGCTCGCTTCATACTGGTAAATACCACTTCGAGAAAATTGAAGCTGCGAAAAAAGCCAATGAGGAGGCTTAAGCATGATCGAATATGAATTACTCAAAATCATTTGGTGGGTGTTAGTGGGTGTATTACTCATTGGCTTTGCCCTCACCGATGGCTTCGACATGGGCTCAATGGCGATCATGCCATTTGTAGGTAAAAATGACGAAGAACGCCGTGCTGCAATCAACACGATTGCACCGCACTGGGATGGTAACCAGGTTTGGTTCATTACAGCGGGTGGCGCGTTATTTGCTGCTTGGCCAATGGTATATGCAACAGCATTCTCAGGCATGTATTGGGCACTACTCTTAGTTCTGTTTGCCCTATTCCTGCGCCCAGTTGGTTTTGACTACCGCTCAAAACTTGAAAACACCAAATGGCGTACATCTTGGGACTGGGGTTTGGCTGTAGGTGGTGCAGTTCCTGCATTAGTGTTCGGTGTTGCGTTTGGTAATATGTTCCTTGGCGTACCATTTACCCTAGACGAAACTGTACGTTCAACATATACAGGCAGCTTCTTTGCATTATTAAACCCATTCGCTTTAGTGTGTGGTTTAGTCAGCTTGTCTATGCTTTGCGCGCATGGTGGTGCATGGTTAATGCTGCGTACCGATGGTGACTTACGTGCACGCTCTGCAAAAGCAACGCAAATCATGGGCATTGTGTTCCTTGTGTGTTTCTTGGGTGCAGGCGCATGGCTATACTTCGGTGGTATCGAAGGTTATACCCTAGTCACTCCATACGACACGAACGGCGTAGCAAACCCATTGGCTAAAGAAGTTTTAACCAATGCAAACCCAGGTTGGATGAACAACTACTCAGCGTACCCTATTACCATGATTGCACCAATTATGGGCATCTTGGGCGGTATTTTGATTATTCTTGCAGCAGGTAAAAACAAAGCTGGTTTAAGTTTCACAGGTTCATCTTTAGCGGTGATCGGTGCGATTTTAACTGCAGGTTTTGCATTGTTCCCATTCTTAATGCCATCAAGCCTCAACCCAGTTGCAAGCTTGACCATGTGGGATGCGGTATCAAGTAAAAACACATTAACTGTAATGACTGTTGCAGCATGTATCTTCGTACCAATTATTTTGCTATACACCACTTGGTGTTACTACAAAATGTGGGGCGTTATCACCAACAAGCACATTAAAGAGAATTCACACAGCCTTTACTAAGGCTGTGTCTAAGGAGAATAAATTATGTGGTACTTTGCATGGATTCTCGGTATTCTGATGGCATGCTTTGCAGGTGTCTTGAGTGCCCTGTATATTGAATCTCATCAAGACCTTGACGAGGAATAATTAGATGACAGACACTGCAGTGAACGCTGAAACAACAGTTCAAAAACCGAACAAGATTGCGATGGTTATTTCATGTTTATTGGCATTCCCACTCGCAGCTGTACTGCTTCTTCATCCAGCAGCAATGCTGGATGCCAACGGTGAATATAGCCACCGTGCCATGATGTTTATTATGATTGGTATTTCAGGTGGCTTTGTACACGGTGTTGGTTTTATTCCACGCTTTTGGTTTTGGAAATGGTTATTTAGCCCATTTGTGGCTTGGCCATTGATGATTTGGGGTTATTACACTTGGTTTCTTTAATGAGGTGTAAATAAATTCCTTGAAAAGAGCGCAATATGCGCTCTTTTTTATTGGCTTAATATTTAGGAGCCGCAGATCATTCCTCTGCATCTTCACCATATAAAACAGCGTATAAAATTTTGAAACTTACAATCTAAAAGAAGAACTAAGCTCAAAACTCAGGCAGAAAAAAGCCAAACACTACGGTTTGGCTTTTTTCACAACATATTTTCGCACTTGGCAATGATTATGCACCTTGCTTAAAGCATATTGTTATTTCGGCTCAATGGGTGCAAACGGTGCAACCACATCGGCATTCTGCGCACGATGACGCATGAAATGATCCATCAATACAATCGCAAGCATAGCTTCTGCAATTGGCGTTGCACGCACACCTACGCAAGGATCATGGCGTCCTTTGGTCAGTACATCCGTATCTTCACGGTTTAAATTAATGGTTTTACCAGGTGTAGTAATACTGGCTGTTGGTTTTAAAGCAATCGCAACACGAATATCTTGACCACTAGAAATACCGCCTAAAATACCGCCTGCATGGTTCGCCAAAAAGCCGTCAGTGGTCAGTTCGTCACGGGTTTCATGCCCAAACTGCGCTGCCACTGCAAAACCATCTCCAATTTCAACGCCTTTCACAGCATTGATAGACATCATGGCATGGGCAATATCGGCATCTAAACGATCAAAAACAGGTTCCCCCCAACCCACAGGAACTTTTTCAGCCACAATTTCCAGTTTTGCACCACAGCTTGTACCCTGTTCACGCAAAGACGTTACCAAAGCTTCAAAACGTGGTACAGCATCGGCATCGCCACAGAAAAATGGATTGTTTGGTACTTCGTTCCAATCTAGCTTTTCAGCTTTTTCTGTACCAATTTGAGTGACGTGACCACGAATCACAATTCCAAATTTTTCGAACAGGTATTTTTTTGCAATTGCACCTGCTGCAACGCGCATTGCTGTTTCACGTGCGCTTGAACGTCCACCACCACGATAATCGCGGAAACCATACTTTTGCGTATAGGTATAATCTGCATGCCCAGGGCGGAAAGTCTGTGCAATATTACCGTAGTCTTTCGATTTTTGGTCAGTATTACGAATCAGTAAACCAATTGAAGTTCCAGTGGTTTTACCTTCAAAGACACCTGAAATAATTTCAACTTCATCGGGTTCTTTACGCTGTGTCGCAAACTTAGACGTACCCGGTTTACGGCGATCCAAATCTTTTTGTAAATCTTCTGCAGACAGTTCAATCCCCGGTGGCACGCCATCGACAATCGCCATCAGACCTACGCCATGAGATTCACCACAAGTCGTTACACGGAAAAGTTGCCCTATACTATTACCTGCCACGTCCAACGACTCCTTATGCTTGAACAGATTGAATAAATAAATCGCGATATTGACGGCATTGTGCTGCAGTCAATGCAAAAATACCTGAACCACCTTTTTGGAATTTTAACCAGTGCAAATCAACCGTGTTGAAATTCTGTTTCATCGCCCATTCAGAATTACCTACTTCAATCACAATCAGACCATCTTCAGTTAAGTAATCTGCCGCCTGCGCCAACATTTTACGGACTAAATCTAAGCCGTCTTGCCCTGCTGCCAATGCCAATTCTGGCTCATGATGGAATTCTTCAGGTAAATCTGCCATATCTTCCGCATCAACATACGGCGGGTTAGATACGATTAAATCATACTGATTTTCGGCTGGGATTTTGGCGAATAAATCAGACTCAAGCAACGCCACTTGGTATTGTTTGTTGTGATGTTCACAGTTAATTTGTGCGACTTCCAAAGCATCTTTTGAAATGTCAGTTGCATCGACTTCAGCATCTGGAAAAGCATAAGCCAAAGCAATCGCAATACAACCTGAACCCGTGCACATATCCAAAATACGTTGTGGGGTTTTAGGCGCAGCATTGGCTGGTAAATTGTTATCTGCTTCGCGCATTTGACCTTCTTCATCTAGGCAATATGGCGCAAAACGATTTTCAATTAGCTCGGCAATAGGTGAACGTGGAATTAGAACACGCTCATCGACATAAAATAGTTTTCCGAAGAAATACGCCAAGTTTAATAAGTAAGAAGTTGGTACTTTTTCATTGATACGACGTTCGAGCAAGCTTAAAAATTCAGCTGCTTCGCTCGGCAATAATTTTGCATCTAAAATTTCAGCGTCTGCATTCCAGTCTAAAGACAAAGTTTGTAACACCAATGCAGAACTTTCTGCAAAATAATCTTCTGTACCTTGACCTAAATGTGCATCGTATTGACGTAGTGCTGTAACCCCAAAGCGAATAAAATCACGAATGGTTGATAGGTTTTCAGCAGCTTCCTGCAAATGTTCAGGGCTAATTGTCGGTCGATCCACTTAAGGCGCTCCAAGGTCAAATTTTAAAACGCCTTATGATACCTTGTTTTGCTCGGTTTTATAATGTTTAAGCAGTTTCCAAGTAATTTATTTACTATGGTTTTACTTATTTGATTCCCACAAACTGACCTTGATAATAATCAGCGCGCTCTGCTGTTTGCAGCAAAACACATTGTGCACGTTGTAATGCGGCAAAATCGCTTTGAGTCGATAAATAACAGCGTTGTTTTACACGGTTTTCCCAAAGTTGATGCTGTTGTTGAATATTACTGGCATTGCCTGCGCTGCGTTTTACATAGGCTTTATAGTGTTTTTTGAGTCGTTTGGTTTGTGCTTTTTGCTCAGTTTTAATACATTTTTGCGATTGGGAAATTTTGCCATAACTATTGTTCATACATTGCGTATAGCCTTGTGAAACGCCATTCGCCCAAACTTGAGCTGTACCCAAAGTCAGCATCCCCAATAGTGTAAATATCCAAACTTTCATATTTTCCCCTGAGCGCAGTCTGTTTTTAAAGCGCGGTAAATTTTCAATATTTTATAATTTTACAAAACCCAAATTGCTGCATTGATGCTACAAGATTCAGGTTAAAAAGCATATAGTCAATCCCCTGCTTTTTATGATTCAGTCTATGATAAATGCACAACAATCATTGAAAAATGTGACAATATCCCAATAATTGAATTACTCATTTTATAGATGAAACTTTCAGCCTTATGAGCTACAAACACAATAATTTGATGGCCATGCGCCAAAGCTATTGGAACGACAACCACTCCGAAGCAGTCTTGATTGAAAAACAATTTTTTCAGCAAATTTTGATTGAAAACGGCATTTTTGAAAATTCGTCATTAGATGATGCCAAATATCTATTTTTTAGTTTGCCCAGCGTGATTATTGTTAAGGGATATGCGCATGGTTTTTTACACGATTCTGTAAAATTGATGATTCTCAAATTTATCCAAGACAACAAAGCGCAATTGATGAAAAAAGCCGAAACCAAAGTGCAATATCGGATGTAAAAGTACTTTTAAGCCGTTTTTCATACTTTTTTCACGAGGAAACTCGTCGTTCAGCAAGTTGAACTTTTTTAATACGTTAAGACGCGCTAATATCCGTTACAATCTAATTTTCCTGCGTATTGCTGATTTAAGGATTGATTTTAATGTCAGATCAGAACGATAAGCTTAAACAACTCAAGACTTCCTCTATGGATCGACGCTTATCCATCGCAAAGGCATCTTTACTTGCAGGAACACGATGGGCAGCCTCGAATGCCACCTCTATGTTTTCAAGCGAAGAAGAAAAAGAACGTAAACGAAAAAAAGCCATGAAAGAACAAGCCGATTACTTGGTGGCTGAAATTGGCAAACTCAAAGGCTCTATCGTGAAGATTGGGCAAATGATGGCGCTGTACGGCGAACATTTTTTACCTGAAGAAATTACGCAAGCACTCAACACGCTGAATAACCAGACTGTCGCATTGGCATGGCCTGCGATTAAACAGCAATTACAGGCACAGTTAGGTGCCAAACTTGATGATCTCACCATTGATCATGAGCCATTAGGTACAGCCTCTTTGGCTCAAGTTCACCGCGCGACCCGCAAGTCGGATGGTTTGGAGTTGGTATTAAAAATCCAATATCCAGGCGTAGCAGATGCGATTGACTCAGACATGAGCCTATTTAGAAATATGCTCAAATTGACACGCATGGTGCCGCAAACCCGTGAATTTGATCAGTGGTTTGATGAAGTGCGTGAAATGATGCATCGTGAAGTCAACTATCAAATTGAAGCGGAAACGACACGTCGTTTTGCTGCCCGTTTAAAAGATGATCCGCGCTACATTGTGCCGCAAATTGTGGATGAATACTGTAGCGACCAAGTGCTGTGTATGACCTTTGAACGTGGCGTACCGATTAACAGCCCTGTCATGCTCTCATTACCTCAAGAACGCCGTAACCAATTAGGCGAAGCCTCTTTAGAAATTGCTGTGCGTGAAGTATTTGAATGGGGCGAAATGCAGACTGACCCGAACTTTGGCAACTACTTAGTTCGCTTAGGTAATGGTGAAGATATTCACGATAAAATTGTACTGCTCGACTTTGGTGCTATTCGTCAATTTGATCAACACTTGCTGACTGTGGCGCGTAATTTGATCAAGGCGGGTTATTACCACGACCCACAAATGATGGTGAATGCCATGACGGGTTATGAGTTTTTTGACAGCATCCCTGAAAGCATTAAACCTGACATGGCAAAAGTGTTTCTATTGGCAACCGAAGCCTTTAGTCACTTAGACAATAACCGCGATTTACCTGCAGGCGTGATGGATGAACAATCGCGCTATGACTGGAAAAAAAGTCAGCTGCATAGCCGTGTCATGCAACAAGCATCTAAATCGATGGCTTCGCGTTACTTTAGTGTGCCGCCTAAAGAATTTATGTTTATTAGCCGTAAATTTATTGGTGCCTACACCTTTATGACCGTGATTGATGCGAAAACCAATGTCCGCAAAATGATTCAAAAGTTTATTTAAGTCCCAACTTTTATTTCTTTGATCAAAGCTGTTATATAGACCTAAATGATTGTTGCCCACTCGATGCAATTGTCATTTAGGTCAATTTATTTTAAAAGCGTAGATTTCTATAAAATTAATAATCTATAAAAATCCACATATTAGTCCAGTTATAAGAAAATTTTTACCGTTTATCTTTGACAATTCTGCATGTCAGCAATGACATAGTTTTTTTATAGTCTGCATGTCAGCATAAAAAACAAGCATTCTCTGTGTAGGACAACACAATCATGAGTCAAATGATAAACAAAGCCCAAGGATTCGGCTTAGCGCTACTCACTAAAATGGCATCGAGTGATCTGCTCGATCAATTCAAATTACGCAAATGGGTTGAACAATCTCTATATCACTCAGCCAAAGCAGGTTTTAAAACCTTTGAAACCACTCAAAAAAAATTTAAAAGCACACAAAAATTACCGCAACAACGACTGACACGTCAATCCAAAGATTTATTTGATTTGTCATTGAGTGAAGAACAGCAAATGCTGGTCGATGCCATGCAGCAATTTGCTACAGAAGTGATCTATCCATTGGCACATCAGGCAGATCATGATGCGAAATTCCCACAAGTATTATGGCAATACAGCACAGATTTAGGTTTGAACACCTATGCTCTGCCCGAAGCTTTAGGCGGTGTTGCCACTGAACACAATATTGTCAGCCATATTTTAATTTCCGAACAATTGGCACGTGGCGACTTTGGCTTAACCGCAGGATTACTTTCCACATTTGGCGTAATGAATGCCATAACTCGCTGGGGTTCAGAACAGGTTCAAAATCAGTATTTATCTGCGTTTTCCGAAACAGACGCGAACCATCCAACGCCACTTCAAGCCACTTTTGCGATTCAGGAAAATACTGCTGCGTTTAATCCGTATCAGCTAAAAACCAAAGCGACTTTGCAAAATGGACAGTACCTAATTACAGGTGAAAAAACGCTGGTGATTTTGGCCGAAACAGCAGATTTATTTTTGGTTAGTGCAGAGCTAAATGGTCAAGCCGATGTGTTCATTGTGCAACGTGATGCTTCTATTCAATTTAAAGCAGCGCCTGCAATGGGCTTAAAAGCCTGCGAAACCGCGACTTTAAAGTTTAATCAGACACCTGCAGCACGTTTAGGCACAGATGATTTTGATTACAGCGCATTTTTAGATTTAGGTAATCTCATGTGGTGCGCCATGGCAGTTGGTTGCTGTGAAGCAGTGAAAAGTTATTGTATTCGTTATGCCAATGAGCGCACTGCATTTGGCGAACCGATTTCACATCGTCAAAGTGTGGCTTTTATGATTGCAGATATGGCCATTGAAATTGAAGCCATGCGTATGCTGTTGCTGAATGCAGCAAGTCTTGCCGAATCGGGTAAGAATTTTCATCGTGAAGCATATTTAGCACGTCTGCTCTGTGCAGAAAAATCTATGCAAATTGCCACCAATGGTATGCAAATTTTAGGTGGTCATGGCTTTACCAAAGAACATCCTGTAGAGCGTTGGTATCGTGATTTACGTGCAACTGCAATTATGCATTCAGGCTTGCATGCCTAATCTCACACCATCAATAAACGATAGCCAGCTAGAAAAATAAGGAATACACCCATGAATTTACAAAATCCAAAAAAATTCAAAATGTTGGTCGATCAGGCACATGAAGTTGCTTTAAATGTATTACGTCCCATTTCAAGAAAATATGATAAAGCCGAACACGCCTACCCGAAAGAATTAGACATGCTTGCAGCCTTGGTTGATGGCATGAACCAAGCAGGCGATGGCATGAATGCAGGTGCAGCAGTCAACAAACGTGGTGACACATCTACAGGTAACAAAAATGGCGTAAATATGTCTACCGCACTGAGTATTGTCGAAATGTGTTATGGCGATACAGGTTTATTACTCAGTATGCCACGCCAAGGTTTAGGTAATTCTGCGATTGCTGCGGTGGCCAATGAAGAACAATTACAACGCTTTAATGGTGTTTGGGCAGCCATGGCAATTACCGAACCCAACTGTGGTTCTGACTCTGCGGCTATTCGTACCACTGCCACCAAAGTAGACAATGAATATATTTTAAATGGTGAAAAGATTTTTGTGACCTCTGGTGACCGCGCCGATGCCGTTGTTGTGTGGGCAACCTTAGACAAAAAACTGGGACGTGCTGCGATCAAATCCTTTGTTGTGACTAAGGGCACACCTGGCATGACCGTGGAACGCTTAGAATATAAATTAGGGATTAAAGCCTCGGACACAGCAACAATTCGATTTGAAAATTGCCGTGTTCCTGCGAGCAACCTTTTAGGCAATACAGAAATTGATGTTGCCAAAGGGTTTGCAGGTGTGATGGAAACCTTTGATAACACTCGCCCTTTGGTGGCAGCTATGGCCGTTGGTTGTGCCAAAGCCGCTTTAGAGCGGATTAAGGAAATTTTTAAAGACCAATTAGATGCAAATTATGCCACGCCCTATTTACAGTGTTCACATATCGCAGCACAGACTTATCGGATGGAAGCAGAATGGGAAGCCGCACGTTTATTGATGCTCAAAGCAGCATGGATGGCAGACAATAAACAGCCTAACTCACGCGAAGCTTCTATTTCCAAAGCCAAAGCTGGTCGCGTGTGTAATGAAATCACGCTCAGGTGTGTCGAGTTAGCTGCATCGGTGGGTTATAACGAAGATGAGTTATTGGAAAAATGGGCACGTGATTCGAAAATTTTAGATATTTTTGAAGGTACGCAACAGATTCAGCTATTGATTATTGCCCGTCGTGAATTAGGTAAAAGTTCGAGTGAGCTCAAGTGATTTTATGATTTAAGGCATATAGTAAAGTAAGATAAAAGACAGATTTTCATAGAAATATTGCTATAAATTTCTGTCTTTTTCGATATAAATTAATCTTCAGGTGAAAAAATTGCGATATATCTTGCTAAAACCTCATCCAAAACATCTGCGTGCGAGGATTCTAAAAACCGCGCGTGTCTAGCTTCAAAATCTAAAGCTCTAGATTGATCACAACGCACAATACCTGTAGTTTTCCCACCAATAAGCTCTACAGCGAAACCCATATTTCGTGCAAAGTTTCCACCAGAAGTAATAGGCAAAACAATCGGCATTTTAGTAATAAGATTAAATGACTTAGGTGAAATAACAAATACAGGTCGCTTACCTTGTTGTTCATGTCCAAGTGTTGGATCTAATGAAATCAAATAAATATCGCCTTGATTCATTAGATTTCTTCTCGCCCAACTGCTTTTACATCATGCCACGCATCTGGCTCTAATGCTAAAGCTTGATGCTCTTGCAGCAAGTCAGCCAATTTATAAGATGGCTTCGCTTTAGGTTCGACCACTAACTTACCATTCACAATGCTCAGAGAAACTTCCTTTCCCGCATCTAAACCTAAACTTTTTAATAATGTAGGCGGTACGGCAAGCATGACCGAACCACCTACTTTTCTCAAGTTTGTATGAATCATACCCACCTCAATATTATATAAATATATAACTTTATTATGCGCCAAAATGAGATGAAGTCAATTCATAGTAAGATGAGTGAAAATAGACATCTGGTATACATCTCAATCTTTCCTTTGAAAGATATATACAAAAGAAATATCAAAATGAATATTAAAAAATAATCTTAATAATTCAATCAATTATCCACCACACCAAATTTCTTAAAAATTCGTGCACGGCGTTTAGGCTGAATATTGGCTTTGTTTAAATTGCCTTGATAATGTTCAAATACACGTTTATCCATAATTTTAAACCACAAAGGTGGAATCATGGCAGGCAGCAACATGCTGGCATAACCGCTTGGTAATTCAGGCGCTTCATCAAAATGTCGCAAAGCCTGAAATGGTCGGGTTGGATAAGCATGATGATCGGAATGACGTTGTAATTGATACAAAAACAAATTGGTCACAATATTGTTATTATTCCAGCTGTGTTCAGGCATAGTGCGCTCATATTTGCCATGCGCATCTTTTTGTCTAAGCAAGCCATAATGTTCTATATAATTAATTATTTCAAACAGGCTAATGCCATAAAAAGCCTGTGTCGCCAAATACGGAATGATCCCAGTACCAAAACGCGCCAACAATGCAGCATGAAATGCCGCACTCATGCCCCAGCCTTGTAATAATTCATTGTCTTTCGACCAAAAACTTTTGCCTTTACGTTTTAAACGCTGAGTTTCAATTTGCAGTGCAGACTTAAACGAACCTTTTACCGTGCGGGGCCAAAACTCATAAAATGTTTCTCCCATACGTGAAGATGCAGGGTCTTCAGGTGTCGCAGCACGTTTATGATGCCCATACGGATGCTCAACCCGAAAATGGTTATATCCTGTTGGTGCTAAAGCCAAATGTGACAGTAAGTGATCTATTTTTGAAGATTTATGGCTGAGTTCATGCGCAGTATTGACAGCAATACCATTCACCATCCCCATGGAAATACCCAGAAAAATTTTATCGACTAACGAGGTTTGTGGCCGTCCAACCAAATAAGCTGCATAAATATTGGCGGCATATTGCAAAGGAATAAAACTTTTCACCAAACGCGAATAATACCGATCTTCCTCAAGTCGTTTCACATCTTCATTGCTTGGGTTATTGGCATCTTGACCAATTAAAGTATCAATTGTTGGAATAATCACATGCAATAATAAAGGGCCACCTAGAGCAAAAACTTTTTTCGCAGGCTTCGGAGCGAATTGATAACCCGCCAAAATCCCCATCCCCAATACAGGTAAAAATGGGCTGATCAACCATAAATAACGCTTTTTATCGAGTTGAGCCGCGCTTTTATAAGGAACATCCTGTTCCATCTCTTTAAGCAAATGAAGTGGTGCGTTCATCTTATTTTCCTCCTTCTACGCTGTTCTACCTATATATTTGAGGAAAGACACGAGAATGAACAGTTGCAGACGTCCAAAAAAGCTATGCAAAAGTCTTTGGCGCAAAAATGCGCTATATTGTCCTGAAATCACAGGTTTATTTTTTATAATGATTTATGCTTAAAATATGGATGCTTTAAGTAAAATTTTTGATGATATACATCTGCACCAATCAGAATATATCTATTTAAATCCTCAAGGAGATTGGTCATTTCAATATCGTGACCAAGGGGCAATGCTGGCTTATGTAGTACTACAAGGCTCGCTGCATATCCATTTATCTGCACAGACACACCTTCACATTGATGCAGGTGATATTGTCCTGATTCCATCGGGTTGCAGTCATTACGCAAGTGCAACTGCAGACACTCACTGGACAGAACACTTTGATATTTCGGATTTATTTCAAATTCAGTCACAGCAGTCAATAAATTTTGGCACGATAAATCACACACAAGCTGAAGACGCATTTATTTTGGTGATTCAATGCCACATGGACACCACCATGGCAAAACCGCTTTTAAGTGCCCTACCCGAATATCTGCATATTCCGCATATCATGTGCAGCACAGCGCCCGAGTGGTTACAAATTGGCTTGCAATTTTTAGCGGTGGAAAGTCATCAAATCCGACCGGGACGGGATAAAATATTAGATCACTTGGTCAGTATTTTACTGATTGAATGTGTGCGTGATTATATTTTTCAGCTTGATGACTCAAATAACTGGCTCGGCGCTTTGGCACATCCTGAACTTTCCAATGCGCTCGCAGCTATTCATGGTCAACCCGAAAAAGCATGGACGGTAGAAAGTTTGGCAGAACAATGTTGCATGTCACGTTCTAAATTTGCCAATTTGTTTAATCAGGTGATTGGTGAGCCGCCTTTGGCATACTTACAACAACATCGGCTACGCTTGGCATCGCATTATTTACAGCAAGGACAATTGTCGATTCAACAAATTGCCCATCGTGTCGGTTATTCTTCCGAAACCGCCTTTAGCCAAACTTTTAAAAAGCAATTCGAGCTAACACCTAGCCAGTATCGGCAGCAGTTCCAAAACAACAATGCAATCACGAAATGAACAGTTTAACGATCTAAAATCGCCAAAATTGCTTGTGCAGGGTCTTCGCTGTTATCGGACAATAATTGCTTATGCATAGTGATATGCTGCATCACCTGAATTTGTGCTGTTTCGATATCAATTAACTTTTCAATTTCTACTGCTAAACGCTCAGGTGTTGCATCCTCCTGAATTAACTCCTGAATCACCTTTTTACCTGCAATAATATTTGGCAATGAATAATAAGGAATTTTCACCAACAGTTTCGCAATCCAATACGTGATCCGATTCAGCTTATAAAACGTAACCATTGGACGATGTAATAGCATTGCTTCTAGCGTCGCCGTGCCTGAAGCTAGTGCAATTATATCGGACGCATTCATCACCTGACGTCCAATTTTAGATTCTGTGCCACGATTTTCCATCAATTGCACTTTGTCTTGTAATGCACTCGGATAAGACTGTAATAACGCTTCAACTTGTTGTTTACGTGCATCATTAATTGCAGGAATTAGAAACTTAAACTGCGGATATTTTTGCGTCAAAATATAAGCCGCATCTAAAACTAACGGCCCTAAACGCTCAATTTCACCACGTCGGCTACCGGGCAAGAGTGCAATATATTGTTGCTGTTGGTCTAAACCCAATTCGAGCTTTGCTGCAGCAATTGGATTTTCCAACGGCAATTGACTCGCCAAAGGATGTCCGACAAAGGCTGCAGGCACATCCCATTTTTTAAAAAAGGCTTTTTCAAACGGAAATAAACACAGCACCAAATCTATACTGGCTTTAATGCCATGCACTCGACCTTGTCGCCATGCCCATACCGAAGGGCTGACATATTGTACAGTTTTAATTGGCAAGTTTTTCTGTTTTAAACTTTTGGCAAGACGTAAATTAAAATCAGGCGCATCAACCCCGACAAAGACATCAACTGGATCTTGAGTCCATTTTTCGACCAAACCATCTCGTACTGCAAAGAGTTTTTTCAAATCTTTCAGTACTTCAACAATGCCCATTACCGATAAAATATCCATCGGATAATAACTTTTAAACCCTTCCGCAATCATTTGCGGACCACCAATGCCTTCAAACTCTGCATCAATGCCTTGCTCACGAAAACGTCGCATGAGTTGTGCCCCTAAAGTATCACCCGATACTTCTCCCACAACGATACCTATTTTAAGTTTCCGATTTTGCAAGCGTTTTGTCCTCTAAATTTTAATGGATATGAATTTTCGCATTTTAGCATAGCCACTGTATTTTGTAAGAAACAGAAAGTAAGCCGTGGCTTGAATCTGCGATCTTTTGCACTGATTTTCCACATTGACTATATCTGTTTTAAGAATAAGTAAATCATTAATCAAGACAACAGCTTATTGCCAAAAGTCATAATATATTCACGATTTTTGACTTCGGCATATCTTCATGGTTGGTCCTTTAGAGTTTATTTTGGCAGGTGTATTGGTCGGCTTCTGCGTGGGTGTGACTGGCGTAGGTGGCGGTTCACTGATGACTCCCATTCTGATCAGCTTGTTTAAAATTGAACCGCATATCGCAATTGGAACAGACCTACTTTATGCCGCCATTTCAAAATTCTGCGGCTCATTGGTTCATGCCAAAAAAATGAATATTGTATGGCCCATTGTCATTTGGCTTGCGGTGGGCAGTATCCCTGCTTCATTTGCGACCCACTGGGTTTTAGAGAATTATTTAAGCCAATCTACCCATTACAAAATGGTACTGACCGTGGTACTGGGCTTTATGTTGACCTTAACTGGCATCTCAATTGTGTTTCGCAGTCAAATTGAAACGTTTTTTAATAAATACCATAAACAAGAATTGCCCGATATGACCCAAGACCTTGAAAAGGTCAAACTACAGGCTGCAGATAAGCGTGCCCTCATTGTAATTATGGGAGTTGTACTGGGTGTATTTGTCACACTTTCTTCAGTGGGTGCAGGTGCTTTTGGCATCATGGCATTGGTGCTGATGTTCCCGAATCTACCGATGATTCGTATTATCGGTTCAGATGTCGTGCATGCCGTCTTACTTACCCTAGTTGCAGGCTTAGGTCACATGAGTTCAGGCAATGTCGACTTTCACCTATTGGTTTGGTTGTTGGTTGGCTCGATTCCTGCAATTGTGGTGGGGACTTTAGTTAGTTCACGTTTACCTGAAAAAGTGATTCGTAAGGTTTTAGGTATTACCTTATTTATTCTCGGAATTAACTTTATGGTTAATCCTGTGAAAACAAAACCGATTAGCACCCCAGAAACTGCAACAGCAGTTTCTGAAGCACAAGCCAGCCAATAATGAGCTTTATCTGACAGAATTTTGCCAAAACAGACCGTTTAATTTATCTACCCGATTCATCACTTATTTTTTAAAGAAGTATTCATCTTTTTATAACAAAACATAGTGAAATTCATGTTATATTCAGACTATTAAACAATCTTTTGTATCATCAAACCAGTGACGGCAATGAATACTTTACAGTCTAATCCTCTTACACAATCAGACATCGATGACGTGAATATTGAAAGTATTCAGCCACTCGTGACTCCTGCAGAATTAAAAACTGAGTTACCTTTAACTGAAAATGCTTATCAAACCGTTCTTCGTGGTCGTGAAACAATCCGCAATATTTTAGATGGTAAAGACAAGCGTCTATTTGTGGTGATTGGTCCATGTTCTATTCATGACCCTGTTGCTGCACATGAGTATGCTGATCGTTTAAAAGAATTAAGCGAAAAAGTAAAAGATTCTCTTTACATTGTGATGCGTGTTTATTTTGAAAAACCACGTACTACAGTGGGCTGGAAAGGCTTAATTAACGATCCAGACATGAATGACTCTTTTAACATTGAAAAAGGCTTGCGTCTTGGTCGTAAACTTTTACTTGAGTTAAATGAAAAAGGTTTGCCATGTGCGACTGAAGCACTTGATCCAAACTCTCCGCAGTATTATCAAGATTTAATTTCTTGGTCTGCAATTGGTGCACGCACTACAGAAAGCCAAACGCACCGTGAAATGTCATCTGGTCTTTCTTCTCCAGTCGGCTTTAAAAATGGTACAGATGGCGGCTTAACAGTTGCTACCAATGCCATGCAGTCGGTAAAACACGGTCACAGCTTCTTGGGTCTTAATGATCAAGGTCAGGTTTCAGTAATTCGTACTAGCGGCAACCCGTATGCACACGTGGTTTTACGTGGTGGTAATGGCAAGCCTAACTACGATGCAGGCTCTGTTGCAGATGCTGAAAATGCATTAAACAAAGCCAAAGTCAGCACCAAAATCATGATTGACACCAGCCATGCTAACTCAAACAAAGACCCATTCTTACAGCCATTGGTATTAAAAAATATCACTGAGCAAATTTTAGATGGCAATAAGTCTATTGTTGGGATTATGGTCGAAAGTCACCTGAAAGGTGGTCGTCAAGATATTCCTGAAAACTTATGCGATTTAGAGTATGGTAAGTCTGTGACTGACGGTTGTATCGACTGGGATACCACTGAAAAAGCATTGCTTGAAATGCATGAAGCATTAAAAGACGTTTTAGTGAATCGTTAAGATTTAAAAACGCCATCTTCATGATGGCGTTTCTATTTGTAGCATAGGAAATTCTGCGCGCATGAATGACATTGAAACCCAACTTAGCCAAATTAAAAATTTCCAGTTCATTCATGAGCGTTTGTTTTCTTCAGGTCAGCCTACGGCTGAAGAATTAAAACAAATTAAAGAATATGGTATTGGCACTGTCATTAATTTGGCTGAAAGTGATGCGGAACACGCCCTTCCCCATGAAGACAAAATTTGTCTGGATGTTGGACTAAACTATATTCAACTGCCAATTTCATGGGAAACACCATCCTCTGATCAATGTTTATTATTGCTCGATTTGGTCAATCATTTATTAGAAAGCCAAATGGTGTGGGTACATTGCAGCAATAACAACCACGTCAGTAGTTTAATGTATTTGTATCGTCAATATTTTATGGATGTGGATATTGCAACGGCTCAAGACTTTTTACATGATATCTGGAAACCCAATGAAACTTGGACAGGCTTAATTCACGCCGTTTCTTTGCAATTACAAGGTCGTAAAGCCACGCAAGATTTACAACAAGCTTTAGAATCTGCTGAACTTTCTTAATTCAGCAGATTGTATAGATAAAATTCTAACGCGATTATTTTGTATGAGAAATCAATACAGTCGCTGTTGCTAAAATACCTTCCTGACGCCCAGTAAAACCTAATTTTTCAGTGGTTGTCGCTTTGATACTGATTTGTGTGACCTCTACATCCAATACATCAGCGACACTTTGGCACATTTCTAGCGTATGCGGTGCAAGTTTAGGACGTTCGCACGCCACAGTAATATCGGCGTTATTCAGTTTATAGCCACGGTCTAAAATGAGTTGATAAACCTGTTTAAGCAATACCCGACTATCTGCACCTTTATAATTTGGATCGGTATCTGGAAAATGCTGCCCAATATCCCCCAGCGCCAAAGCACCTAATAATGCATCGCATAGTGCATGCAGCACTACATCACCATCTGAGTGTGCTTTTAAACCTTGTGTATGAGGAATTTGAACACCTGCAAGCGTCACAAAATCTCCCGCTTCAAAGGCATGAACATCTAATCCTTGTCCAATACGAATCTGTGCAACCATGTTCAACTCCTGTAGAAATAAATCATTGAAATCTTGTATTCATACTTTCGATTTCGCTATATTAGACCTAGCGCAACATAGTGAAAGTATAAGCGATCATGCTGTTGAAATCTGAGATTCATCTTATCAAAAACTTAAGTACACTGCTGTTATTTGGCTGTTTATATTCATCTTTCTCTTATGCACAAGGGATTGATTGTAGATCTACACCCAATAAAAAGTTGGCGCAGGTGTGCACAGAAAATTTCTCAGAATTGCGTGAAAAATTAAGTGATCAACATTTAACAGCTTATTTGATGAGTGATGCGCCTATTCGCTTGTTAGAAGATACTCAGCAATTGTGGATCCAACGCTTACAGCAATGCAAAAGCTTAAATTGTTATACTCAGCAATTTGATTTTAGAATTGATCAACTGAATTTTTTCACTTCTATGAATCAAAGCATGACTCAACATTATTTAAAATATGAAAATGGTCAATTTGCTGCGCAGCCCGTACATTTACAAATTCATCAGCTCAATAAAAACAGCATTAAAATTGAAGGTATTGCTTATCGCAATCCAAATAACCGCCTTGAAAGCCAAAGTATTGCCTTTTTAGCTTATACAACACCTGATCAAAAAAACAAAATCATCGACAATGAGCACGATTGCAGTTATGAGTTTAATTATTCTAAAGCAATCTTAAAAATTCAAACCAAACAAAAAGGTTGTGAACGCTTTGCGGGCATCTATCGTTTATACGATTAATGCTGAACAATAGATTGTATTAGACAGATTAAATGAGCAACCACAACACAATTGGCAAAGTTAATGCGGCGAATACGGTTTGCAAGCTAATAATTGAAGCCATTAAACGACTATCGCCACCTAAAGCCTGTGTTAGAACATAAGCGGCAGATGCTGTCGGTAAAGCAAAAAACAAGACCAGTATTTGTGTTTCTAAAACTGGTAGTTTCAAACCCCAACAAACAAGCCATGCCAAAGCAGGCATAAAGAGCAAGCGACCAACGACATTTAATCCCAAAGGCATTAAGTCTCGCTGTAAACCATTAAACTGTAGTGCTGCCCCTACACACATCAGCCCTAATGGTAAACTACATAAAGCAATCTGCCGAATAAAATGCTCTGCGCCGATCCACAAACTCAGCCCTGATATGTTAAACAAACCACCGACTATACAGCCTAAAATCAGTGGGTTTTTCATCAGTGCATATAAAATTTGCTGTGGCTGCAAAGTCTTGGTATCACTCAAAGCAAGTACCGATAGCACATTGACCAATGGAATGCAAAATACCAGAATAATTGCAAACAGTGCCATGCCCTGTGCTTGAAACAAAGCTACGACTAATGCTAAACCAATATAAGTATTGAAGCGCACCATGCTTTGCATATACACCCCAAAGCGTGCCGCAGGTGTCTTAAAATAATGCCGTAAAGCGTACAACAGAGAACTTGCCAATGTGACCACGATACCCACCACAAACAAAATCTGTGCGATTGATTTCGCTTCAATGTTTGCTGTAGCGAGGTTTAAAAACAACATGCTAGGAAACAAAATATAGTAATTTAACTTTTCTGCACCCTTCCAAAATGGCTCATCCAACATACGTGATTGCTTAAGCAGATAACCCATTGCAATTAAGGCAATCAAAGGGAAAAGTGCAATAAAAATTAAATGGGTCATGGGGTGCTCTGTGTTACTGTTATGCTGTTCTTTTTAAATTATTGCTTAATAAATAAAGTAAATTTATTGGATATTATAGAGATTTTTTTTGTGCTTATCCTGTTTTGCTTAGGCTATTTTAGAGCCACAAAATGTGAAAAAGATGATGATAGCAACTTGCACCCACATCACCTTTCACATGGATTCTGAATTAACGATGGGTATGAATAGACATCACAATCCCCATGCTCGCCAACATGGAAATGACTGCCGTTCCACCATAACTCATAAGTGGCAATGGATCACCCGTTACAGGTAAAATACCACTCACCATCCCTGAGTTTAGAAATACAAAGAAAAAGAAAGTAAGACCAACCGTGCCTGCATACAAACGCCCGAAATTATGGAAACAATTCATCCCAATCATCAAACAACGTAAAATAATGGCAGCAAACAAACTGAACAGTAAAAATACGCCAATAAAACCAAATTCTTCGGCATAGGTCGACATAATAAAGTCAGTATGATGTTCAGGCAGATAACCCAAATGTGATTGCGTTCCTTCTAAATAACCTTTACCTGTAAAGCCGCCTGAACCAATGGCAATTTTAGATTGAATAATATTCCAGCCTGCCCCCAAGGCATCCGACTCTGGGTCAAATAAGGTGAGTACCCTTTTCTTTTGGTACTCCTGCAAAAAGAACATCCAAAGCAATGGTGCTGCGAGCGCCAATGCAGTGATTGCTCCTAAGATTAATCGCCATGACATGCCACTTAAAAATAGCGCAAAGACACCGGGAATAATCAAACCAATGTTTAAATCGGGTTGCAATGCCACCAAGACAAAAGGAATCATCATAATCACTAAAGCGACAATGATATGAATCAATTTAGGCGGGAAAGCACGACGCGAAAAATACCACGCCATCATCAATGGCATGGCAAATTTCATAAATTCACTGGGTTGCATACTGCCAATACCCGGCAAGCTGATCCA
The DNA here is from genome assembly GCF_013419805.1 of Acinetobacter sp. YH12058. Classification (NCBI taxonomy): domain Bacteria; kingdom Pseudomonadati; phylum Pseudomonadota; class Gammaproteobacteria; order Moraxellales; family Moraxellaceae; genus Acinetobacter; species Acinetobacter sp. YH12058. The sequence goes on from NZ_VOZL01000001.1 coordinate 136,542, forward strand.
GCGTTTTGCCCCCATACGGGTTTCACCAATGACCAAAACCAAAGCCAGCATGATGACTGCAAAGATATAAAAATATGGACTGGCAGCTTGATATACCTTAGGCGGAATTTGCGCCAAAATAATCATGGCGATAAAACCAATGCCAAAACTGGTTGCTTGACGCAGCACCATCCCCATATCTTGCGCGGTGGCACTATATACCACCATTAAACCCAGAATCGCATTTAAAATCAGAAAACACAGCAACCATGGATCTAAATGTAATTTAGTCCAGCGTGAGGAATCATTTTTAATGCTTCTACCATCACGTAATGAGTGACGTAAAAAACGATACTGCTGCGATGGATTCATGCGACTCAAAGGTATTTAAAATAGACAGGATGGACAATTATAGAAGCAAAGCGGCACAGAGTGAATCATTAAAGCTTAATCGTTGAAGATTCAAGTTTAACGCGGTGTTAATTACACTAGATTTTTATCATCCATGTTGTTGTGAGGCTAAAATTAAACGTGCCAGCTCTAAATCATCGGGATAGGTGATTTTAATATTATCCGAACGACCGTGCACAACATTTACAATTTGCCCTGCTGCTTCTAAAGCACTGGCCTCATCGGTAATCGTCAATTGCTGTTTTAATGCAGATTCAATGGCTGTTTTAAGCACATCAAGTTTAGCAATTTGCGGAGTTTGCGCTTGCCAAAGTTGGTCACGGCTTACCGTGGTTTCAATTTTTGTGCCTTGGCTTACCTTTTTTAAAGTATCACGCACTGGAATAGCCAAAATTGCACTTTGATCTGTTGCCAGTGCAGTCTGATACAACTGTTCAAGGCAAGCAGCTGTCACACAAGGACGCGCTGCATCATGCACCAAAACCCAGTCATCTGCATGGGCGATTTCAGATAAATAATGCAGTGCATTTAAGACTGAATCCACTCGCTCTGCACCACCTACGCAAAAATGTGCTTTTTCTTTTTGTGCCAAGTTTAGGTTTTGCGCTACATCATCTGCTTGACCAATCGCCAAAACATAACCCGCTAAAGGCAAGTGATTTAAACGTGCGATGCTGTGCGCTAAGACTGTTTGATCTTGAATATACTGATATTGTTTAAGTTCAGTTCTAGAAAAACGACTACCAGAACCCGCTGCGGGAATAACCGCCCAAAGTTTAGGGTGTCGGGGCGGTTGCTGCTGCAGGTTGTTGTGATTCATTGGTGCGTAAATCTACTGTGGAATTTGGTTGAATATAAATTGGTTTATATTGTGTGCTGATGGTGCTCATTTGCACAAAGGTTTCATGTGGCTTAATTAAGCCTAAATCTAAACGGGCATGCTCTTCAATGGCTTCTACCCCATTTTTTAAATCATAAACTTCTGCTGCAAGTACACGATTGCGCTCCTTCAGCTCTGTATTTAATTCTATTTGTTGTTGGATTTTTTCTGTCAGTGCAGCATGGTCACGATAACCACCTTCACCAAACCAGTGTAAATATTGAAACCCTGCGATCAAAAAGATCGCAAGGCCCAACAATGCTTTACTCGCTTTGGAGTCAAATACATTTAATAATGACATCTACTGATTTCGCTTAGTTCAAACCTTTGAACTCAGCTTTACCGCGATATGCAGCATTCGTCAATTCTTCAATACGAAGTAATTGGTTATATTTTGCTACACGGTCAGAACGGCACAGTGAACCAGTCTTGATTTGACCTGCTGCAGTACCTACTGCAAGATCCGCAATTGTAGAATCTTCAGTTTCACCTGAACGGTGTGAAATAACAGTTGTGTAACCATTGGCTTTCGCAAGGTAAATTGCATCAAGCGTTTCAGTCAAAGTACCAATTTGGTTGTACTTGATCAGGATTGAGTTACCTACTTTTTCATCGATACCGCGTTGTAAGATTTTCGGGTTAGTAACGAACAAGTCATCACCGACCAATTGAATCTTGTCACCTAAGATCGAAGTGAGGTAAGACCAACCTTCCCAATCAGACTCATCTAAACCATCTTCAATTGAGATAATTGGATATTGATTTACAAGACCAGCTAAATAGTCAGAGAATTGGTTGCTTGTGAATGCTTTGTTGCCTTCACCTGCAAGAATGTACTGACCATTTTTGTAGAATTCTGAAGATGCACAGTCAAGCGCCAACATGATGTCAGAACCCGCTTTGTAGCCAGTCTTCTCAATAGCTTCAAGAATAACTGTGATTGCTTCTTCGTTAGAACGTAAGTTTGGCGCAAAACCACCTTCATCACCCACTGCTGTGTTTAAACCTTTTTGATTCAATACAGATTTTAATGAGTGGAAAATTTCTGCACCAGCACGTAATGCTTCAGAGAATGAAGTAAAGCCCACTGGCTCAATCATGAACTCTTGAATATCAACGTTGTTGTCTGCGTGTGAACCACCATTTAAGATGTTCATCATTGGTACAGGCATGGTTAAAATGCTGTTGTTACGAAGGTCTGCGATGTATTGGAAAAGAGGAATTTTCTTTTCATCAGCAGCAGCGCGCGCAGCAGCCAAAGACACGGCTAAAGTTGCGTTAGCACCTAATTTTTCTTTGTTTTCAGTACCATCAAGCGCAATCATGGTGTTGTCGATGTCTTTTTGTTCAAACACAGACTTACCAAGTAAAGCATCACGAATTAAAGTATTGACGTTATTTACCGCAGTTTTAACGCCTTTACCCAAGTAACGTGCTTTATCGCCATCACGAAGTTCTAGAGCTTCACGAGAACCAGTTGAAGCACCTGATGGTGCACATGCACGGCCAACTACGCCAGATGCTAAGATTACGTCTGCTTCGATGGTTGGGTTACCACGAGAGTCCAAAATTTCACGTGCACGAATGTCAACGATTTGGCTCATGAACAATTCCTCAGTTGATTAATAACGTGATGCTTTAGGCATCAATGAGTCTATAATTTAATATGGATCTAATTTAGTGTGTATCTAGCTTTTGGAAACCTTTTACCAAGGTATCCAATTCTTTAAGCTGTGCCAAGAACGGCTCAAGTTGTGATAGACGCAATGCACATGGGCCATCACACTTTGCCTGCTCTGGTTCAGGATGTGCTTCTAGGAATAAACCTGCCAAGCCAGTTGCCATACCTGCACGTGCCAAGGTGGTAATTTGTGCACGACGACCACCTGCCGAATCTGCACGACCACCCGGAGTTTGCAAAGCATGGGTTACATCAAAGAACACAGGTACATTCATTTCTTTCATGATGTCAAAGCCCAGCATATCGACAACCAAGTTGTTGTAACCAAATGCTGAACCACGCTCACAAAGAATCAATTTGTCATTCCCTGCTTCTAAACACTTATGCAAAATATGACGCATTTCGTGCGGCGCAAGGAATTGTGCTTTTTTGATGTTGATAATGGCTTGAGTTTTTGCCATCGCTTCAACCAAATCGGTTTGGCGACTTAAAAACGCAGGAAGCTGAATAATATCTGCCACTTCTGCCACAGGCGCAGCCTGATACGGCTCATGCACATCGGTAATAATTGGCACATTAAAATGCTTTTTAATGTCAGCCAGCCATTCAATGCCTTTTTCTAAACCGGGACCACGAAATGAGTTCAGGCTAGAACGGTTGGCTTTGTCAAAACTGGCTTTGAATACATACGGGATATTTAAGCGTGTGCAAATATCCACATAAGTTTCAGCAATTTCAAATGCAAGGTCTTTAGACTCAAGTACATTCATGCCGCCAAACAATACAAATGGCAAATGATTCGCCATTTGTATATCACCCAAACGTACAATTTCTTGTGGTTTTAATTGTGACATTTCAACTTCCTAGTTTATCCCTAAAGCCATCTTATTTGGTTTTTTGATGCTGTTGTTTTGCCGCACCGATAAAGCCAGCAAACAATGGATGTCCATCACGTGGCGAGCTGGTAAATTCTGGGTGGAATTGTACCGCAATAAACCAAGGATGTTGCGGAATTTCAACAGTTTCAACCAAGTGCTGAATTGGTGAATAACCCGAAATTTTAAGACCTGCTTCTTCAAGCACAGGAATATAACGGTTATTCATTTCATAGCGATGGCGATGGCGCTCTACAATTTCTGCAGAACCATACACTTCACGAGTTTTAGTACCTTCAACCAATTCAGATTTTTGTGCACCTAAACGCATAGTGCCGCCCAAGTCAGAATCGACAGAACGCTGTTGAACTTCGCCGCGCTCATCTAACCATTCAGTAATCAAACCAATAAGTGGCGACTTAGTCGAACGGTTAAACTCTGTTGAACTTGCATCGGCAATACCTGCCACATTACGTGCATATTCAATCACAGCCAATTGCATACCCAAACAGATTCCCAAGAATGGGACACCGTTTTCACGTGCATATTTGATGGCTTGCATTTTACCTTCGGTACCGCGCTCACCAAAGCCGCCCGGAACTAAAATTGCATCGGCATCTTTAAGTACAGTATTAACGTCTTGGCTTTCAAGGTCTTCTGCATTGACATAATCAATTTCAACTTTGACGCGGTTTTGAATACCCGCATGCAATAATGCTTCGTTTACAGATTTATAGGCATCTGGCAGTTCAACATATTTACCCACCATCGCCACACGAACGCTGTATTCAGGGTTCAATAATGCATCAACTACGTTATCCCAATCAGATAAATCTGCTTCTGGAAGATCATTGAAGCCAAAACGCTCACAAATTAAATCATCAACGTCTTGTTCATAGAATGTACGCGGAATTTGGTAGATGGTTTTGGCATCTTTACATACCACAACCGCACGTGCTTCTACGTTGGTAAATAACGCAATTTTACGGGTAGTGTCAGCATCAACATCATGTTCAGTACGGCAGATGAGAATATCTGGCTGAATACCGATAGATAACAATTCTTTAACTGAGTGTTGAGTTGGTTTGGTTTTTAACTCTGCCGCAGATTTGATATATGGCAATAAAGTTAAGTGCATGAGCATAGTACGCTTATGCCCTAATTCCACCATCAATTGACGTACAGATTCCATGAATGGGAGAGATTCAATGTCGCCTACTGTACCGCCAATTTCTACGATTGCGACATCGTAGCCTTCGCCAGCGCGAAGTACACGTTCTTTAATATTATCGGTAATGTGTGGAATCACCTGAACAGTACCGCCCAAGTAATCACCACGGCGCTCTTTGTTTAGAACGTCTTGATACACGCGACCAGATGTAAAGTTATTTAACTTGGTCATTTTCGCACGACGCAAGAAACGTTCGTAATAACCCAAATCTAAGTCAGTTTCGGCACCATCCTCTGTGACAAAAACTTCACCATGTTGGAAAGGACTCATTGTCCCTGGATCGACATTAATGTATGGATCCATTTTGACCATGGTTACTTTTAAACCACGGGCTTCTAAAAGTGCAGCAACTGAAGCAGCTGAAATACCTTTACCTAGTGATGAAACTACACCACCAGTCACGAAAATAAAATGGGTCATTGGGTTTCTCGTACAATCGAGCCTAAATCGGCCTGCAATGTTGCGCAATTTTACTTTACTCTGCACCAATAAAGCAAAGTCATTCCGCATCAATTCATAGAACAATAAACAATTGGTTATTCTATCAGCATTTCCTATAAAAAATTAGAACTTCTTGAGAGGATTTTCATCTGTCATTTTATTGCTATAATACGTCCGTCTATCCGATCTTTTATTTTGTGCAATTATGAATAAGAAACTTTTAATTTGTGGTGCAATTGCAACGGCGTTGTTATTAACTGCATGTGTAAAAAAAGAACAGCCAAAGCAAGATGAGCAAGAACAAGTAGAGGTTCAAACTGAACAAACTACTGAAACTGCTCAATTTGAACCACTAGAACCTGTTGAAAACATTCAAGATGCTGAACCAGAAGCGCCTGCACAGGTAGAAGTGGAGCGCACTGAAACAGCGAACACCACAACTGAAATCCGTCGTGAAACACCTGCTCAACCTGCTGCTGCACCTGCGCCTGCGCCGAAAGCGGCAGCTCCTGTAGCAGAAGATAAACCAACTCAAGCACGTCCAAGCAATAACACAGGTGCTCAATCTGAAGATGATGCTGTTGCCGCTGCGATTGCTGCTGCAACCCCAGCACTTGAGAACTAAGTGCTCACTTAAAACTAAGCTTTAAGTTAAAGTCAGTTTTAAGGTGTAAGTTCTTATCTTAGATTTGAATTGACGTTAAAAAACCCAGTCATTGTGTACTGGGTTTTTTATTCATTTGGATGAGTCTTCGCTGAGATAACTCGTGAATACATTTGCAATACAGCTACCTATTTCTATATAGGTTTGTGCGCTTCACTTTAACTTGCCTGCAGCAACTGCGATTGCACTTTAAAATAATTAGAAATTAAACGCGATGCCCAAGATTTAGTAAAACCGACACCTTCATAAAAACCACAATGACTGCCTTTACGGGTCGTCACTACCATAATATTTGGCATTTTCCGTATGGTTTCTTTATAAGGATCAAAGTTTTTGATGTGGCACACTGGGTCATCTTCTGCATTTAAAACCATAAGCGGAATTTTGACATTCTCAAACACATAAATTGGGTTAATGGCTTGTGTGTAGCTGTCATAATCTTCAAAACCCGCCAATTCAAAATACGCCTTTTCAAACTCTGCCAGTGTAGTCGCACTTAACACTTGCGATAAAGATTTTACGTTTTGCCAAATGTCCTGATGGGGCTGAATAAAAAACTGGAATAATTTTTTGGTCATCACTTTACTGTAAAAAGGATGCACATGCTGAAAGCCTAGTTCAGTGTTATATCCTGGGCACAGTGCAAACGCGGCTTTAATTGGGGTTTGCTCGCCTTCTTCGCCCAAATAGCGCACCAATAATCCTGTCCCTGCGGAAGAACCAACAGCATATAATTCAGATTGTGGAAATTGTTGCTGAATAAACACTATTTGTTCACGCAAATCATGCGTCGAACCAAACAGATTCATTTGTGGTACAGGCATAGGTAAATTGCCATGCCCACGACGTAAACATAAGGCAATACGCCACTGTGTCTGCTGATGTAAATCGCGCACCAACTCACGCATACTTTCCAAAGAACCTGTAATGGTATGCATTAAAACAATTGTGGGAGTATCTGCAGGTAAGTCATAACCCACCCAAGCAACTGCGGTGATACCGCCATCTTGCATAGTGAGTTGATCAACCCGATCATACTGCTGACGAATGGTTTTCTTTTTAATTAAATCAAAATATAAAAGATGCGCATGTGTATTGGACAGCCACGGTGTTGGACGGTATTTTTCTTTGAGCTGTGGTAAATAATCCAATACCCGACGGATTTCTCCATGTGGATGATAATACAACGTCGGTAAATCTGCGCCTGTGACCTGATCTAAAACCGCTTGTGTAATTTTCGCTATTTTTTGTAATGTAGACATCATTTTACTCCCAAGCAATACATGCACTTTCAAGCATGCCAACCCGAAACCGATTTCTATAAAACAACTTCATTGCCATACACACGCGGTATTTTATTTTTCGGTTGGCATAAAGGCAGCCATACGTTGTCCCATTTGCACAGCCAATGCCTCTAAACCACTTTTCGGGCGAATCATCACTTCAAAGTCCACAATTTGTCCTTGTGTATTGAATTGAATCATATCAATTCCTTTAAGTTTTTTATCTCCCACATTGGCGGAAAATTCAAGTACAACATTGCAACCATCTTCAGTATAAAACTCACGGTGATAAGTAAAGTTTTCAAAGACCTGAATTACATTGGTCAAAATAAAAAATACCACTTGTTTACCCGCATAAGGTTGGTACGCTACAGGTGAACGAAACACCACATCATCTGCCAGCAATTCACTCAAAATAGACATATCATGGTTTTGCAGCATTGTATGCCAACGCTGTACCGCTAATTTTGTTGTTTCCAAAGTCATGTTAAGTTCCTTTTTTTTGTTTTGATATTTCATTTCTATGCAGAGTCCCTGAGTGAGACTGAAGCACTGCTGCACTGGGCAGAAGCGATTATTAACTCTCTCCCCAGCCCCCTCCCAAAGGAGAGGGAGAAGGAATTACATTAAATTTTCGCTGCCAATTCAGCACCCTGACGAATTGCACGTTTGGCATCTAACTCGCCTGCTTCTTTCGCCCCACCAATTAAATGCACATTTTTGCCTGCTGCCTGTAATTGCTCATACATGGCGGTGTAAGACTCTTGCCCTGCACAAATCACCACATGATCAACTTCGAGCACTGTACTTTGACCATTGACGGTGATGTGCAAGCCTTGATCATCAATCAGGTCATAACTTGCCCCTGCAATCATTTTAACGTCACGGTTTTTTAAACCTGTACGATGAATCCAGCCTGTTGTTTTACCCAAGCCAGCACCCACGGATGATGCTTTACGTTGCAATAAATAAATTTCACGTGGCGATTCTTCAACTTTTGCTGCTTTTAAACCACCGACATGCGCATAATTGGTATCAATTCCCCATTCATCGTAGAATTTTTCAGGATTTAGACTACCACTTTCACCTTCATGGCTTAAATATTCTGCAGTATCAAAACCAATACCACCAGCGCCAATAATCGCAACACGTTGACCTACAGGCTTACGCTCTTTTAATACCTCAATATAGCTCAGCACTTTAGGGTGATTAATACCTGCGATATCCAATTGACGCGGGGTTACACCTGTTGCCACAACCACATCATCGAAGTCAGCATTGAGCAATTGTTCAAAACTAGCCGTATGATTCAATACCAATTTAATATTCGGTTGCAGCTCAATTTGGCGTTTGAAATAGCGCAAAGTTTCGTAAAACTCTTCTTTACCAGGAATGGTTTTAGCAATATTAAACTGCCCACCAATTTGATTCGATGCTTCAAAAATCGTCACCTGATGCCCACGTTCTGCAGCATAGGTTGCAAAGCTCAAACCTGCAGGCCCTGCACCAATCACCGCAATTTTTTTAGTCTGTGTTGCTTCTTTAAAAATGAGTTCTGTTTCATGGCAAGCACGTGGATTGACCAAACATGAAGCAATCTTCATTGAGAAAATATGGTCTAAACAAGCTTGGTTACAACCAATACATGTGTTGATTTCATCACTGCGACCTTGCTCTGCTTTTTGCACAAAGAAAGCATCTGCCAACATTGGACGTGCCATCGATACCATATCGGCATGTCCTGCAGCCAAAACATGCTCAGCCATTTCAGGGGTGTTAATACGGTTTGAAGTGATCAGTGGCACTTTAACCAAACCTTTTAATTTCTCTGTCACCCATGTAAAAGCTGCGCGAGGGACTTTGGTAGCAATGGTTGGGATACGTGCTTCATGCCAGCCAATCCCTGTATTGATAATGGTTGCACCTGCTTTTTCAATCGCTTGTGCCAATTGCACCACTTCTTCAAAACTCGAACCGCCTTCGACTAAATCCAACATCGACAAGCGGTAAATAATAATAAAGTTTTCACCCACTTCTGCACGGGTACGTTTAACAATTTCAATTGGGAAACGAATACGGTTTTCATAACTGCCGCCCCATTCATCATCACGATGGTTGGTACGCGCAACAATAAACTCATTAATTAAATAGCCTTCCGAACCCATGATTTCTACACCATCATAGCCTGCGTATTGTGCCAATTTGGCACAATTCACAAAGTCGGCAATGGTTTGCTGTACTTCTGCCGATGTTAGTGCATGTGGTTTACTTGGGTTAATCGGTGCCTGAATTGCTGACGGTGCGACAATATCGGGCTGATAGGAATAACGTCCCGTATGTAAAATCTGTAAAGCAATTTTGCCGCCTGCATCATGCACAGCCTGAGTCACCACTTTATGTTTTTCTGCTTCTTGACGAGTATCAAGTTTATTGCCGCCTGCAAAAGTTAAGCCTGCATCATTCGGTGAAATACCACCTGTTACAATCAGCCCAACGCCACCTTTGGCACGCTCTGCATAAAAAGCCGCCATACGTTCGTATCCACCCAGTGCTTCTTCTAGTCCAACGTGCATTGAACCCATTAAGACCCGATTTTTTAAAGTGGTAAAGCCTAAATCTAAAGGCGCAAGTAAATGTGGATAGTCAGACATAGAATCTCCCTGCTGGCAAAAATGCTGGCTGTTTTATGCTTAATGCAACTTGTTGCATACTTTTATATTCTAGATTTAATTTTTATGCAACATGTTGCATAATTAAAGCTGAAAAAAATAAAGTTGCTCTGTTTATGTCGCTCGCTCACGTTTTATTGACCAGTTTAATTGAAAAACCCAGTAACGGTATTGAATTGGCACGCCGTTTTGACCGCTCTATGGGGTTTTTCTGGAATGCGACCCATCAACAAATTTATCGCGAACTAAATACAATGCTGAAAAAAGGTTGGATTTCAACCTTAGAAGATGAAGATTCTAGCAGTCGTAGCAAAACCTATCAGGTAGAAGCTTTGGGGCGGCATGAACTGGCAAACTGGATGGTCGAGCAAAGCCCGCCTGCACAATTACGCGAAGAACTTATGGTACGTTTACGTGCCGAAGCCCAACTTGGCGGCAACAGCGTCTTACCCGAACTAGAACGACATTTGCTGCTTCACAAAGCCAAGTTGCACACCTATCAACAGATTTTTGCCAAAGACTTTAGCCAAGCACCTGCGAACAACCGTACCCTGTATATTCATAAAATGATTTTGCAGCTAGGGATAGATCAGGAAATTGGCTGGATTGAATGGCTAGAAAATGTGATTCCTGAACTGAAAAAGTTTGATGCCGAAGCCTCATCTTAAAAGTATATTTTTAAGTAATAGCAACCACATCAATGTGAAATCAGGGTTGCTCACCATACAGAAATGATCAGGCTATGCTATAAAGAATAACGCATCTTTAATTACAACCATGCAAGGAAATGCTGATGCCTTTTTACCGCATGCCCGATGGCGAAGCTCTATTTGTACGTGAATTTGGTCAAGGTGAGCCTGTGGTTGTGCTTTCAGGTTTAGGCATGCACAGTTGGCAATGGTTGCCATTTCTGTATCAACATAAAAAGCAGTATCGTTTTATTATTCCAGACTGGCGTGGTTTTGGGGGTTCAAACCTGTGTGCCGTTCCAGAACTGGATGCTATTTCGAGCCATTGGCAAGATTTAAACAGTCTGCTTCAACAACAGAGCCTGCAACAATTTAAACTGATTGGCTATTCCATGGGGGCAACCACTGCCATGCATGGCATGCAATATGGACAATTGGCTGCGCATTTAAGCAGTTATTTACAAATTGACCAAGCACCAAAAATTGGGGTAGATGAAAACTGGCCTTATGGCTTATTTGGCAATCAACATCAACAATTTAAACAGTTATTGATTCATCTGTCCGAGTTTTTACATGATCACGCGCAATATACTGATATTCAACAAATGGATGTGTTGCAGCGTAAAAACTTAGTCGAACTTTGGCTAGAATTTATAGAATTACAAGCCAGCAATAAAATCAGTCCGTTTTTATTTAAACTGGCCGTCAAACGTCCTGTTTTACAACGCTATATTTTACCTACACAGCGTTTAGATTATTTACGCTGGTATATCGACAATTATTTACACCATCAGGAAGATTATCGTGAGGCTTTAACTCAACTGGGTTGTCCGACAGTCTTTTTTACAGGCGCACAATCGACCTTGTATGCGGCAGAAGGACAACGTCAAGTGGTAGAAGCTATGCCGAATGCGAAACAAGTCATATTTCACCAATCTGGGCATACCCCTTTACTGACCGAACCGTTGAAATTTAATCAGGAAATTAGCCAATTTTTAAAACTAAACAGCTAAAGTAAAACGGTGGAAAATGTGGTTTGCAATATTTTCCACCGTAGCATCATTAGACCTAGATTTAGTTTAGATCTAGATTTAATTGGCAAAAGCCGCGATACCCGTTTGCGCACGACCTAAAATTAGCGCATGCACATCGTGCGTCCCTTCATAGGTATTCACGACTTCCAAATTGACCAAATGCCGCGCCACGCCATATTCATCACTGATACCATTCCCACCAAGCATATCGCGCGCCATACGAGCAATCTCTAAGGCCTTGCCACAGTTGTTGCGTTTAATCAGCGAAGTACCTTCGAGTGAAGCAATACCCTCATCTTTCATACGACCAAAACGTAAAGCAATTTGTAAACCCAGCGCGATTTCGGTTTGCATATCGGCAAGTTTCTTTTGAATGAGCTGATTGGCCGCCAAAGGACGTCCGAACTGAATCCGATCCATCGTATATTGATGCGCAGTATGCCAACAAAACTCAGCCGCCCCCATAGCACCCCAAGCAATGCCATAACGTGCACTATTTAAACAAGTGAACGGCCCTTTTAAACCACGCACTTCAGGTAACATATTTTCTTCAGGCACAAAAACATTGTCCATGACAATTTCACCTGTGATTGAAGCGCGTAAACCAACCTTGCCTTGAATGATTGGTGCAGAAAGTCCATCCCAACCTTTTTCTAAAATAAAACCGCGAATATCACCCACTTGCCCATCTGCTGAAACTTCTTTTGCCCACACCACAAATACATCGGCAATTGGACTATTGGTAATCCACATTTTCGCACCGTGTAAACGATAACCGCCTGCAACTTTATGTGCTCTGCTGTTCATACTGCCAGGGTCGGAGCCAAAATCAGGTTCAGTCAGACCAAAACATCCGATCCATTCACCCGAAGCGAGTTTGGGTAAATATTTTTGTTTTTGTGCTTCACTGCCAAACTCATAAATTGGCACCATCACCAATGAACTTTGCACACTTGCCATTGAACGATAACCTGAATCGACCCGTTCAATTTCACGTGAAATTAGCCCATAACTCACATAATTTAAACCTGCACCGCCATATTGTTCAGGTATGGTTGAGCCTAACAAACCAAGCTCACCCATTTCACGGAAGATGCTGCGATCTACCGTTTCATGTCTAAACTGATCACGTACCCGCGGCAGTAATTTTTCCTGACAATAAGCATAGGCACTATCACGAATCATACGTTCGGTTTCAGTCAATTGCTGTTCAAGCAAAAAAGGATCTTTCCAATCAAATTTCACTTTTTCACTGTGAGTTGCAGGCGTGTGATTTGGCGATGGATTGTGTTGTGACATGGCATCCTCTGCACATTATTATAGGTTCTGGTTCATCAATATTTGATTTTGTAGCGTCATACTACTTTACTTTATGTTCTATCATTAAAATGAAATAACAAGCAATAAAAAGTGAACTTTGATTCAATTATTCAGCAAAGTTATAGACAGCACTAAACTTTCACATATTTAGATACTTAAAATTCTGAAAAAATGAGCTGTAGATTTGTGTTTCTATTTTCGGCACTTATACTCAAATCTAACCATCCATCAAGAGAATAAAACATGCGTAAATTAGTGGTTTTTTCGGGTGCAGGTATGAGCGCAGAAAGTGGAATCAACACCTTTAGAGATGGTGATGGCTTATGGGAAAAACATCGCGTGGAGGATGTCGCAAGTCCTGAAGCATGGGCAAGGAATCCTGAATTAGTCCAACGCTTTTATAATGAACGTCGTAAAAACATTCTTAATGCGCAGCCTAACTTGGCGCATCGCTTAATTGCTGAACTTGAAGATGATTTTGATGTACAAGTGATCACCCAAAATATTGATGATTTGCATGAACGTGCAGGCAGTTCAGAAGTTTTGCATTTACACGGCAATATTCGTTTAGCCAAAAGCTCAGGGCCTCATGCACAATACACGACAGAATTTTTTCCAATTGAAGGTGACTCGCTGAACTTGCAACAGGATCTTTGCCCACAAGGCTATCCTTTACGTCCGCATGTGGTCTGGTTTGGCGAAGCAGTTCCTGCCTATGAAGAAGCACTGGATTTGATTCAAGATGCCGATATTTTTATTGTGATTGGTACAAGTTTGGTGGTGTACCCTGTTGCTGGATTAGTACACGAAATTCCTGCAAATTGTCAGGCTTATTATATTGACCCAAAAGCCATGCAAGCCCAAATTCCTGCTCAATTTCAACGGATTTCCAAAACTGCCACTGAGGGCATGCAGCAATTGTTCGATCAATTACATCAAGTTTAAAGTAATTACAGTATCTAAATTTTTCCACTTGTAAGATGTCATCAACATGCTTAGGCTATTTTGACATCTTGCAGGATTGCATCATTTTCATAATAGTTTTAGGTATCTCTTTAAAACTTTGTTACCATCGCTCTTTCTCTGTGTTTGTGATGTTTACTGCATATGACCTCATCTTATCAGCAACAACTTGATGCAAAAGTTGCCCGTATTTCTGCCCAATTTGCCGAATATAACCCGCCTGCCTTGCAAGTATTTGCCTCACCAGAACACAACTACCGTATGCGGGCAGAGTTCCGAATTTGGCATATTGAAGATGATCTGTTTTATGCCATGTTTGAACGCAGTGAAGATAAGCAGAAAAAAGTTATTCGTGTAGATGAGTTTCCGATTGCAGACCGCAGCATTAACTTATTAATGCCAAAGCTGTTAGCCGCCCTGAAAGCCGATCCCGTATTATCGGCTCGTTTATTTGAAGTGCATTTTTTAGCGACTTTAAGTGGCGAAATGTTGGTTTCACTGCTTTATCACCGCAAACTTGAATCTGATTGGGAGCCTGCAGCCCAAGCTTTGAGCAAAGCATTAAACATTAAACTGATTGGACGCAGCCGTGGGCAAAAATTCGTGCTATCCGATGAGTATGTAGTTGAACAATTACAGGTTTTTGAGCGCACTTATACCTATAAGCAAATTGAAAGCAGCTTTACCCAGCCAAACGCGCAAGTTTGCCAAAAAATGCTGGAATGGGCATGTACGGTTGCCGAACATTCTGAGCAAGATTTATTAGAACTTTATTGTGGTAATGGTAACTTTACCCTGCCGCTATCGACTCGTTTCCGTCGTGTACTTGCCACAGAACTGGCTAAATCTTCGGTATATGCAGCGCAGTGGAATATTGAACAAAACCAGATTGAGAATATTCAAGTGGCACGCTTATCGGCTGAAGAGTTTACTCAAGCCTATAACGGTGAGCGTGAATTCCGCCGCTTGCAAGAAGCGAACATTGATCTTGCAAGTTATGATTTTGATACGGTCTTTGTCGATCCGCCACGCGCAGGAATTGACGATGACACCTTAAAACTCCTACAGCGTTTTAAGCGTATTATTTATATTTCGTGCAACCCAGACACATTGCATGACAATTTAAAAACCTTGTGTCAAAGCCATAAAGTGACGCAATTTGCACTGTTTGATCAATTCCCATACACCCATCATGTTGAGTCGGGTGTTTTACTGGAAAAGATTTAAACAATTTGTTGCATTATTCTTCAATATTTACAAGTTCTCCTTTTTAGCACTTGTAAATATTATGATGTAAATGAATCAGTTAAAGCATTACAAGCCCTTTAACTGTCATAATTTCGTTAAAAAAATGCAATATCATCGAAAATTCTGCAACTCGATTGCTGCTTTTATCACTTAGGTCGACTTGATTTATTTTTTATATTGGCTATATTTCGATCTATGTTAGGTTGTGAATGAAGGCTCTATGAGTTTTTGGCAAAAGTTGTTCTCTACAGAACAGCAAAACGAGCATAAAAATCAAATTGCTTGTGTTGAAAATGATTGCTCTTGCAAGACAAATGAACAACTTCTCGAAGCTTTAACCAAAGCCACAGATGAAGATGTCATTATCGGGATTAAGAAGGTTCTCGCTTCGCGAGGTTATAGCCGCAAAGAGTTGAATGAACTCCAGCATCTACCATTCCAGTAATGGAATATGATAAAAAAGGCATTTAGTTGAACTAAGTGCCTTTTTTAATGGCTGCATATATATTAGAACGATAAATTTTATAAATCGCGACACGTGCTTGAACTTGCACAAAAACGCTAATCTTTTCAAACGCAGTCAATCATATCTTCATAATCATGCGCTAATATTTCTACACATAATCATTACACCAATAAATTCGAATTATTCAAACAGAGAAAATGACAATGAAAAAAACTAGCCTTAGCTGTCTTGCCCTACTCAGCCTAAGTTTAACAGCCTGTAGCCCAATGCCGAAAGAATGTGCCGAAACTTGGGAGAAAATGGAAAGTTTTGCTAAAAACATGGGTATTTCAGATGAGCAACTTAAACAACAAAAAAAGCAATTTGAAAATGAAGTCAAACAAATGAAAAGCGAAGAAGCAGTCAAAATCTGCAGGATGCAAGGCACAGCCTTAGGTTTTATTGGACAATAAATTCAGCCAAGCCAAAACCAAATTCCAATGTTAGGGTTTACAGCCTTGATGATCTATATAAGCTAAAATTGGACCTAAATTGCGATGTGGATGAGTATGACGTTGTAATTGCGGAATATACGCTGTAGAAATCGAACCATCTAAATACAAGGCATTTGGCGTTTGCAGCTCATCTTTAAAAAAGGTGGCAAATTGATGAAAAGTTACGGGCGTCTTGCTAATCACAAAGTACAGGCTTTGGTCTTTTAACCCAACCCCATTTCTAATTTTATAAGAAGTACTGTCTGCCAAAAAACGTGAATTTAACTGGCGATTAATAACTAACATTGGGCCAGACTGTGTCGCATACTGCGCTTTGAACGCTTGATTGGCATATTGTTGGGTTGTTCCTAAAAACACCCGTTGATGATTCCACGCCAGTACACCATTGGGCTGAATTAAAAAATTCCCCCATCCCTGTTGCTGTCGGTTCAGCTTTTTAAGTTGTCGTCCTTGTTCCACATACAAACCCACAGGCGAATAATCTGGATGAAACATGCCTGCATTCATGGCAAATTGCATGTTTTCACAAGACTGTAGATTTTTTTGTAGTTGTGAAATTTGCTGATACGGTTTCCCTTGCTGATCTTTCAGATATAAGCCTAGCTGTGACAACTGCGTCACTTCCACCACATCTGCATTGATTTTACTGTTGTTAACCGTCCATGCGCGAATTTCCGCTTGTGCAGTAGGCGTGCAGAATAAATAACAGAGCAATAAGCACTTCCACCGAGAACAAAACATTATCATCTCCATACCTGCTATGTTACAAATTGTGCATATAACTGAATGGGTTATCGCATATTTGCTTCAGACGCAGTACACTATAAAACCTGATTTCTTTTCTCTACTCATGTTACTTTATTGGTCAAGCGTACGATGCTCAAGCAGAAAACACGATTTCCTTTAGGGGCACATTTAATTGTGAAACACTTCGGCTATAGCCATCATGGTATCTATGCCGGGCGTGGTCGCGTGATTCACTATTCGGGTTTTGCACATCTTTTTAAAAAACACCCGATTGAAATGACCAGTATTGAAAAGTTTAGTCACGGCAAAAATATTATTGTGCAGTCGTATCATGCGCCCAAGTATAAAGGCCGCAAAGTGGTACGCCGTATGCGCTCCAGAATGCATGAAAACAATTATCATCTGATTATGAATAACTGTGAACATTTATGCACTTGGGCAATTACAGGTGTGGAAAGCAGCCCGCAAGTATTTAAGATGATGGATCGTTTAACCACCATTGGTTATGTCAGTTCATTGATGAGTTATATGAACAGTATGATGCTGACCCTGACCACCACTTGCTTTGCTTTAGTGCTCTATATTAAGAAGAAACTACGCGATAAAGCCAAAATGCAGTTACCGCAAATCCTGATGAAGCAGGAACAGCATAAAAACCGCTAATCGCAGTCATTTTAGCGACACTGTATATCTCACAAAATATTCTATAAACCTCAAATAGATAAAACCAAAAGCCCAACCTGAATTGATCAAGTTGGGCTTTCAAGTTGCAAGCTAAAACTTAAATAAGGTGTTACTTGCCAGGTTTGAAGCTGTCTTTTAAGTCTAAAATGCGGTTAAACACTGGTTTTTCCGCACTGTGATCATACTGATCTGCAACAAAATAACCTTCACGTTCAAATTGGAAACGATCTTCTGGTTGTGCTGTTGCCAATGCAGATTCAACAATGGCTTGTACCACAGTCAACGATTCGGGGTTTAAATTCGCCAAGAAATCATCACCCACTTCTGGATCAGACTCAGTAAATAAGCGATCATATAAACGAACTTCTGCCGCAACGCCTTTACTTGCAGATACCCAGTGAATCACGCCTTTGACTTTACGACCTTCTGGGTTTTTGCCCAAAGTTTCAGGGTCAATTGAACATTTCAGCTCAATAACTTCGCCGTTGGCATCTTTAATCACTTCATCACACTTGATTACATAAGCATGACGTAAACGTACTTCTCCTTCAGGCACTAAACGCTTAAAGCCTTTAGGCGGCACTTCTTCAAAGTCTTTACGGTCAATGTAAATTTCAGAAGTCAGCGGAATGATACGTTCACCCATATCTACATTTGGATGACGTGCATGGACCAAATCTAATGCTTCTGGCAAGTTAGTCAAAGTCACTTTAAGTGGATTTAACACCGCCATACCACGTGCTGCAGTATTTTCCAATGACTGACGGATGCAATATTCAAGCATTGCAACATCCACAATACCATCCGACTTAGACACACCTACACGCTTACAGAAATCACGCAAACCTTCTGGTGTAAAGCCACGACGACGCATACCTACCACTGTTGGCATACGTGGGTCATCCCAACCATTCACAAAACCGCCTTCAACCAATTTACGCAATTTACGCTTAGATGTGATGGTGTAATCAATATTCAAACGGCTAGATTCATACTGACGCGGCACAGCCTCCGATTTCACCTTTTCCACCACCCAATCATAGAATGGACGATGGTCTTGGAATTCTAAAGTACATAGTGAATGAGTAATGCCTTCAATGGCATCTGATAATGGATGCGCATAATCATACATTGGGTACATTTTCCATTTATCGCCCGTTTGGTGATGCGATGAATGTAAAACACGATACAAAATCGGATCACGCATGTGTACGTTTGGTGAAGCCATATCAATTTTGGCACGGAGTACTGCCTGACCTTCGCCTAATTCACCATTGCGCATTTTTTCAAATAAAGCCAAGTTTTCTGCTACTGGCGTATCACGATATGGCGAATTTTTACCCGGCTCTACAAAAGAACCACGATTGAGCTTAATCTCATCAGGGGTTTGCAAATCGACATAAGCATCGCCTTGTTCGATCAGCTGCATTGCCCATGTATATAATTGATCGAAATAGCTTGATGCATAGCGTGGTTCGCCATTCCACTCAAAACCCAGCCATTTCACGTCATTGGCAATACCATCAACATATTCTTGTTCTTCTGCATCTGGGTTGGTGTCATCAAAACGTAAGTTACACACCCCTTGATATTCTTGTGCGATGCCAAAGTTCAAGCAAATTGCTTTCACGTGACCAATATGCAAATAACCATTCGGCTCAGGTGGAAAACGTGTCACCACCTGCTGAGTGCGACCCGCCGCAATATCATCGGTAATGACTTGACGTATAAAGTCCAAGCCCGGCTGTTGTTCTTGCTGCACAGCATCGACAGAGGCATTTGAACTTGGTGTCGGGGTGTTTGGCAGAGATGCAACAACATCATTTGGCTTCATAGCAATAAAATCACTTCTAAAATAAAATTGGATAAACTAGGTTACAGAAACTTCAGTAGTGAAGCATACATCACCCATTAGAACGCTTTTCCTTGTTTTTAACAAAGAAAATAACGTTTTTACTTGCCTTGTAGTTTACAGTTTGCTTATGCTTCTCTCAACCAAAAAACCCATGGCATTCGTGTCCATGTTTAGGAGATTACACAATGAGTTTTCCTCAAGTCGAATTAAACACCAATAAAGGTCGTATTGTTTTAGAATTGAACGCTGAAAAAGCACCAATTACAGTTGCTAACTTCTTAGAATACGTTCGTGATGGTTTTTATGACGGCGTAATTTTCCACCGTGTTATTGATGGTTTCATGATCCAAGGCGGTGGCATGGATGAAAACTTCAAAGAAAAAGCAACACGTGATGCGATTGAAAACGAAGCAGACAACGGCTTAAGCAACGATGTTGGTACAATTGCAATGGCACGTACCCAAGCACCTCACTCTGCTTCTGCACAGTTCTTCATTAACGTAAAAAATAACTCTTTCTTAAACCACACAGGCAAAACTGCACAAGGTTGGGGTTATGCCGTGTTTGGTAAAGTTGTTGAAGGTATGGACGTTGTAGATGCAATTAAAGGCGTGCGTACTGGCAACCGTGGTTATCACGCAGATGTTCCACTAGAAAATGTGGTGATTGAATCTGCAAAAATCATTGCTGAATAAGAATCTTACCCGACCTCGCTTACGCACATCATTTTAAAGTACTGCTTTAAAATTCGTTTAGGGAGGAGAAATCCCTCTTTTAAAAGAGGGATTTCGGGAGATTCCAAGGAATAATTCGTGACCTATCTGTTTATCGCAGATTTACACTTGTCACCAAATCACCCTCGACTTGTTCGGGGGTTTTTAGATTTGCTAGACGCTTATCAAAATAAAAACACCCAACTGTATATTTTAGGCGACTGGTTTAATGCATGGATTGGCGATGATTACACCGCAGCGTGGCTCGATGAAGTTGTTGCACGTTTAAAGCAATTTAGCCAAGCAGGTAATCAAATTTACTTTATTGTCGGCAATCGTGATTTCGCTTTGGGTCAGAAATTTCTAGATCAATTTTCAGGACAACTCCTGCCCGATGTGTACACGCTGCACATTGGTTCACAACAGGTGCGTTTAGAACATGGCGATGCGCTGTGTACCGATGATGTGTCCTATCAAAAATTCCGAAAAATTATTCGCAATCCCATCATTTTAGGGATTTTAAAGAAAACACCTTTGGCTTTTCGGCAAAAACTTGCACAAGGTTTCCGCAAAAAAAGTCAGCAAGCCAATCAAATCAAAAGTTATGATGTCATGGACGTAAATGCAGATGCTGTGTCACAAGCCTTGCAGCATGCAGATGTGTTAATTCATGGGCATACGCATCGTCCAAATATTCACAATGAACACGGCAAACCTAGAATTGTATTAGGCGATTGGCGCGCAGATGCTGCACTAATTTTAGTAGTTGAACCAAGTCAAGCCTTAGCAACTTGGCAACTGAGCAGCTGGAACTATTAAGCGCAACATCTTTACATAAAAATAATGGATACAACGCTAAAGGTACTTCGTCAGGTACACCAAACTAAAATCTACTTAGTTAGCAGATTAATACCCACCTTCCGTTTTAATCACTTCGGCATCAGCTTTATATTTAGCCAACAACTCACGCAGCGAAGTCATCAACACACTGGTATCTACCCCAACTGCCACAAATTCTGTGCCTAAATCCAAATACTTTTGTGTCACTTCATGTTGGGTCGATAAAATCCCTGCTGCTTTGCCTGCTGCACGAATCCGTTGAATCGCATCGACCACAGCGGCTTGTACTTCTGGATGGTTCGGATTGCCTTCATAACCCATCGTGGCAGATAAATCCACCGCACCAATAAACACCCCATCAATCCCATCGACTTGTAAAATAGCATCCAGATTTTCTAAACCTGTGACCGATTCAATTTGAATGAGCAAACAAATATTTTCATGCGCTGTCGCGTAATAATTTGGAATACTGTTCCAGCGAGTTGCACGTGCTAAAGCTGCGCCTACGCCGCGAATACCTTCAGGTGGATAACGTACCGCTTTGACCATCAACTCAGCGTGTTCAACGCTTTCAACCATAGGAATCAGCAAAGTTTGTACGCCAATATCCAACAGTTGTTTAATGAGTTGCACACTGCCAATCGGCGGGCGCACCACCGCTTGAGAGGGATAAGCCGCAATACTTTGTAATTGTGACAAAGTGGTTCTTAAATCACTCGGTGCATGTTCCCCATCAATTAAAAGCCAGTCATAGCCTGCATTGGCGGCAATTTCAGTGCCATACGCATCTGCTAAACCTACCCATAAGCCAATTTGCTGCTGAGTTTTTAATTTACGCTTAAAATAATTGATATATTCCATCCATACACCTTTGGGATGCACCATGCTCAAGTTTATATTTAACGCCTATTTGCTATAAACAACCAATAGTGAAAACGTCTTGCATGATTGAATTTAACACTAAGTTTAAAGATGTTTATGTCGTGCTCATCTCATCTTAACCGCATAAATAGCACATGGATTCATTCCGTTAGCATAGCGAGGCATGTTAAGCTTTTGGCGCACACCTGCCCCAAATATAGTCTTTAAATGGAGATGATTCATGGATTTGCTCAACGTTGCACAAACTCGTTATACGACCAAAGCCTATGATGCGAGTCGCACTATTCCTGCAGAACAATTTGAGCGTTTATTAGAAATTCTGCGTTTAGCACCATCTTCCATTAATATTCAGCCGTGGCATTTTTTTATTGCAGATCGCCCTGAAGCCAAACAACGTATTGCTAAAGCTTTAGTTGGAAAGTACGCCTATAACGCCCCTAAAGTTTTAGATGCTTCGCATACCATTTTATTTTGCACCAAAGCTGACATTAGCGAATTACATTTAGAAAACCTGCTTAATCAGGATGCTGCTAGTGGACGCTTTAAAGATGAAGCCGCTAAACAAGGTCAGAAAGACAGCCGCACAGGTTATGTCGATTACTACCGCAATGAAAAAGGCGATATTCAGCGTTGGGCAGAAAATCAAACCTTTATTGCACTCGGACAAATGCTTTTGGCTGCAGGCATTGAAGGAATTGACGCAACGCCAATTGGTGGTTTTGATGAAGCAATTTTAACTCAAGAACTGCAACTAACTGAGCAAGGACTGATTCCTTCGGTTTTATTGTGTTTAGGCTATCGTAGTGAACAAGATTTTAATGCCAAACTGCCAAAATCACGCCTTGATAAACGCGAGATTTTCACGCAACTGTAAAACAAACATGCGATAACACTAGGGACAAAATTTGTCCCTATTTTTTGGTCTGAATTTTGCTTTATCTATATTTGCAATCTGTACTCAATCTCTATCAAAAATAAAAATGAGGTGTATGATGCTCAATTTAATGCCGCTAAAACTAGAATGCCGACGTTGTAAAAAACTGTATTTATATCAAGCCAAACCAAGCTATCCAACCCTGCGCTGCCCGATCTGCGATAGAACCACAATGCTGCATGGTCTTGCAGAAACTGCAGATTTATTGCGACATCCTTTTCGCTTTATGTTGAGTTATCTTAAACCGTCATGGCATAAGCGAGGCAAAGCACACTAAGCAATGCCAAGCCTAGCCCAATAGTGGTCGTGCTTTTCAGCTTTTCTTTAAAGAACAATACTCCACTGATCACGCCAAATAGCACCACTAAAATATTCATCCCTGCAAATACCACTGCAGGGCTGTCTTTGAGCAGCATGTGAGCTTTGACATACAAGGCAATATTGGCAAAATTCAGTGCACCCAAAATTAAACCTGCACTGATATTTTGCATACTGCCCATGCTTTTATCGCGGATTAAGATATAAGCCATCGCCAAAACAAAAGCACATACAAACATCAAATTCAGCGCAACTGCAAATTGCAGTCCTAAACCTGTGCTGTATTTAAGCAAAACATCAATCAGTGCATAACCCAGCCAAACACAGCTCAAATATAAGATGCCTTGTTGCGCTTTAGCAGACTGCCCTGCAGCACGATGCGAATACAAAATACATAAGACTGCGATAATCCCAAGCGCGATTCCCACAATTTTCAGTTGGCTAAAATTTTCCTGAAAAATAAAATAAGCGGCTGCCAAAGACAAAACCACTGACAAACGCTGTGCAATTTCAGTTTTTAAAATACCTGCGCTGTCTAACGATTTTGCTAATGCTAAAAAGACACTCGGCAACAACACACCCAAACTAATAATGAGCCACCACGGCGTATGTTGGATTGAGATCGTGCCCAAGTTGGGTTTAAACCAGTAAAAACACAACACACTGGCACTGACATAATTCCATGTGATCATCTGCATAGGGTTAAAACCCTGCATTTTGCAGACTTTTAATAAAATAGAGACCAGTACACTACAAAAGGCTGCGGCTACAATCAGTTCCATGACATGCTCGAAGATTGTTTTTGTTCTTGATTGGAAGTTGTGGACTCATCAGTAAAAAGCCCACAAGGACTGTGGGCTTTCGAGTTCTTAATCAAATTAAGAATTACTTATAGCGTTCAACCATTTTCTCTAAAGAAATTGGGCGAATTTTGTCTGCATTACCTGCAGTACCAAATGCTTCATAACGGTCTATACAAATTTGTTTCATTGCATCTACAGTTTTTGCGAAGAATTTACGTGGGTCAAATTCGCTTGGTTGTTCTGCCATCATACGGCGCATTGCACCAGTAGAAGCTAAACGTAAATCTGTATCGATGTTGATTTTACGCACACCATGCTTAATTGCTTCAACCAATTGCTCAACAGGTACACCATAAGTTTCTTTGATGTCACCGCCGTATTGGTTAATCACCGCCAACCATTCTTGTGGTACAGAGCTAGAGCCGTGCATTACAAGGTGTGTATTTGGCAACGCAGCATGAATTTCTTTAATACGGTCAATTGCAAGAATATCGCCTGTAGGTGGACGAGTAAACTTGTATGCACCGTGCGAAGTACCAACAGCAATCGCTAAAGCATCCACATTAGTATCTGCAACGAAGCTACGTGCTTCTTCAACAGATGTTAACAATTGAGAGTGGTCAAGTACGCCTTCTGCGCCCACGCCATCTTCTTCACCTGCCATACCTGTTTCAAGACTACCTAAACAGCCAATCTCACCTTCAACCGATACACCACACGCATGCGCCATTTGCACAGTACGACGCGTCACTTCGACGTTGTATTCATACGACGTTGGTGTTTTACCATCTTCACCCAAAGAACCATCCATCATTACTGATGAAAAGCCTAGTTGGATCGAACGCTGACATACATCAGGGCTTGTACCATGGTCTTGGTGCATAACCACTGGAATATGTGGCCACTCTTCAATTGCAGCCAAAATCAGGTGACGCAAGAATGGCGCACCTGCATATTTACGCGCACCTGCCGAAGCTTGAACAATTACAGGTGAATTGGTTGCATCTGCGGCTAACATAATTGCGCGCATTTGTTCTAAGTTGTTGACGTTAAACGCTGGAACGCCGTAAGCATGTTCACCGGCATGATCCAAGAGCTGGCGCAATGAAATAAGAGCCATAATATCCTCCCAAATAATGTTGGTTATTCTACCCTGTGATTTGTTTCAATTCAGCAACAAATCGCCTTTTTCAAAAAAAAGTCCCTGCAAAAGCAGGGACTTTTAAACAAATTACTACAATTTGTCGTTTTTCAGCACTTATTGCGCTTCAGAAGCAGCAACTTCTGTGTCTGCAGTCGCAACGTCAGCAGGTGCATTTGCAACGTCTTCAGGAATATCGGTGTTGCCTTCATCCAAGATTGGTTGGTCAATTGCGTCGATTGCAGCTTGTTGTTCTGGTGTAACTTGAGCGTTATCTACAACTGCAGAAGATGCATCAGTTTCAGTCGCAGGTGCGCTTTCTTTTTTTGCACAAGCAGTCAAGGCTAAAGATGCAGCAATTAAAGCAGCAAGTGTTAGTTTTTGAATCATCGTCATTTCCTACAGTTAGGTCATTCATTTACTACAGTTTATTGCATATTTATGACATTTTGATGACTACGGCATGACATAAATATAAAAAAGTTGACCGAAGTCAACCTTTTTAAAAATTATTGATAAATTTTCTAGATTTAAGCGCGTTCTAATAATACCGCAACTGCAGGTAAGGTTTTACCTTCTACAAATTCAAGGAATGCACCTCCACCTGTAGAGATATAGCCGATTTTGTCTGCAACTTCATACTTGTCAATTGCAGCTAAAGTGTCACCACCGCCTGCAATAGAGAAACCTGCAGATTCTGCAATCGCCAATGAAAGTGCTTTCGTACCTTCACCAAATTGATCAACTTCAAATACACCCACTGGGCCATTCCAAAGAATTGTTTTTGAAGTTTTTAAAATTTCAGCAAATGCTTTTGCAGTTTCTGGGCCTACGTCTAAAATCATATCGTTGTCTGCAACATCTTCAACTTTTTTCACAGTTGCTTTCGCTGCTGCCAATGAACCCAAGAAATCTTCAAAATTAATTTCAGCGGCATCTGCAACTACAACATCGGTTGGCAGTGGTACAGAAACTTTTGCGGCAATTGCTTTGGCAGTGTCAATCAAATCATTTTCACATAATGATTTGCCCACGTTATAGCCTGCTGCAGCAAGGAAAGTATTGGCAATACCACCGCCTACAATTAATTGATCGCAAATATCAGACAATGAAGTCAATACATCTAACTTAGTCGATACTTTAGAACCTGCAACAATCGCCACCATTGGTTTTTCAGGTGTTTTTAAGGCACGACCCAAAGCATCTAATTCCGCAGCCAATAATGGGCCTGCTGCTGCCACTGGTGCTAAACGTGCAACGCCTTCAGTAGAGGCTTCTGCACGGTGCGCGGTACCAAATGCATCCATCACAAATACATCACACAATGCTGCATATTTAGCGGCAAGTTCTGGGTTGTTTTTCTTTTCACCGTGGTTAAAACGGCAGTTTTCCAATAAAACGACTTGACCAGGAGCAACGTCTACACCATCTAAATAGTCAGTGATCAGTTGAACATCTTGACCTAATGCTTGGGTTAAATACGCAGCTACAGGTGCTAAAGATTGTTCAGCTTTTGGCTCACCTTCAACAGGACGACCTAAGTGAGAATACACCATCACTGCTGCACCTTTGGCAACAGCAGCTTGAATCGTTGGCAATGCCGCACGTAAACGTGCATCGCTGGTGATCACACCATTTTTAACAGGTACGTTTAAATCTTCACGAATAAGGACACGCTTACCTGCTAAATCGAGGTCAGTCATACGCTGAAAGTTCATGTATAGCTCACTTTATTGATATCAAAACGCCACGATTTTAAATGATTATGCAGAAAAAGGTTAGCAACTTTTGTAGAATTGCTGTTTAAAGCAAAAGTTTTGATTATGATAGAGAAAAGCCACCATCTTTCTCGCACTTATGTCTATTCATCCCGATCCAAATATCAATCGTTTAAATGTTTTGGGCGAACCTCTCGCCAGTTGTTGCTTTGATCCTATTACTGGATATTTTCGTAACGGTTTTTGTCATACCGCCCCAACCGATTTAGGTCAGCACACCGTTTGTGCACAAATGACCTCTGATTTTTTAAATTTCTCGCAAAAAATTGGCAATGATTTAATCACGCCAGTACCAGAAGTTGGTTTTAACGGCTTACAACCGGGTGATTTCTGGTGTATTTGCGTCACCCGTTGGGTTGAAGCCTATCAGGCAGGTCAAGCACCACCAATTAAAATTCAAGCCTGTCATCAGTCAGTATTGTCTTATGTGCCTTTAGATATTTTGATGGATTATGCGGTGTGATGATCTGATGCAACATCCTGAAATTATTTTAGCGTCTGGCAGTCAAACTCGTCAGCAATTGATGAATCGTCTGCATTTGGCGTATAAGTCAATTTCTCCTGATATTGATGAATCTGCGCAGGGTGAATTGCACGCAGATGATTTAGCGCAACGCTTGGCTTTTGAAAAGGCACACTATATTGCGCAGCAATATCCTAATGCGATTGTAATTGGTTCAGATCAAGTGGCATGGCGTGAACAGCAGCCAGATATTTTTATAGGTAAACCGCTCACTTCAGAAAAAGCCATACAACAATTACAAGCCAATTCAGGTCAAACGGTTTATTTCAGCACTGCGCTGAGTGTGCAGCAGCAATCTACAGGCTTTGAACAAACAGTTGTAGAACACTACACCGTTAAATTCCGCAACTTAACCGACAATGAAATTGCACGATATGTTGCAAAGGAACAACCGCTACATTGTGCAGGTAGTTTTATGTGCGAAGGTTTAGGTATTAGTCTGTTTGAAGCCATGCAAGGCAATGACCAAACTACTTTGATGGGTCTGCCGATGATTCAGTTATGCCGCATGTTAAGAATGCTGAATATTCAGGTTCCTTAAGTTTAAAACTGTGTAATTTAACAGCCGTGAATATTTATAAAGACTATAAATCACCTTGCCCTTTGCAGCGACAAATCAGACAATATTGAGATTATTGATAAAACTTGCTTAGGCTATTTTATGTCGCAACCTTTAGATGTTTTGGGCGGAATTACCGCAGAACAATTCCTAAGTGAATATTGGCAAAAAAAACCACTTTTGGTACGCAATGCACTCCCAGAAATTGCCAACCTACTTGAACCTAGTGATGTAATGGAACTGGCACTTGAAGAAGATGTGACTGCCCGTTTAATCAAACAAAAAGATCGTGATCCAAATCAATGGACTGTGAAATCATCACCGCTCATTAAGGCTGATTTTCAAAAAATGCCAAAGTTGTGGACGCTATTGGTACAAGCCGTTGATCATTACTCTTTTGATCTCGCTGAACTTTGGAAAAAATTTCCTTTTATTCCGCAATGGCGACGTGATGACATAATGGTGTCTTATGCCCCTAAAGGCGGCTCTGTAGGTCAGCATTTTGATTTCTACGATGTGTTTTTGCTACAAGGCTATGGATATCGTCGTTGGCAACTTGGGCAAATGTGTGATGCTGAAACTGAATTTGTCGCAGGACAACCGTTAAAATTATTGCCTGAAATGCAGGTCAATTTTGATGAAGTTCTTGCACCTGGCGATTTACTCTATGTGCCACCGGGTTTGGCACATTATGGCGTGGCGGAAGATGATTGTCTGACGTTCTCGTTCGGTTTCCGCATGCCGAATATTAGTGAAATGATGGATCGAGTGAGCGATAAATTCTCTGCCGATGAAATGTTACGCACGCCACTACAAGACCTTGTTCGTAAAAAAAGTACCCAAATTGGCGAAATGACTGCGACAGAATTGGATTATCTGAAAGCAGAATTGTGGGCGCGTTTACAAAACTCATCGGTGTTGGATGATGCGATTTTAAGCTTAATGTCTGAACCGAAATATCCTGAAAATATTCCTGAAGTAGATGAAATAGGTGTAGGCGATTTAGAAGATGCGCTAGATCAGGGTTATCAAATCATGTTGGAACCCGCCTCTCGCCTACTTTATGCAAATCAGCTAGATGAAGTTTTATTTTGGGCGAATGGTGAAGCGATTTGTGTCGCAGAAGCATCTATCCCTACGCTGCAAAAAATTGCCAATGGTGAACGCGTGCTGCTCGATGAAAACCTTTACGACGCAAATATTTTGGAAGATTTGGTACAACTGCTCAATGAATCCATTTTAATGTTGTTACCTGCTGAAGACGCTTAAAATATTCGTTTCAGCCCCCTCAAGATGATCAATTCATCTTGGGGAATTTAGATAAGCGGGATCTAAAGTTAAAACTGCCTGAATTAACGTATAGCCAGGTGTCGAATTTAATTTTAATTGCCCTCCAACCCGTTCTAAACGCATTTTCATACTGCGCATCCCAATACTCATGCCATGTTCAAGCACGCTATTGGCTTCAAAACCTACACCATCATCCTGAATTTTAAGTACCAATTGCTTAGGCGGTACAAATTGCATACTGACGGATACATGCTTGGCTTGGCTGTGTTTAATCACATTGGTTAAACTTTCTTCTAATACCCGCATCAAAGTTAAGCACTGTAACGAATTCGGCTCAATCACCCATTCATTTGGAAAATCCCACTTGGAATGAATATCCATTTCATCCATCAATTGACTAAAACGATGACGTACTGGCGCAACCCAAATTTTAGGATTTTCAGGCACTTTAGAACCAATGGAAGAACCACTATCAATAATTTGACGTAAATCATCACGCAGTAATTTCAGCATAGATAAGAACTGCTGATTACTCATGTTCTGTTCGCTTTGGTCGACCATAATCATGGAACGTACCAAAGATGCACCCAAACCATCATGCAAATCATGCGATAGATGAATCCGCTCTTGCAAACGCACATTTTCCAATTCTAAATAATGCTTTTCTGACATACTGCGTTTTAAATCATCACTGACTTCAAAAACTTTAAGCTCTAAATCTTGATTAAATTTCTCAATTTTTTGAATATTTCTTTTTAGGCGCATGCCTAAAATAATCGCAATAAATAAAGTAATTACTGGCGAGGTATACGGTGATAATGGCTGATATAAACTTGCCGTTGCCGCATTACTTAAACGAAATACATCTACACCCGCAAAAAAGCCAATCAAGGTTAAACAAAATAGCAGCAGATATACTTCTGTTTTTGGGGATTTATACGCTAAATATGCCAAATAAAAATAAACCACGACTAGTAAGCTGGCATAACTTAAAAAGACAATCCCAAATACCAGTTTGACATAATCTAAGGGTGTTAAAAACACACAAACGATTACCTCTAAACTCAGAATAAAAATACTTTCTTCCAATATTGGCAAGCGTTGATTGACAAACCTAATTAAATACAGACTAAAAGCTAAAACATAGAGGATAAAAAAGCTTAAATTGGCTTGAGATGCCACCAATACACTTGGGTATGGAAAGGTTTCTGTGGTTAAAAAATGAGAAATAAATAATAACCAGAACATGCAACTCAACGCGAACCAACCAAAACTCTGATCACGGCGTAAAAACAGCCAAATAACCAAACATAAAATGCCTAAAGTGGCAGATAAAATCGCATTAATTTCAAATAAAGTACGTTTATTCCATATACTTTGCTGGTGCTGTTCAATATTGTTATGCACATTATTAAAACTTATTTTTCCTATACCCGCATTTTGAAATGCATATCCATTTACATAGACCAATATTTGATTTTTACCTTGTTTTAAGCCTGAAATAGGTAAAATCCAGTAACGTGGCATATTCCAGTTTTTTGACAAAGGCTCTTCTAAATGTTGACTTGCCCAAAGTAAATCTTGATTCAGATAAACTGCCCCTGCACTATTTAAAAAATTCAGTGCAAAAACGATGGGTTGATTTAAACGATGATCACGCTCACAAAACCACTCCCACTCTATTTTGTACCACGCCCCACCATTATAATTTTTCCAGCGATCATCCCAAACGTCGGGCAGTTGAACATTTTCCCAACCCGTTTCAGGTTTTTTATTATGTGATGCTGTTTTGGCAGAGCTGATTGAAAGTACATGCACATTGCAGTACTGATTAATTGGGTACACCACTTGCTGCGCATAGCTTTGCCACGCACAGAACAATAACAACACGCCCAAACCACACTGCCAAAGCCTTTGAATCATAAAAGACCTAAAGTTCTAGCGGTACTGACAGCCTTAGTGCGTTTAGTGACCGACAACTTCCGATAGATATGTTTAATATGACTTTCAACGGTATAACGCGACACAAATAATTGCTCAGCAATTTCACGGTTACTTAAGCCCTGCGCCACCAGATTTAAAATTTCTAATTCACGATTGGTGAGCTGTTCATAATGTGAGTTGAATGCTTGAGCATCGGCGCGATCTGATAAATCTTCGGTCAGCACGGGTACTTTTTGATGTGAAATTTGCGATAAAATTTCACGGGCGATAAATGGGTCTATCGGTGCACCACCTCTTAAAATGCTGCGTATTGCGATAATAATTTCAGCATCATCACGTTCTTTAAGCACATAGCCTGTTGCACCTGCTTGAATTGCAGAAAATAAGCTGTCTTGGGTGCTCCATGCAGAAATCACCAAAATTAATGCGCTTGGATCTCTAAAATGTAATTGTTCGATTAGTTCTTTACCATTGCCATCGGGCAAGCCTAAATCGACTAAAGCTAAAGCAATCGGATGATCTTCTATACACGTCATTGCAGCTTTAAGATGACTCACGAAAAATAGCATGTCATCTTGATAGCCAATATCATGCAAAATTTTTCTAAGACGTGACTGAATAATAGGCTCATCTTCAACAATTAAAACCGGTACGGGTAATATCGCTTCCATTTCTGCCATCATTCATCCCCTTGATTATGTTTGTAAATATATCAATCGTTTTGATGTAAACACTATCCCTAGAATTAAGGAGTTTTTCAAATTTAGCTTATTTTATAAACATGAGCATAGCACTGAAACATGAAACTCGAGCATGAAATAAAAAATAAATGTGAAGTACTATTTTATTTTAGAAATCGCTTCACATTTTAATGAGCAGCGCAGCATAAATATGCTTTGATGCCGAGAACAGCATCAAAGCAAATGTAGAGCCGTATTTAAAAGATGGTTGATAAATTAATAATAAGTCTTAGAGCTATGTGCATGTAAAAATGCAGGAATCAGCCCTGTTAAAGCCGCACGAATATCCGCACGTTCATTGATTAATTGATGCGAGCCTTCTTCTAACATGAGTAAGGTTTGCAGGCGGAATTTACGCCGAATAAACTCAATGTTGTAGCGCCAATCTACGGTTTGATCTTGCGCCCCTTGTGCCAACCAAACAGGAATACGGCAAGCTGGACGTTCTTCCATCTCCAACATCCATTTAGACATGGCTAAAATCCAATCCATGCCCATCATTCTAGGTTGCAGCGGGTCTTTTAAACGCACAAAGCGTAAAAATTCAGGATTATGATTATTGCGTCGGAAATGTCGCGGCACTTCACGCTTAATCCGACGGATAATGCCCAAACCAACAGAGTTATGCCACCATGCCGATTTTGCAGGACGAATCAAAGGCGATAACAACAACACACGCTCTACAAATGGATTTTCACGGCGCTGAGCAAATTCCAACAAGTGATGCATCCAAATTGCACCACCTGTACTTTGCCCAATGCCCAACCACGGTTTTGGCAATTGATCGGCATTTTTTACATATTGATAAACCGCATGTAATACTTGCTGATAATGATCAAAATTTTTGATGTTGGCAGGATAACCATCACTCAATCCATGTCCGGGCAAATCATAAGTCAAAACACTAAAGCCCTGCTCTAATAATTCTTTGACGATAGGTTGATAAATCCCGCTATGTTCCAAATAGCCATGCAGTAGAAATACCGTGCCCTGCACCTGATCAAATTTGGTTTTGCTTAAATCGGGTTGAAAAATTTGCACATGCAATTTAAACAACGGCATTTGCACATAGCCTTGCCAATGTTCACAGTCCAACAAATGAAAACCATAAAGCTGTCGATAGGCTTGTAACTCAACACTCGGTTCAAAACCACGATTCAAATTTAAAGGTTGTAGAATTTGTGGTGTGGTTTCCCGACTCGGCACTGGCAAATCTAATTGCTTCAACACGCTTGGGTTTAAAAATGGAATATCAGGCATTATGGCACCTCGCGACATGCGCTAGAACCAATCAAGACATCCCGAATGGTGGCAAGCATTTCATAATTGGCACGGCGGCTATGATCATAGTTTTGTTCACTTGGACGCCATGCAGTCAGTTGAGTCGGCATGGGAGCCTCGACTGGAATCGTTTCAATTCCATTCAAAGCAAATAAACGGCGGGTGCGTGGCATGTGATAACGGTCTGTAATCAAAATCACTGTCGGCGCCCCCCCTTTTTTTTGTAATAATAAAGAACTAAAACGTGAATTTTCACAAGTATTCATGCTGCGATCTTCTAATAATTTTGCTTCGACATCATATTTTTTTAACCAACGCTGCATATAAGGTGCTTCTACACCACTCAGTACAATCGGCAATTGATATTGTTTTACCACCGCTAGGGTCGTTTCTAAACGTAAACGTGTGTAGTCATTGACCACAATATCTTTGCCATTATCATCTAAAGTTAAGCCACCACCTAAAACCACAATCGCATAAGGTTTAGAGTTTGCAGGTATTTTTGGAATATTTTGTTGCTGAATTAAAGCAATATCTTTAAAGATTTCTTCATCTACAGGCTCACTTTCGGTTTCGGCAATTTTATGAGTGCTTAAAAACTCCAAGTATTGTTCCATCAGTGCCTGATTTTCATGACTATCCAAATTGAGTAAGGCTTTTACATTTTCGGATGGGTCTTCTACAATTGCTTCCGAAGCTGCATTAGACACCAACAATGGGACTTGCGGCAACTCTTGTTCTGAGGCTAATTTTTTTTGCGTTTGTTCTTCTAAAATAAGCGCTTGTAAGGCTTTATAACGTGCCTGAATTAAAGTTAAATTTTGCGAATTTTTAGATTGGATTTCTTGCTCCATGAGCTTCAGATAAGCTTGTCGGGCAATCCATAAATCTGAACCGGGCTCCAAACTGTCTTGATCACTAAAAGCCGCCATTTGCTGACTTTTTGCTGCCACTTGATTCACTTCTACAGGCACCAAAGTGTTCAGCGTTTTGACCACCAAAGTAGAATAAAAAGGTGAATAAATAAAAATCATGAATGCTGCAAACAATACAAAGAGCACGGTAGCAATTTGTACCAATCTGAGCATCCAACGATTCTGTTTCATCTTCACTTAACCTACCGGTTGATGTGCACGAATCAAACCTGTTTCATCAAATAACACAGGTTCAGGTTCGAGTGAAATACCAAAACGACTCAAAACATCTTGCTGCACAGCACGATAGGTGTGTTGCACATCTGCCAAAGTGGCATCGGCATAATTGACTAAAACCAACGCTTGTTTATGAAACATACCCACCACACCCAGTTGTTTTCCCTTCCAGCCAGCTTGATCAATCAACCAGCCTGCTGCAATTTTAACTTGCGCATTCGGCTGTGGGTAATGGGGTAAATTTGGAAATTGTGCTGCAATTTGGTCAAATTGCTGAGTCGAAATCACAGGATTTTTAAAGAAACTACCTACATTTGGATATTCTGCAGGATTAGGCAGCTTACTTTGGCGAATTTGAATGACTTGTTGCTGCAGATTTTCAGCAGTTTGCTCATCGCCTACAGCAGCTTTTAAGTCGCCATAATTTAATTTTAACGCAGCCTGTTTTAACAGTTTAAAAGTCACATGGGTAATGATGTAACGGTTGGGATGATCTTTAAAAATACTGTGTCGATAGGCAAACTGACAATCTGCAGCAACAATTGAGCTGAATTGTTGGCATTCACGATCATAGACCTGCACAGATTCAATAAACTCACCGACTTCAACGCCATAAGCACCAATATTTTGCACAGGTGAAGCGCCGACCAAACCTGGAATTAAAGCCAGATTTTGCAGACCATATAACTTTTGTTCCGTACTCCACAACACAAACTCATGCCAGACTTGTCCTGCCCCAACTTTTAGGGTGACACTTGCATCATCTTCAGCGCATTTTTCGATGCCCTGAATATCCATGTGCATGACCAAGGCATGAATATGTTCAGGCAATAACATATTGCTACCACCCGATAAAATCAGCACATTTAATTGTTCTTTCTGGGCAAATGCCAAAGCATCCTGTACATCTTGAATATTTTCAATTTTGACATAATGCGACGCAGTTGCATCTAAATTGAGCGTATTGAAAGGTTTGAGTTGCATGTTGTAGTGAATGTGCATGACTTAAACCTTCAATTCAAATTGTTGTTGTAAAACTTTCACCCATGCGCGACTACTCGACTCGCATTGATCGAGCACCCGCTCAAAACCATCGGCTTCGCCATAATATGGATCGGGTAATTCTTGCTGCGTATAATGCGGATCGTGTTCGCTCATTAAGGCTATTTCAGCGCGCAAACTGCCCAGTTCAGCTTCAGCACGGCGCATTAAAGATTGAATATTGCTTAAGTTTTCAAAATCCATCGCCAAAATCAAATCAAACTCGACAAAGTCTTGTATACGTAACTGACGCGCGCGCAATGTAGATAAGTCATAACCACGTTTGAACGCATGTTTTTGGCTGCGTAAATCTGGGGCTTTGCCTGGATGATAATTACTGGTTCCAGCAGAATCTACCAACACATTGAGTTGTTGTTCATCACAAAAATGTCGAAGTACAATTTCTGCCGTTGGAGAGCGGCAAATATTTCCCAAACAAACACATAACACCTTATATGGCGTTTTGGATGACATAAACAACCTCAAAGCTACTTTATTTTTAAGAGTCTTATGTTAAGTTATTTATGATATGAATCCTATATCGCGACCCTACAATAATGTTGAATTAAGTATAAAAATTAGGAATAAAGACGATGCAGCATTTTCAATTTCAAACAGTTGGCAACATTATTTCTGGATTGGGTTCAATTTCTGAACTAAAAACGGTTTTAACCGAAAAAAATTATAAGCGTTTGTTATTGGTCACCGATGCTGGCATTTTACAACAACAATTACATCAACCTATTTTAGAAATTTTAAAGCAACTGCAACTGGACTATGCCATTTACTCGAATGTGCAAGCCGACCCCGCAGAACAGATTGTGTTAGAAGCAGTTGATTTTGCCAAACAGCAAAATATTGATGTTGTATTAGGTTTTGGTGGGGGTAGTGCGATGGATGTCGCCAAAATTATTGCCGTGCTGAGTCATCCTGCACAAACTCAACAACTGTCAGACTTGTACGGTGTCGGCAATGCGAAAGCACCACGTTTACCGCTCATTCTAGTTTCCACTACAGCAGGCACAGGTTCAGAAGTCACACCTATTTCCATTGTCACCACAGGTGCAACCAGTAAAACAGGCATTGTTTCTCCTATTTTATATGCCGATGTTGCCATTTTAGATGCCAATTTTACCCGTCATCTACCTGCACAGATTACCGCAGCCACAGGTATAGATGCGATGGTACATGCCATTGAAGCCTATACTTCTAAAATCAAAAAAAATGCGTATTCAGATTTTCTGGCAAAACATGCGCTGCGTTTACTTGATCAAAACTTAAAATTAGTGCTTGAAGATGGCAGCAATATGCAAGCACGGCAAAACATGCTGTTTGGTTCAATGCTGGCAGGACAAGCCTTTGCCAATGCTCCTGTGGCTGCGGTACATGCGCTTGCCTATCCTTTAGGCGGACATTTCCATATTTCACATGGGCATAGCAATGCATTGGTACTAACCGAAGTTTTAAAATTTAATGCGCCTGCAGCCAAACAGTATTATGCAGAACTGATGTGTTGGTTAGACCCACGCAGTAAAGGCTGCACAGATGGATTATGTGATTTGTTTATTGATCATTTACAAAATCATTTAGATCAAAGTGGCTTGGTGTTAAAACTCAATGCCCTAGGCATAGCAGAAAACATGCTACCACAACTGGCAGAAGATGCGATGCTGCAAAGCCGTTTATTGCAAAACAACCCGAGAGCAATGCAAATGCAGGATGCGTTACAGATTTACCAAGCCATTTATGCCTAACATTTACGCTTAACGTTCTGTATTTAACTTTCTACATTTATTTGGGATGATTTCCACCCATTAAAGCATGACACCACGTCGATAAAAATATAGGTAAACTTGTGAAACCTGACACCAAAACCCGTGAGCAATACGCTTTTTTCTTTCCCATCCAAACTCGCTGGGCAGACAACGATATGTATGGACATGTCAATAATGTCACTTATTACAGCTATTTTGACAGCGCAGCCAATGCCCTACTGATGCAAAAAGCAGGCTTTGAACCCAAACGATCACCCTGTATTGGTTTAGTGGTCAATTCCACCTGTCATTTTTTGCAGGAATTGTCCTATCCTGAAATGATTGAAGTAGGTGTTGCTATTCAAAAAATTGGAAACTCATCCTTAATTTATGATTTGGCAATTTTTAAAAACAATCAAAATCTTGCCGCTGCACAAGGACAAGTGGTGCATGTATTTGTAGATCGAATTACACGCCAAAACTGCCCGATTCCTGACTCCATCCGCGAAGCATTACAGCCATATAAAAGCACAGATTCAGCTTGCGCTTAGCAAAAAATAAGGCTGGTTTGACCCAGCCTTAAAATTCTGCAAACAAAAGCTAACAACAGGTTATTTCAACTGAATGTTATGTAATTCGCCATCAAAGTTTTGCAAAATATCTTTCACAATCGGTTCTTGATGCAATAA
Organism: Acinetobacter sp. YH12058; assembly: GCF_013419805.1. NCBI lineage: Bacteria > Pseudomonadati > Pseudomonadota > Gammaproteobacteria > Moraxellales > Moraxellaceae > Acinetobacter > Acinetobacter sp. YH12058. The sequence goes on from NZ_VOZL01000001.1 coordinate 174,537, forward strand.
ATTTTCAGCCCGTTGATAAGCGCGTTGTTTGCGCTGTTGCTGCAAAATGTACGGTGTCGTGTCATCCACATTTTCATATTGCACTTTAAACAGAGTTTTACTCCACTGTTCTTTTAAAGCACTTTCTAAAGCATGTTGCAGTTGAGTCAATAACTGCTGATATTGCTCAGGAATATGAAAAACCGATTCAGCATTAATCTGCCCCGTCATTACGCCATGCTGCGCCAATTCTTGCACGGCAGGTGACAACTCGCTGTGTCTAAACCAATATTCCCACTTGTCTAAAGTCCACTCACCTTCTAAAACTTGCGGCTGTAAACGCAGAATATCCTGCGGCATTAATTGATCATCGGCATTAGATGCTATGGTTTGCTGCGGTTGTGCTGTCGCACTGGCAACATTCGGTTCGACTTCAGTCGCTGCTAAATCAAATAAAGCGGTTTCTGCATTACTTACATTTTGTGTAATTGACGGTGAAGCATTATTCGATTGTAGTGTAGATGAAACTAGCGATGTTTCGGCTGATGCAGCAAGATCACCTAACGGTGCAACGGCATCAAAACTTTCCAGTAAAAAATCATCATGACTTTGCACATCAGATGTAGTGCTTACCGATGAGGCATCTTCATCTAAACCAAACAATTGTGCATCTGCATTTGGATCAAACACGATAGATTCAGATTGCTTATCCTCAGCCTGTATTGCAGTTTCTTCATTCAATACAGGTTCTGACATAGATTCTGGTGAAATCGCAGCTGTTGAGTGTAGCGCTTGCGGAGTCGGTTGTTGCGCTTGAATCGACTGTTGATCTTGATGTGTTAAAGCTTCAGGCTCATCCTCATCTAAAAAATCATCTGAAGAAGGTTCTGCAACACTGGTTTGTGTCGTGGTGTGATCTGAATAATCGTCATCCTCATAGTCAAATCCATCAAGATCAGGTGTTGCAACCGCATCTAATTCAGTTACATGCTGTTCCGCTTGTGCTGTATTTTGAGTTGCCACAGCTTGTGGAGTTTGCTCCATTTGAGCAACTGGCTGGGAAGCCGCTGTTTGTGCAGTATTTTGTGGCGCAGCAACCAACACTTCATTGGCTTGCAAAGGTCGAAATGCCAGTAAACGCAGTACACACATTTCAAAGCCTTGTTCTTGGGTTACGGCAATTTGTAAATCGGCGCGTCCTTTACAAGCAATTTGATAATACAACTGTAAATCTTGTGCAGAGATCAGACCCGCAAGCTGCTGAATTTTTTGATTAATTTCAGCACTGTATTTTAGGTTTAAATCTGGCAGATATTGCATGATTGCCAATTCATGCAGTGTCGAAATTAACTGATCCAACACCAAAGACACATCTAAAGCTTGCTGTCTAAATTGTAATAACAACTGACTCACACGCTGCTGTTGGTTTTGATGAATCGCTAAAATCAAATCATAGATAATGGTGCGATCAATCAAGCCCAGCATGTCTTTGACATCTTGATGATGAATTTCACCCTGACCATAAGCAATGGCTTGGTCTGTCAAAGACATCGCATCACGCAAAGAACCTTGCGCAGATTCAGCAATCTGCCAAATTGCATCTTGCTCTGCAACAATCTGTTCTTTGGCTAAAATATCCGTTAAATGACTGGTAATTTCATCGACCTGCAATGGACGCAAAGTAAATTGCAAACAGCGCGAAATCACAGTAATAGGGAGTTTTTGTGGGTCTGTGGTCGCAAACAGAAACTTCACATGCTCAGGCGGTTCTTCCAAAGTTTTTAGCAAAGCATTGAACGAATGCGTAGACAGCATGTGCACTTCGTCAATCAGATAAACCTTAAAACGTCCCTGAGTCGGTGCATAAGGTACGTTATCGAGCAACTCACGTGTGTCTTCAACCTTAGTACGTGACGCCGCATCAATTTCGATTAAATCAATAAAACGACCTTCATTGACCGCAGTACAGGTCGGACACACTTCACATGGGGTAGATGTCACGCCTGTTTCACAGTTCAGGCATTTGGCCAAAATACGCGCAATGGTAGTTTTACCTACACCACGTGTTCCCGTAAAAAGATAAGCATGGTGCAAACGCCCACGTTCCAAAGCACTGGTCAATGCCCGTGATACATGGTTTTGTCCCACCAATTCATTAAAATTACGAGGACGATATTTACGCGCAAGTACCTGATACATGAATGCTCCTTTTTACAGGTCTAAGCATACTGTTTTTTTGGCAAAGAGTGAACGTACAATCACGCCTAAAACCAGCCTTTACGCCCTTGCAATTGCCGATCTGCACAGCGAATGGCTTCCTGACTCAGTCCCCAAAGTCGATAATCACCAATTAAAGAACCTGCAGCAAAATTATGGGTATAGGCAAAACTGAGTTGACGGTCAGGATCACACCACGCGCCTGAACCATTAAAACCCATGTGTCCAAAACCGTGAGAGCGCTTACCCAAACTTAATACACGGTGATAGCCTAATCGCCAATGCATCGGGATAGGCATGACCCGATCACGCTGTACATATTGTACTTGGCTCAATTGCTGAAAAACTTCAGGCTGAATCAATTGCTGACCTTGCCATGATCCACCCTGCGCCAACATGGCATAAATACGTGCCAAACTTTGGGCAGTAAATACACCATTGGCAGCAGGAATCACGGCTTGTAAACCTGCATCGCTAAAAAAACTAAAATTTTTCATGCCTTTGGGAATCATGCCATCCTGAAAGTCTTGCGGATTTTGCCCACTCCATGCAATGACTTTATCGAATATTGATACAGGACGTTTGCTCGATTTAGCTTGGTTTTTAACTTTAGCTGTCTGTTTATTTGTAGATGATGCATCTGTTTGCGCTGATGTCACAGCAGTTTTAAATGGTCGTGCGACACGGGAAAGCTCAGACGCAGGCACACCAAAATACGCCCCATCCAAAGCCAAAGATTCAACCAAGTATTGCTGCATCAATTCAGCCAATGTTTGACCTGTAGCTTTTTCTAAAATCCCACCGACCAGCCAGCCAAAAGTTAAAGGTTGATACGCTGCCTCACTTGCTACATCAAAACGTGGCTTGGCTTGAGCCAACACATCCAGCATGTGCGACCAATCTGCCATTTCAGTCGCATCGGCAATGATATTACGGATGTCATATAAACCACTTTGATGACTCAGCACATGCCTTAAGGTCATCAATGCTTTGCCATTTTGGGCGAATTCAGGCCAGTATATATAAATGGGAGTATCGTAATCGACCAGTCCTTGACTGACCAAAATATGTGCCAGTGTCGCTAATACACCTTTGCCTGTGGAATAACATACCGATAACGTATCGGCTTGCCAGTCTTCATCTGGCGACTTTTTACCTGTGTAAATATCGACGACTTTCTGACCTTGAAAGTACACCGCTAAAGCAGCTCCGCCCTGTTGGCTACGTGCATTTTGCAAACGGCTAAATTGCATCGCTAAATCATGAAACTCAGGTGCAACCCATCCACGATAATTTTCAGTTTCAGCAAAAATATAATCCTTTAAATGTTGCATCGTCCTGTCTATCTCGTTTTTATTATTAATAAAAAGCTAGCGCAAATAAAAAGCCTAAATCCAAAGGATTTAGGCTTTCGATCACTGAATTAAAGCGCGGTGACAACACCTGTCACGTGCGGTTTTTGGTTTTTACTGTTACGAATTAAAAAATCTGTATTTTTAGCGTCCGTTGCAGTTAAAAACTCAACTTTAGATGGCAAATACATAGGTAACTTAAACCACACATCGACTTCATAAGCATCTGGCAAAGTTAAACTAGATAAGGCTTTGGCTTTGCTCCACATGCCGTGCGCAATCGCTTGTTTAAAGCCAAATGCTTTTGCAGTAATCGCGTGGATATGAATTAAGTTAAAATCGCCAGACGTTAAAGCATAACGGCGACCTGTATTTTCAGAAATATCCCATTCAGCTTGAACGGCATAGTTTAGCGCTTTGCTTTCTGCAGGCTTTGCAGCAGCTTTAGTGGTGGTTTTTTGACGTGCTAAATACGTGGTCAAACCTTCCATCACCACCTCATTGCCTACTTTAACGGTGGTAATAAAATCAAACTGTACGCCTTTATCATGTGGTTGCAATTCACCAAATTTACACGACAAGGTCAGTTGTTCATTCAATCCAACTTTACGGCTTTGTTTGACTTGGTTGCGAATATGCACCAAGCCCAAAATTGCAAATGGAAATGCTTCTTGGGTCATCATGTGCATTTGCAGACTTTGTGACAATACAGCCAAATAAATTGCAGGAATATAGCCGTTATTTTTAAAACCTGTCACTGCATTATAGGCTTTTAAGTGCTTTTGATCGACCTTGAATGAATCCACCACATATTCAACTTGCGGCAGAACTTTTTCACCTTTTGGCTTTTTAAAAATTAAGCCCTGAATCACTTTTGGATAGGCTAAATAGGGTTTTGGAAGTTGACTAAAATGGCGAGTATTCATACTGAACCTTTGAGAAGTTTTTCTAATTTATTTAATGGAGTTCTTTCTCCCGCTGGGAGAAAGCTAGAGAGAAGGGTTAATAATCTATCCCCTTATCTCCCTCTCCTAAATCCTCTCCCCAAGGGAGAGAACTTTGAAGGTGTTAAGCCCCTAACAAGCTTTGACCACAAACACGTACCACGTTACCATTAATACCTGTCGATGCCGATGAAGCAAAGTAAGCAATGGTTTCTGCAACATCTACAGGTAAACCACCTTGACTCATTGAGTTCATACGGCGGCCCGCTTCACGAATAGCAAATGGAATTGCAGCAGTCATTTGCGTTTCAATAAAGCCTGGAGCAACTGCGTTGATGGTAATGCCGTTGTTTAGAACAGGCGCTGTAAACTTCACGACACCTACCACGCCCGCTTTTGACGCTGCATAGTTGGTCTGACCTAAGTTACCCGCAATACCCGAAATTGAAGATACGCAGACAATACGACCATTGGCATTCAAACCATCATTTGCCAACAAGTAATCGTTCACACGCTCAATTGCAGACAAGTTGATGTTAATGACTAAATCCCAAAGCTCTGGTTTCATATTTGCCAAAGTTTTGTCACGGGTAATCCCCGCATTATGCACAATAATATCCAAACCACCTTGCGCAGCGGCAGCTGTTTTAATTTGCTCGCCTGCATCTGCAGCAGTAATGTCAATTGCTAGCGTTGAACCACCAATTTCAGCAGCAACACGGTCTAAATCTGCTTGTTGTTGTGGAACGTCTAGGCAAATAACGTGTGCACCATCACGTGCCAACACATGCGCAATCGCTTCACCAATACCACGGCTTGCACCTGTCACTACAGCAGTTTTACCTGCCAATGGTTTTGCCCAATCTACCTCTACAGTTGCAGCATTCGAGACACGGATCACCTGACCTGACACATAAGCTGAACGTGGTGAAATGGCAAAACGTAACGTAGATTCTAAGTTTGCTGCAGCACCTTGATCGACATAAATTAAGTTAGCCGCAATGCCTTTTTTAAATTCTTTGCCTACCGATTTTACAAAACCTTCCAAAGCGCGTTGTGCAATGGCTTTTTTTACACTGCCTGCAGTTTCTGGTGTAGTACCAATCACCACCACGCGACCAGAAGCCTGAATTTGACGTGCGATTGGGTTAAAGAAATCATAAAGCGCTTTTAATTGTTCTGAGTTTTCAATACCTGAAGCATCAAACACCACCACTTTAAATTTAGATTCTTTATCGCCCGAATTGAACGCACCTAAATTTAAACCTACTTTTGCCGCAGCTTGTTGCAATTCTGCATTGTTGCCTGCATAACTATTGGCATGTACATTGGCTAAAACCTGTGCAATTTCAGCAGATAAATCACTTGCAGGGGCTGCACCTAAAAGTACTGCACCTTTTACCACTGGTGTTGCAGACTCGAAACGATCTAAAAAAGTTGGGGATGGTAAACCCAAATTTTTAATGACAAATTTACCAATAGGAGATTTTGCAAATGTTTGGTATTGATCAGTCATGATTATTATCTCTCATAAATTCATTTTTTGATGGATTACACGATATCTTTTAACATCAATATGATGCCAAATGCCCACATTTCAATAGCGTTACCCGTTTGTGCTAAATCATACTTGAGTTAATTATCAGATGTCTTGACCTGAATGCATTCTGCAATGTCATTGTAGTCAATTCAGCTGTCATACTATTATGCTAATGTACGCATCAAGTAGACCTTTAACATGCTTGAAAAAGCCTTATGAGCAAGACAACTCAAGAAAATCCAGCAGTGGAAAATTCTGCAACGGAAAATGTGTCAAATACATCAACTGGTACTAAACGTACAAGCAAAAGTACTAACACTGCAAGCCGTTCCAACACGAGTACGACAAAAACTACACGTACCCGCACGACCAGCCGTGCTAAAACAACTGCTTCAACGCAAACAAAAGCACCATCTAATACCAATACCTCTGTTCAACAGGATAAAATTATGAGCCAAAACACTGTTCGCCGCGTTGCTATTATCGGTGGTAACCGTATTCCATTCGCACGTTCTAATGGCGCTTACTTTACTGCATCTAATACAGATATGTTTACAGCAGCATTAAATGGCTTGGTTGAACGCTTCAATTTACAAGGTCAGCGTTTAGGTGAAGTGGTTGCTGGCGCAGTACTCAAACACAGCCGTGACTTCAATATGACCCGTGAGTGCGTACTGAATACTGCCCTTGCACCTGAAACACCTGCTTACGATTTACAACAGGCGTGCGGTACTGGTTTGCAAGCTGCATTTTTAGTCGCCAATAAAATTGCTTTGGGTCAAATTGATGTAGGTATCGCAGGTGGTGTAGATACGACTTCTGACGCACCAATTGCCTTTGGTGATGGTTTACGTAAAGCTTTGCTTGAACTCAACATTGCAAAAACAGGTAAAGACCGCTTAAAAGCATTAACTAAAATCAACGTTAAAGACCTGATGGATGCGCCACGTAATGGCGAACCACGTACTGGTTTATCTATGGGCGACCACCAAGCCATTACTACGTTGGAATGGGGCATCTCTCGTGAAGCGCAGGATGAGTTAGCAGCTTCATCTCACCAAAAAATGGCAGCTGCCTATGACGAAGGTTTCTTTGACGATCTCATCACACCATTCTTAGGTTTAGAGCGTGACAATAACTTACGTGCAGATTCTACTGTAGAAAAACTAGCGAAGTTAAAACCTGCTTTTGGTAAAGGTGATGCGCGTACCATGACTGCGGGTAACTCTACCCCACTTACCGATGGTGCATCATGTGTATTGCTTGCATCTGAAGAATGGGCAAAAGCCAACGGTCATGAAGTCTTAGCTTATTTGACTTTCCAAGAAACTGCAGCAGTTGATTTTGTAGGTAAAAAAGAAGGCTTATTGATGGCGCCTGCTTATGCAGTACCACGTATGCTTGAGCGTGCGGGCTTAACTTTACAAGACTTCGATTATTACGAAATTCACGAAGCGTTTGCATCTCAAGTATTGTCTACCTTAAAAGCATGGGAAGATCCAAACTTCTGTAAAGAACGTTTAGGTTTAGAAGCACCTCTAGGTTCAATTGATCGCAGCAAACTGAACGTTAAAGGTTCATCTTTAGCGGCAGGTCACCCATTTGCAGCAACAGGTGGTCGTATTATTGCAACTGCAGCCAAACTTCTGAATCAAAAAGGTTCTGGTCGTGTATTGGTGTCAATTTGTGCTGCAGGCGGTCAAGGTGTAACAGCAATTATTGAAAAATAATTCTGTCTTAACCTGAATTAGATTCAAATAAAAGCCACTTTGTAAGTGGCTTTTTCTATTGTGTGGCACCTACGGCAACGACACAAGTAGTCGCTTCTAGTTTATGTGCGGTATTGAGGCGCATAACCTAATTTAGCCTCAATATGGTCATAGCAATATTGGAAAATAAAGGTATAGACCAAAATGCTGAGCGTCATCACCAAATCAACTAAAATCGCCAGCCCGATCGACATTTGTAAGGCATAGGCCACCATTGGAATGGTCGCGAGCATCAGTCCACCTTCAAAACCTACGGCATGTAATACCCGTATTTTCAAGGTTCTATTGAGTTTGTGTTTGGCTTCAAACTTTTCAAAATAATGATTAAACAGCATATTCCAAAGCACCGAAGTCACTGCCATTGCAATACCTAAACCACCAGTAACTTGCATGGGCATTTCAAATACAAAACTAAGTGCCAAAGCAATAATAATTAATAAAACTACTTCATAGCTCAGCGCATGTAGCAATCTTCTCTTGGAAATTAACATGATCCCACTCAATGACGTTAAATACTGAGGAGTATTTTATGTTCATAGTTTTGAATGTTCGAGTTAGAATCTATCAATAATATTGAAAGATAAATCAAGTACCAATAATGAATATCAACCAAGATCAGCTGATTATTTTTATTACTGTCATGGAAACGGGTTCTTTTTCTGCAGCTGCACGCCAATTGGGCAAGGTGCCTTCGGCAATTAGTATGTCCATTGCTAATTTAGAAATTGATTTAGACCTAAAACTGTTTGAACGGATTGGGCGTGAACCTTTGCCTACCCCACAAGCGCAGAGTCTTTACGAAAAAAGCAAACAACTGCTCATAGAAATGAAGCAGTGGAAACAACATGCTTTTGCGCTCAGTTCTGGGCTGGAAGCACACTTAAATATTGTGGTGGTGTCTGAATTACTACACACTCGCTGGACAGATTATATTGTGTTACTAGAACAGCAATTTCCTGAATTGCAGATCAATATTTTCTCTGCGCCACAAGAAGATGCACTGCATTTACTCATGACTCAAGCAGCGGACTTGGCCTTTATGTTTGAACGCGAACAATTACAAAGCAGTGAACAATTTGTGGAATTAAAACGTGAAATTTTAGTGCCTGTCGCTGCCCGACATTCACCGCTGGCTGAATCTGATCAAGTCAGTTTTGAACAGATTTTACAAAATCGGCAAATTGTAGTGGCGAGCCGTGATCGGCAGATTAAACCCGAGTTGTTATTTTCTAAGCACTATTGGCGTACCGATAATCATCATTCTGCCTGCAGTATGATTAAGCAGGGTTTAGGCTGGGGTGTCTTGCCCTTGGAAATGCTGAATGAACATCCTGAACTACAACACGAATTAAAAATTTTACAGCTGCTAGATTTCACCCCAAAATTTGAATATTTTGTCGATTTGGTCTGGAGCCGAGAACATCAATTGGGCGCTGCTGCTCATTTTTTGATTAATCACGTCCGAAATCTGAGAAAAACTGGTAAATAATCCACAAACCCTCTTACTTGGTACTTGGGTTAAAAGCTGTTTGTGATATAACTGAATGTATAAGCAATAACCTAAGAACTAGATCTCGAATGACACAGACAGCCTTAAATCAACTAAAAAACTTAACCACCATTGTTGCAGATAGTAGTGACTTGGCTGCGATTGAAAAGTTTCGTCCTTTGGATGCGACCACCAACCCATCACTCATTACGGCGGCTGCAAATCAACCTGAAAATAAAGCGTTGATTGAAGCTGCATTTGAGCAAGCCAAAGCTGAAGGTTATACAAATGATCTATTGGTTGAGCGCAGCATTGATATTTTAACGGTCAAATTTGGTGTAGAAATTTTAAAGCTGATTGAAGGTCGTGTTTCGACTGAGGTGGATGCTTCTTTGTCTTATGACACTGATGCGACCATTGCCAAAGCCAAAGAACTTTTAGCACTGTACCAAGCTTATGGTGTTCATTCAGACCGCATTTTGATTAAGATTGCATCGACATGGGAAGGCATTCAAGCGGCGAAAGTGTTGGAAGCCGAAGGCATTCACACCAATTTAACCTTATTGTTTGGTTTACATCAGGCACATGCTTGTGCAGATGCCAAAGTGACGTTGATTTCACCATTTGTGGGTCGTATTTTAGATTGGTATAAAAAAGCTGAAAATGTCATGTACTACCCTATTGAAAAAGATCCGGGTGTACTTTCGGTGAAGAAAATTTATCAATTCTATAAACAGCATCAAGTACAAACTGAAATTATGGGCGCGAGTTTCCGTAGTATTGATCAGGTTTTGGCTTTAGCTGGTTGTGATTTATTGACCGTTGCACCAAATTTATTGGCAGAACTTGAAGCTGATGAACGAGAAGTCGCTGCAGCGTTATCGACCAATGGCATTCAAGTTCAAGCTGAACCACTGGCAGCAATTGAAAAGGAACAATTCAAAGCGCAACTTGAGGCAGATTTGATGGCGTTCCAATTGTTACAAGGCGGCATTGATGGCTTTATTAAAGCGCGTGAGCAACTTGCCACCCTATTACGCCAGTCTTTCGGCTTAGATGCAGAGATTAAAGCTTAAGCTTTAACCTATCCCAGTAAAATTCCAAAATTTTTACTAAGCCACAAAACCGATGTTGTTATACTGCAACATCGGTTTTTATTTAGGTGAGTTTGCGTGTTTGGTATTAGTGACCTCAGCACTTTTATAATTGGCACAACCTTAATTGTGCTCTTGCCTGGCCCAAACTCACTCTATGTCATGTCAGTGGCTTCACGCTTTGGGATACGCACAGGCTATGCAGCTGCTTTCGGTGTATTTACGGGTGATCTGATTTTAATTGTGTGCACCATTTTAGGGGCAGCCTCATTATTGCATGCTTTTCCATGGCTATTCACCTTATTAAAAGTAGTTGGTGCGCTCTACTTAGGCTATTTAGGTATTAAACTACTGATTGCAGCCTATAAAACATGGTTTCCACAAACCAGAACTTCGCACGCCAATCTTTCTACAACAGCAACGAGCAATACAACTGAACGGGTTCATCCCTACCGAACTGCTTTAATGATTAGCGTTATTAACCCAAAAGCAATTTTGTTTTATTTGTCTTTTTTTGTGCAATTCGTCAATCCTGATTACACCTACCCGATGCTGAGCTTTGCTGTTTTAGCCATCGTCCTACAAATCATTAGCATGGGTTATTTATCTATCTTGATTTTTTCAGGAGTCAAATTAGCCAGTTATTTCAATCAACGCTATAAAATTGCAGCCATTTGCGTTGCAAGCATTGGTATTTTGTTCTGCGGTTTTGGCTTTAGACTGGCAAGCTCAACGCTATAAAAAAAGTATAAAAAACACTTTTGACTATTTGTTCAAATGTGTATGATCTGTTCATAAATTATAGAAAATATGTCTAAGAAAGCATGCAAAAACTTTTAAATGACTTCTCTGTGCCTGCAGTATTTGCAGGTTTTATTACCTTCTTGGTCGGTATTAGTGTTTCCGCGGTTTTAGTCATTCAGGCAGCACAAATTTTAGGCGCAAGTGCTGAGCAAATCAGCTCTTGGTTTTGGGCGTTGGGTTTAGGTATTGGTCTAAGCGGGCTGATTTTATCTTGGAAATTTAAATATCCTGTGGCGACCTCATGGTCTACCGCAGGCTTGGCACTGATTATCGCCACGGGCAGCGGTTATAGCTTACACGAAGCAATTGGCGCATTTTTGTTTTGTGGCGTACTCACAGCAGTTCTTGGCTTTTTGGGTATTTTTGAAAAGGTACTGACTTATATTCCACAGAGTTTAACCAGCGCCATGTTGGCAGGTGTGCTGCTTAAATTTGGAATTGCCCTATTTACCAGTCTGCAAGAAGCATGGGCATTTATTTTGTCTTTATTGGCAGCCTATGTATTGGCAAAACGATTTAGCCCGCGTTATAGCATTGTTTTAACTGTATTGATTGGGGTCGCGTTATGCCCAATCTTCTTACAATTTCAAATGCCCAGTGTGCAATGGAGTATTGCGCAACCTGTTTGGATGCAACCCGAATTAAGTTGGTCTGCCATTTTAGGTTTAGCCCTGCCTTTGTTTGTCATTAATATGGCATCGCAATATTTGCCCGGTCTTGCCATGATCAAAAGCTATGGCTTTAACCCAAATGTACGTCACTTAATTGGTTGGACAGGCACAGCACAAGCGATTTTCGCGCCATTTGGATGTTTTAGTGTCAATATCGCATCCATCAGTGCTGCTATTAGCTTAGATGATCAATCGCATCCCGATGCAAGTAAACGCTATATTGCGGGGATTAGCTGCGGTTTGTTTTATATCTTGATGGGGATATTTGCGGCAACGCTTACCAGTTTACTGATGTCATTCCCTGCTGTTTTTATTACAGCTTTGGCAGGAATTGCACTGCTCGGTACTATTGGACACAACATTGCCCTCGCCTTTCAGCACGTTTCAGAACGTGAAGCCGCTTTATTGACCTTTTTATTTAGTGCTTCTGGGGTGCAGTTTTTTGGTATTGGTTCTGCATTCTGGGGACTGATTTTTGGTTGTGTGGTTTTGGCAGTTTCAAAGTTTAAACAAAGCAAAAGCTAAATAACTAAGCGATTAAAACACTTTTTCAGAAGCATCGTATTGATTTATTGTATGCGCGATACATTAGGGTCTGCTGTGCTTCGGATAAATTCTACTGTTTTAGCAAAAGTTTGCTGGCTTTCTTTTTGGTGCATAAAAAATTGATATTCGTGAATTAACCATGCTTTTGTATCTGGATAAAATGCTGTCGTCACAGGAATCTGCTGTTGCTGTAAAGCATGCAGCATCGGCATAGATTGAGTTTCTGTTAAAAAGTCTTTGTTACCACCACTGATAAATACCGCAGGATAGTTTGCCGTTAAATGTTGAATAGGCGAAATATTCTTCAGAAATTCACTGTCCTGTTTCCGATCTCCCGTGTAAGCCTGCACCAAATTATAAACACCCCACTCTACGATATTCATTTCATCTGGCGCAGTTTCAACAAACGCTTTTAGATCATAAATCCCGCAGTGCAAAATCAGCCCTTTAAGTTGTTTGTGCTGAATAGTCGGTTGTAAATTAGACTGCTGTGCAAATGCAGGATTACTCAATAATGCGGCATAATGGCTAGCTAAATTCGCCCCTGCAGAATCACCTGCCAAATATAATTGTTGTGGATTAAGCTGATACTTTTCTGCATGTTGCGTGATGTAATTTAAAGCCTGATCAATTTGTTGCAACTGAGTAGGATAAGTTGCATGCGGGGCGAATTGATATTGTACTGCAATTACATTAAAGCCCTGCGCGGCTAATAATTTAAAATAGCCACGTGCATGTGCTTTTGAGCCCGCAATCCAGCCACCACCATGAATCCAGACAATTGTCGGGCGTGCGGCTAAATCTTGCAATTGACTGTTTTGATACAAGTCAAAACTCAAATTAGGCTGCGTTGCATACACAATATCATGTTGCACTTGTATATTTTTGGGTGCATAGCGATCCATGATTTTCTGCTGCAAGCCTGTGGTGAGATTAAATGCACTAGCAATGATTCGATTGTTCTGCTGCGTGGTTTGACAAGCACTTAACAACATAAAACACAGCAACATCCAAATTATTTTCAAACCACATTTCCCTCAAGATTCATACGCCCAATTCAAACCCAAGTAATTTAAAATTAAATTATGAAGGTCTATTTATTTTTGCAAATTTAGCAGCTTATTTTATCGTATAGCCTTGCCGTTGAGTTGAGCAATTTCATCATCTTCAGCTTATCTTTTCTTTCAGCAAATTTGGCGGGTAATTAAATGAATTATCAATCTTTTTTCAGATTTTAAATTGAACCTGTATAGACTATATGCTATCAATAAAGTGTAAGGCACATAATCATAATTTCTGGAGTTACCCGCATGTCGTACCAAAATATTTTAGTCCCTGTAGATGGTTCACAAATTTCTTTTTCAGCGGTCAAACATGCAGCTGAAATTGCCAAAGTATTTAACAGTAAACTCACCTTAATTAGCCTTGTTGCGGAAGACCCATTTACTGATTCTGACTTTTACTATAATTATTCATCTGCCATTATGAAAGAATACTTTGTGCAAGCGACAGCCAATGCACAAAAGGCATTAAAAGAAGCAGATGAAATTGCGAAAGCAGTGGGTGTAAATGCAGAAACTCGCGTGGTTGAGGGTTTGGTATCTGCTGAAGGTGTAATCAAAACTGCGAAAGACTTAAATGCCGATGTGATTGTGATGGGTTCACATGGTCGTAAAGGTTTCCAAAAATTATTATTGGGTAGCTTTGCCACAGACGTATTACGTCATACAGAATTACCTGTGCTTGTAGTTAAAGCTTAATCACTATTTTAAGCCATATTTTCATCATAAATTTTTAATAAGGATTTGCCATGACCACTTATAAACACTTACTTGTTCCAGTAGATGAGTCACCTATGTCTTATGCTGCAGCCGAACAAGCACTTTCATTGGCAAAAGATCTAAATTGCCCTGTTACTATTATGAGTGTAATTGCAGTTGATCCTTTTGTAGGCGTGGACTTCTACAAAGTTGCACCAGCAATTACCGATTATTTCATGCAGGCTGAACAAAATGCACAAAATCGTTTGGCTGAAATTCAGCAATCCTTTAGCCGTGAAGGTATCTCGATAGATACCAAAATTATCCGCGGTGTTGCAGCCTCTGAAGGGATTGTACAAATTGCCAATGAAATTGGTGCTGACCTGATTATTATGGGTTCGCATGGCCGTACTGGAGTGAAAAAGATGATGCTCGGTAGCGTTGCCCAAAACGTACTGACTCAGTCTCCTGTTCCTGTTTTGATTGTTAAGGTTTAATTCATTACCAACTGTGCTCTGCCACAGTAAAAGATAAAATAAAAAAATCCCGTTCGCCAATGAACGGGATTTTTCTGGATAAAACTTTTAAAAGCTTTTCTAAATTACATATTATGCAATCCAGTTTAGCTAGGTTGAATATTCATTTCAGACCAAAACTTAATTAACCCGATGCGGTAAACGGAACATTTCATGCGTATCGGTATAAAAACTGCGACCATCTAAATTCAGTTCAATTTCCTGACCACATTCCAACAACACATGTTTTCCGACTTCGACCCATTTAAAACCATCACGGGTATTTTGCTTTTTCTTTGATGCCACCAAAGACACCATAATTTCGCGACCATTCACTGCTTTCGCAAGCATTGTTTGCATTTTTTTCAATATTTACACCAATTCATTTATAACTTACAAATCAAGCTCAAATTAAAATTTTGAGCATAGTTTTTAATACAACAACATTCATCACACTTAATTTGCAGTGCATAGAAAATAAATGCAGCACAGCATGATGATGAATAACTACGAGAGAATAGAGATATTTTTATTGTACAAGTTATATTATAACATAGATTTAAAGTCTTTGCAGCATGGACTACAAAGTTGTAAAGATAAACTTAATAAAACAAAAATTTCTTAATCAAACCTTAATCATTTTCGTGAGATAATCTACCCCAAACACAATGGATGGTGTTTGATCGCACAAGCCCACTTCGGTGGGTTTCTTATTAGGCTAACTAAATAACGATAACAAACTTTATCTTTCTGACGTTTATCTTCTGATTTTTTATCTACAAATTTCAAAAATAAAAAAGAGTATGGATTTTTTTAACCCATACTCTTTGTGTGCGACTACGCTACTCCATTAGCGCATAGTCACAAATTCTTCTGCAGCAGTTGGATGAATTGCGACAGTATTGTCAAAATCTTGCTTGGTCGCGCCCATTTTGACCGCGACTGCAAAACCTTGCAAAATTTCATCCATGCCATAGCCAATACCATGCACGCCCACGACTTTCTGTTCATCACCAACGCAGACCAATTTCATTTTAGACACTTGACGATGCTGAGTTACAGCCGTGTACATTGAGGTAAAAGAAGATTGATAGACTTTGACCTGATCTTGCCCAAACTGTTCAATGGCTTGCGCTTCACTTAAACCCACCGTACCAATAGGCGGATGACTAAAGACCACCGTGGCAACATTTTGATAATCTAAATATTCATTTGGTTTGTGATTGAATAAACGTTCAGACAATTTACGTCCTGCGGCAACAGCAACGGGTGTCAGCTCAATTTTTCCAATAATATCGCCCACCGCATAAATACCTGCTTGGCTGGTATTTTGGAATTGATCTACTGCGATATATCCTTTTTCATCAATCTGCACATTTGCAGCAGCCAAGTTCAATGCTTGTGTATTTGGTTTACGTCCAACTGCCCAAATCAGACAATCGACCTCATGCTGTGAACCATCTTCAAGATGTAATAACAAAGACTGATCCGCTTGGCGAGTGACTTTCTTTGGAATGGCTTGCGTATGCACTTGGATATGTTCATCACGCATACATTCAAGTAATGTTTCACCTAAAAATTGATCTAAACTACGCAGCGGCAATTGTTTACGAATAAACAATCCAACTTCTGAACCCAACCCATTTAAAACACCTGCTAACTCTACGGCAATATAACCCGAACCGACAATTGCCGTGCGTTTTGGTAATTGTTGCAATTCAAAGAAACCGTTTGAATCAATTCCTAGCTCTGCCCCTTCAATATCTGGACGTGTTGGCTCAGTTCCTGTGGCTATTAAAATGTGATCTGCAGTGTATTGCTGCTGATTTACTTCAACTGTTTTTTCATTTACAAAACGAGCAAAGCCCTGAATCACATCAACATTGTTTTTAGCTAAACCTGATTGATACGATGCATGGATACGCTGAATATAAGCTTGACGATTTTGAATTAACGTATTCCAATCATGCGATTTTAATTCAGTATTAAAACCATAATCTGGGCCGTATTTTTGAATAGCATCGGCGATTTGCGCAGAATACCACATCACTTTTTTAGGCACACACCCCACATTGACACAAGTCCCGCCCAAATCTGCAACTTCAATTAATGCACATTTTTTACCATATTGCGCCGCGCGATTGGCCGAAGCAATACCACCACTTCCTGCCCCAATTACCAAATAGTCATAATGTTTAGCCATTTCATGCCTCAATTTTTCGTGATTTTTTAGATACTCATCTGCAGAAATTCAGCGCAGAAAAACATTCATTTTCATCAAAACTAACACATAAAACTGCATTTCCCAAGTCAGCCATATTGTCTAAATACACAAAATCGACACACTGTCATTCAATTGATTTCACTGCCAATAAAACTGACTATTCACTTAAATTTTACGCTTTTAAGGCTATAATATAAATTTGATTTTTTATCATTGGGGTCAATGTGAAGCAGTGGGTTTACGTTCTGATATGTAGCTTTATCACTTTCGGCTGTTCCCCATCCCAACCGTCAGATCAAGCCCCAAGCATGTTTGATGAACTCGATCTCATCAATACCAAAATGAATGAAATCTTGCTTCGCGATTTAGATAACTATTCTGCAGATGAGCGCAAACATATTATTTGTGAAGAATATACGCAGATTTACAAACATGAATATATGCCAATTGTACTTAAAATTCTAAACCTGAAGATCGGCAATATAACGAGAAAAAATTACTTGCTGAATTAAATGAAACTTACACCAACTATAAAAATGAATATCAAATTCGCTGTGACTAAGCTAGATTATTTTTAATGTATTCCAGCCACAAAAAAGCCATTTCAACGAATTGATGAAATGGCTTTTAGTTTTTTAACTTAAACCTCTAACATACTATTTAGGGTTTCAACCACGTTTTTAGATTTCACCACAGACTGCAAATTTAGCAACGCTGCTTGCACTTGGTTACGTTGTGGCTCTGCCAAAGTGTACCAACGCGACAACACCTGCAATAAACGCGAACCTACAATTGGGTTTTTCTCATCTAAATACTTGGCTAAGTCAATAAAATGCTGAACACCAAAACTCCATGTATTCACAGGGTTGCTATTTAAACCACCACTGACTGAACGAATACGGTTAGGTGTACCCAAATCATAATCAGGATGTGCAGTTAAAGCCTGAATGGTTTCAGCTGTCGCTTTTGGATGTGAAGCTTGAACCATAAACCATTGATCAAGTGCTAAAGCTTCATCTTTAAAACGTGTATAAAAATCTTCCAAAGCAGCTTTGGCTTGCGGTGCATCATTCCACACCAAGACACGCAATGCCCCTAAACGCTCAGACATATTTCGAGTGGTATGGTATTGCTGCTGTGCCAGCTCAAACGCTTTGGCATCGCCCTGACGTGCCATTAACGCCAACATGATATTCTTTAAAGCACGTACACCCATTGCCTGAGAGAAATCTTGCTGCATGTCTGGATCAAGGCTTAAATAGGTTTCTTTGCAGAATGCACCAAGTTCGCGCGCCAATGTATCTAACAGCGCATTGCGTTGTTGCTGAATTTTTTCAGGTTGATAATTTTGATCAATACGGCTGCCCAAATAGCCTTCAGAAGGTACATCAAAAATACGTGATGCCAACAAAGGATCTTTTTCAATTAAAGCAGGTACTGTATTTTTCATGGCTTGCAAATAAGTATCTGCTGCATGTTCTTCCAATAAAATACGTTCCAATAGAGTCTGAGTCGCCTGCCACTGGTTAAAGCCATTGGTTTCGTGCTGCATTAAAAATGCCAATTCATCATTAGAATAGTTAAATTCTAAATTCACAGGTGCAGAAAAATTACGCAATAAAGAAACAACGGGATGCGCAGTTATACCGCTAAATTCAATACTTGCTTGTGCCTGATCAAACAAATACACACCATCTTTTACTGAGTTTTCAACCAAAGCTTCAGACTGCAAAATATATTGCTCGCCTGTTTCTGCATTGAACAATGCCAATGCAACAGGAATAGGCAATGCTTTTAAGTTTGGATATTTGGCATTGCTTTTCAGACTTTGTTTTAAATTTAAACGATAAACCTGCGCAGCCGCATCGTATTCGCCCTGCACTTCAAGCTTTGGTGTGCCTGGTTGATTGTACCAAGTCAGGAAATTAGATAAATCAACACCTGAACCTGCGCTTAAAGCATTGACCCAATCTTCAACCGTGACTGCTTGTCCATCATGACGACGGAAATATTCATCACTACCTTTACGGAATTTTTCTTTACCGAGTAAAGTCGACATCATGCGGTTAATTTCCGCACCTTTTTCATAGACTGTTGCGGTATAGAAGTTATTAATTTCTACAAAATGATCTGGACGTGGCGGGTGCGATAACGGGCCAGAATCTTCGGGGAATTGATGTGCTTTGAGCACCGCCACATCATCAATACGCTGTACTGCGGCAGACTGTAAATCTTCAGAGAAAGATTGGTCACGGAACACCGTTAAACCTTCTTTTAAACACAACTGGAACCAATCGCGGCAAGTAATACGGTTACCTGTCCAGTTATGAAAATATTCATGCGCAATCACGGACTGTACGCGCATAATTGCGGCATCTGTGGTGTATTCTTCATCGGCCAATACACATGACGTATTGAAAATATTCAGACCTTTATTTTCCATTGCGCCCATATTGAAGGCACTGGTCGCCACAATCATATAATTATCTAAATCATACGGCAGACCATAGTGTTCTTCATCCCAACGCATCGAATGTTTTAACGCTTGCATAGCAATTTTGCATTTTGGAATGTCTTTTTCTTCTGCATAAATTTCCAGTGCAACATTACGCCCTTCAGATGTCACATAATGGTCTTTCATGACTGCCAAATCGCCAATCACACAAGCAAATAAATAGCTTGGCTTTTTGGTCGGGTCTTGCCAAATCGCATAATGACGACCTTCGCCTGCTTCACCTGTTTCTAACAAGTTGCCGTTTGCCAATAACACAGGATATTTTTTATCGGCTTCAACACGTGTGGTAAATACCGACAATACGTCTGGGCGGTCAGGATAGAAGGTAATTTTACGGAAACCTTCAGGCTCGTTTTGGGTAACAAATAAATCAGAACTTGCCTGATATAAGCCTTCAAGTTGCGTATTGCTTTCAGGATGAATGATCACGATGGTTTCTAACGTGACTTGATCAGGTGCATTTGCAATGCGAAGCTGCTCACTATCTAATTGATAGTCACTTTCCGATAATTCCGTGCCATTCAAAATAATAGATTTCAATTCTAAATCACGGCCCAATAACACCAAATCGCCTGCAGTCTGACGCTGCATTTTCAATGTTGCACCCACTTGGGTGTAATCTGCATAGACTTGAATATCTAGCTCTACAGCATCTACCAAGAATGAAGGTTTTTGATAGTCTTTTAAATAGATAGTTTGGCTGGCTTCAACCATAGGATTTGCTGCAATATTCATCTTGTCCTCATTCTTTGTGGCGATGCGCTTGTTTTTGTAAAGTTGCAATGATCATACGACAACTTTCAACATCTGTCTGCGCACAATCTATTTCAGTCTTATTCAACAATGCTGATTTATATGGGCGCTCAACCCAAGCTTTTCAATCCTATCTGGATTAATCCTATACAAGTAACATAAAAGCAGACTGTTTAAATCAATACCTGTATTGCTATTACGCGTAAATTTAATATTTTGATATGCAACTTCACTTCAAATACGACCAACACAGGCTAATTTTGATGATGATCAAAAGCACAGAAGCTTCCACTTTTCAGTACACAAGCCATGTATAATGACATATCACGATTTACTTGAGCTTCTATTTCACAATGCTACAAATTCTGCAAAAACAATTAGATGAAAGCACATTATGCCCTTTGTGTCAGGCATCTATGTATTGGGTAGAAGCAGAACAATATGAGCAGGAATTAAATTTTCACCAATGTAGTCATTGTGAACATCGCATCTTTCAAAATAGCCAACAACAAAACTGTCATTGCGCAAGCTGTACCCAACAACGCAAAAAAATCATGGCGGAAACCCGCTTGCAAGAACAACAAAAATTCAAAAAACAGGATGCACCTGAACGCGAATTAAATCAGCTGCGTTTTATAGATAAATTATTTTTATTGAGTATTTTAGATCAGCATGCACAGGAACATATTCCACATGAAGAATTTATAGATTGGGAAAAAATCAAGTATTTAAATATTACCCCCAACTATTTTTTCCAGCACGGCATGATCAAACATTTGCTAAAAGAGCAAATATTAATTGCCAAAGATTTTGCGGAAAATGCGCAGCAATATTATATCAATGTCCGTTTAGATGGTTATTCTGAACCAAGCTTATTCAGCATTGCACAACAATTACGTTATTGGTTTTATGAAAATCTGAGTATGGGCACACCGTTCAAAACAGCAGATGAAGTCAAAGATGCGCTGTATTTATTGCTGTATCAAGAGATTGTGCAGTTTATGCAATTTTATTGTCGGACTTGGGGAATACAAATTGCGGGCAACCATAGTTTTCAGAGCTTTTGCTACCGACTTTTAGATGTCTTGGCGGTTGGGCAAATTTATTACTTGGTGCAAACTGCTTTGGAATTTTTACACCAACAAAAAGCACTCAAACCGCGTAATGAAAACTTTATTAATACCAATTTACTGAAAAAGACTGTGCAGCAATACCGAGAACGGTCAGTGGCTGAAAAATGGGAGACCTCTACCCTGCCACGCCCGCCTAATTTGCCTTTCAGCTATATGAGCGAAATTTTATTCTTCCGCTTTTTGGGTTATGACGAAAGGATTTTCTTTCAACCTGTGTGGCGTTCTTGGCGAAAAATTGAAGCACGACTTAAATTTTATTCACTTAAACGCTGTATGCACTGCGGATCGGATGAACTGACTGTCGATTATGACGCAGAAAATTATGTGTCCTTATTTTGTCGCAACTGCAAACATCAAGATCATTATTTCACTCAATAAAACTTTGGTGAAGATGATGGTTACACCCCATCACTGCCCAAATTCATCATCTACTGCAGTATAGAGTCAACAGGATACGTACAGAGGATTACAGTTTTTCGATGTGATAAGCACCTAATCCACTTTTCTGTTTAGTGCTAAATTGAGTGCCGTTTCAGATAAAGTTTTACCGTCTAATTTACAAATACACATAATGCCCCAACCATCAAAATAATCAGGCGCGTGCTGCAAAAAGAAATTGGAATGTACATCTTGCGGAATTCTCAAATGCATCAGTTGCTCAAAACTTCGTGCTGGAGAATGAGTTTCATGCACATATACGCCTTCACCGCGCTTTTGAATTTCAGGATACCGTGCCGCCATAAGCTGCAAAACTTCATGATATTCCTTAGGCATAGTTTTCCCGACTCTTGGGAAAAAACTTTTAGAACACGAAGCAAACAAAGAATAAATCTTCGGTTGATTAATGCTAATCACAAACCACAATGGAATAAATGGATTTTTTAAGCGTCGATTCAACATGGCTTTGACTGCACTTGGAATCGTCAAATTTTGTTTTTGATATTCAGACAAAAAACCCGCTCGTGAATTGACCACATGCATAGGCTGTTCATTATAATGAATCAAAATAAAAGGAATAACATTTTGCCCAACCACTTGATCTCGATCATGATATTGAATAACCGTGACTGCGATTGCATCGGGGTCATAAACAAAGGCTTTAAATTCTTCTAAACTCGAATTTGGAAAGATTTTTTGATCGAATTGATAAATTTTTTCAAAAAAATACGATTGCTGCTGCATTGAAAGCGCTTTAAAGTCAAAAACTGTTTCTATTAAATTCATAAAAACAACCCAGTTTCATATTTAAAGAGAGACGCAAAATTTTTTTAATTGGTCAATGCATTAATAATATGACACATTTTAATTACATAATTTTACAATCATTATAGTAAGTTATTAAAAAATATCCAATTTCATTAAAATTAAAACTAAGTAGTTCATTTCAATAAAGTTTTTACCAAAAATTATAATTAAAATTGAATACCAGCATTAATCCATTATATTTTGTGACGCAGCTTACATTATTTTATGACGAACGGTATTGATAGGCAAATTTATATTGTTTTAATAAGTTAAATCCTAATTTATTTCATAGCTTACGCCCCTATTTTTAAAATCAGCTAGGCAAGCTGAAATATCACAATCTATGCTGTTTTAAATGTCATTCATTATTAGATTGAAATTTTACACATAAAAATAAGGGCTGAATAATCAGCCCTTATTTGATCTTGCTTATCGCTCAACACTCGAACAAATCATAGATTTGCTCTTGCGTTTGCTTTTCCTAACTTAGGTCAACTGAGCAGCAGCAATTTTCTTGGTGTCTACATTCGCAGCAGCGTCTGTGTAGCTTTCCATCTGGTCAAAGTTCAAGTACTTGTAGATGTCAGCAGACATGCTGTCGATTTGAGAAGCGTACTGTTGGTATTCTTCTGGTGTTGGTAACTTACCAAGTACCGCTGCAACAGATGCAAGCTCAGCAGAAGCTAAGTAAACGTTTGCACCTTGACCTAAACGGTTCGGGAAGTTACGTGTAGAAGTAGATACTACAGTTGTGTTCGGTGCTACACGTGCTTGGTTACCCATACATAATGAACAACCTGGCATTTCTGTACGCGCACCCGCTTTACCATAAGTGTTGTAGAAGCCTTCTTCCATAAGTTGACGCTCGTCCATACGAGTTGGAGGCGCTAACCATAGACGAGTAGATAAAGAACCACCAGGAACTTTGTCTAATAACTTACCAGCAGCACGGAAGTGGCCGATGTTTGTCATACAAGAACCGATGAACACTTCATCAATTTTGTCACCTTGAACGTCAGAAAGAAGTTTTGCATCATCTGGATCGTTCGGGCAGCAAAGGATTGGTTCTTTGATGTCTGCAAGGTCAATTTCATACACTTTAGTGTATTCAGCGTCAGCATCAGCTTTAAGAAGTGATGGGTTCGCTAACCATTTTTCCATGTTCTCAACACGACGAGCCATAGTACGCGCATCGCCATAACCTTCAGAAATCATCCACTTAAGCATGGTGATGTTTGAACGAAGGTATTCAGCAACTTTCTCTTCAGAAAGTGTGATAGAACAACCTGCAGCTGAACGCTCAGCAGAAGCATCAGACAATTCAAATGCTTGTTCAACTGTTAAGTCAGTTTCCATTTCTGTTAAGTCGATTTCTAAGATACGACCAGAGAAGATGTTTTTCTTACCTTTCTTCTCTACAGTTAAGTCACCTTCTTTAATTGCGTAGTAAGGAATCGCATGTACAAGGTCACGTAAAGTGATGCCAGGCTGCATTTTACCTTTGAACTTCACAAGTACAGACTCAGGCATGTCAAGTGGCATAACACCAGTTGCTGCAGCGAACGCTACAAGACCAGAACCCGCTGGGAAAGAAATACCAATTGGGAAACGAGTATGCGAGTCACCACCAGTACCTACTGTATCTGGAAGAAGCATACGGTTTAACCAAGAGTGGATAATACCGTCACCTGGACGTAAAGAAACACCACCACGGTTCATGATGAAGTCAGGAAGCGTGTGTTGCATTTGAACGTCAACTGGTTTTGGATACGCAGCTGTGTGACAGAAAGATTGCATTACTAAGTCTGCAGAGAAACCTAAACAAGCTAAATCTTTTAATTCGTCACGTGTCATTGGACCTGTTGTATCTTGAGAACCAACAGTAGTCATCTTAGGTTCGCAGTAAGTACCTGGACGAACACCTTGACCTTCTGGAAGACCACAAGCGCGACCTACCATTTTTTGAGCTTGAGTGAAGCCTTTGCCTGTGTTTTCAGGTTGTACTGGAGTACGGAACAAAGTAGATGGTGCAAGACCTAAAGCTTCACGCGCTTTAGCTGTCAAACCACGACCAACGATCAAGTTAATACGACCGCCTGCACGTACTTCGTCTAGAAGCACTGGAGTTTTAAGTTCAGATTCAGCGATTTGTGCGCCGTCTTTGAACGCTGTTACTTTAGCAGCAGCATGGTCGATTTTAAGAGTGATTTCATCACCCATGTTCATATTAGAAACGTCGATTTCTACTGGTAAAGCACCCGCATCTTCCATTGTGTTAAAGAAGATTGGCGCAATTTTACCACCTAAGCAGTAGCCGCCATCTTTTTTGTTTGGAATGTGCGCGATTTCATCACCGAAGAACCAAAGTACAGAGTTAGTTGCAGACTTACGAGAAGAACCTGTACCAACAACGTCACCCACGTAAGCAACTTGGTTGCCTTTCGCGATAAGGTCTTTGATTTGGTTTAATGGACCAACTTCACCAGGAACTTCTGGGTTGATGCCATCACGTACGTTTTTCAACATTGCATTTGCGTGCAATGGAATGTCTGGACGACTCCATGCGTCTTGTGCAGGTGACAAGTCGTCAGTGTTGGTTTCGCCAGTAACTTTAAACACTGTAAGTTTGATTTCTTCAGGTACATCTTTACGGCTAGTGAACCATTCAGCATCAGCCCAAGATTGTAAAACTGCTTTCGCGTTTTCGTTACCTGCTTTTGCTTTGTCTGCTACGTCATGGAACGCATCAAATACAAGCAAAGTGTTTTTCAATGCTTCAGCTGCTAAGCCAGCCAATTCAGCATTGTCTAAAAGCTCTACTAAAGGTGCTACGTTATAACCACCAAGCATTGTACCTAGTAAGTAAACTGCGCGCTCTTTAGAAACGAGTGGAGAGGTTGCTTCACCTTTTGCTACAGCAGCTAAGAAAGCAGCTTTAACGTATGCCGCTTGGTCAACACCTGCAGGTACACGGTTTTCAATCAAATCAACCAAATAAGCTTCTTCGCCTGCTGGTGGATTTTTTAATAATTCAACTAATGCAGCTGTTTGCACATCATCAAGTGGCTTCGGTGGGACTCCGAGTGCGGCACGTTCTTCAACGTGTTGGCGGTAAGCTTCTAGCACGGTGTTATTCCTCTTTTTTAAAAAATTATTTGTGAATTCCTGCTTTTAAAGCATCACAAACAATATGGACTGCAAAATTTTACTAAACTTCAGGTTAAAAGTTAATGCAACTAGAGTGTTTCTTTGTGATGCCCATTATTTTATAACTAAATGATGCGCATATTGTTCAATTTACAGGCAAAACACGACTTAATTTTAACTTTGTCTGTATGTACACTAACTTTTCGCCTAAAGTTTAACTCGTAAAAAAGGCAACGCTCATGTTGCCTGTTCTAATGAATGAATGATATTCCACCTTAGTGTACTGTCGTAGCTTGAAGATAGTGCTGTAATTGTTCACGACTACCTTCAAACTTGAGTTGAATTTCATCTTCATGCAGCATGCAATGTTCTGCACTGGTAAACGAAATTTGAACTTGATATATCTTTGCAGGTGCATCAATTTGCTGACGTAAATACACCCGATCACCTAAACTTAAAACATAATGACTGCCGCCAATCACTGCGACACCTTGTTCATCTTCTAAGAGCAAATCTGCATTATGCAGGTAAGCAACCACTTCCATTATGCGCTCCTACTGTTGTTGTTATCTTTTTAATTATTCATGAAAAGGATAAGCTTTGCCAGTTTTAAGATTTAGAACTTGTCACAATTTATTTGTTGATTATTTTAGTTTTAGACGTTTGATTTACTTAGGCTATTTCTTGGTAAAAGACAGTAAAACCTTAAAACATATTTCGATTTTAATTCATAAAAAAACCGTTCTTTTAGAACGGCTTGTAATCAGGCATTTTATCATGCGGTGTCGCGATACATTTTTCAGTAAATTGCGTACGGACTTTTTCACGTGCCGCATCAACATCACCATTAATTTCTTCAAGTGGCAATGCATAGACTTGCTCAATAATCTCTAAAATAAAATTACGAGTAATGTCATCTTCAATTTTATTGGCATGCTCAATCGCACGTTCTTTTTCAATCGCATTTTGACGATCTAGCATGATGGTACGCGCAGCATTGCCAACACTTCGGCAATAGCCTTGCCATTGTTCTTCAGGGGTTAAGGGTTTCTTTTCTGCACAGCCCATTAATGCAAGCACTGCAGTCACCACCAAAATCTTTTTCATTGAAGCTCTCCTGTTGTGCTTATGATAATCAAAAGTTTGCATAAATACGAAACTATCCATGTACAAGCTTAAAAAATGCGCTCTGATTGAACGCATTTTTAAGTGAAGTTGCCGTTAGAAGCGCCAGTTATAGAAAATATCCACGGCGCGTTCTAAAGCTTGACTAGCTTCCAAATACAGTCGTTTATTCATTTGATAACGCAAAGTCAACTTATTGACAGGTGTGAAAACCCCCACGCCATAACGAATAAACAAGTCTGGGGTGATATAACCCGTCAAACTGACTTGGGTATCATCGCCTGTACCTTGGGCATCAAGTGCCAAACCACTTAAACCGAAGGTACGTCCAATTTGATTGGTCAAGGCACGAGTACCACCTAAGCCCATACTAATCCCTGCCGCGGCAATGGTATTATTGACATCAGACTTAAAGCTTTCAGTCTGACTCAAACCACTAGTACCTTCATTGATACGACCTGTAATCAAGGCATTTAATGCTTCTTGTTCAGATAAGCCTGCATCGTTATAGACCTGAATGTTCGGACTGCTGGCTGTGCTTGTGACCCTAAAGCCGACCATGCTGCCCTGTACGTTTTTATTGGCATCCATGTCTAAAGTTGGGTTAGATATTGGGCCATTAAACCGTGCAATAGCGCGGTTTAAATCCAGACTTTGTCCGTAAGCTTCAATTTTCACACGCTGACTTACCCCAATCGCACCATTGGCACGCATCGCAGTTTCTAAACCACGTTGAGATAAATACAAACGTCCAATCAATGGAATACGGCTATTAAAACCTTGGAAAATAACTCGATCACCCAAATTCAGTTCAAGATCGGCACGAATATCCCACGGACGAGCTGAACGTAACAATGCCAGTTGATCTTGTCCTTCATGCACCACACGCACATCCGAAGAAACGTTAACCACAGGTGCCGATACTTCAGGCATAGAAATTAAAGCCCGTGGTACATCTACACGGCCTTTTAAACTCAGTTTTTTCTGGAAAGGTAAAACATCTAAGGATACATCTGGCGTAATCATTGCAGTAATCAGCGGTGCTTGACGAATCAATAAATCTTTACCGTTTAAATTTAACTGAATACGCGGATCATTTTTCCAATCTACACTGCCTGTTAAACGCCCTACACCACCACCGCTGTTAAATGCGCCATTAATACTGGCCTGATCTTGGCGGATAGAGGAGTAGACCTGCACATTGGTCAGATTTACAGGTAAAGAAATCATGCTGATCGCACCATCTTTCAGGCGCATTTCACCCGTCAGCAATGGTGAAGTTAAAGTCCCATTGACCTTGCCAGCAAAGGACAAAATGCCTGCCATTGAGCGCACATCGGCAATAAACGGTTTAAAAACTTTAAGTTGTACCTGATCAAAGGCAATTTCACCGCGCATTGGCATGTTTTTAGTGTAAGGATCAATCAGCACATTGGCATAACCTGTACCAATTTCAGGTGTTTTCACATCTATGCGTAATTTCAAGCCTTCGGCAATGCTTTTTGCGACCACAGCCACTTGTTCATAGCGCAAGGTTGAGCCTATATCTTGTGGATCGTCCGCAGCAAGTCCAATGACGCCATCACGCGTGACCAAATGTGCATCAATTTTTGGCTTCTGTCCTTTTGCCCACGCCGCTTTGGCATACCCATTAACCTTGCCTGTAATCGCCAAACCTTCAGGCATAAATGCAGAAAAGTCATTTAAGTCTAAGTTTTGAGTCACAAATGATGCATTGGCTTTGGTTTTACTCACACGAATAGGTTGATCAAAACACAATTGGCTTTGCTGACTCATCCAACAATGCGCACCAACATACAACTCACTGGTTCTATGTTGATATATCACGGCCGCGTTTTGGCGCTGTGCCAAATGGGTTCTTAAGGAGTCAAAATCCCCTTTCTGAATTTGTCCCATCCAATCATTTTGTGCATTTAAACCACCCGCCAATTGCACATAAAACTTACTCAACTTATTTTCAGCTTCCAGTTTTAAAATATGCGCCTGACGTGTGCCTGCTAAAGAAATCTGCCCTTGCTCAATGCCACGGTTACCACTGCGTAAATTTTCCATGGATGCCGTCATCAGCGTTGGCGTATTTTCAGAAGTTGGCAATTCACCTTGTAAGCGCAACTTACGCACGCTGAAAATATTATTGAGGCTGAACTGATCAACTGCAAAATTGGCGGTGGCTTGTAAGCGTGGCTGCGACTGCACATTGATATAGCCATAAGCACGTCCACGCAAACCCGAATAGATTTCGTATAAAGCAGGCGCATTGACTTTAATACGCAGATTTTGTGCATTGCCCGTTGCTTGTAACTGATTTTTGGCATAAGACAAAAATAGATTATTGGCTTCAAACTGTTGAGGTAAAAAGCCTTTTTGATTGGCATCAATCAACATGGCTAAATTCCCCGTACCACGTACAGGTTTATTATTGAGCATGCCTGCCAAATTCAGATGTTCAATGTTGATCCGTTTTTGAGTGTCTGACCAAATACCTTGAGTGCGGATATTGCCCGATAATTCACCACGCACACTGGACACAAAATAGTGCGGCTTAAAGCGAATTAATGAGGCATTTAAATTCCAACCTATGCCATTATTCAAATGCAGCAAACCATCCGCCACAATTTGCCCTGCAACACCATTATGGCGTAAGTCGCTAATTTTAATTAGTTCGGGCGTACCCGATAATTTCAGTTTTAAATGTCCTTCACTGCCTTGAATCGCACTAGCATTTAACCCACCATCATAATTCACGGCAAAACTTTTAAAGCCACCACCAGCTTTCACATCATGGAACAATAAAGCGATGGTGCTTTGCCCAGTTAAATGTACGTTTTCATTTTGATTGACCAAACGCCCTGTCAAATTAATATCTTTCAAATGAATAATTTGCTGATTCGGCAATGCAAAACCATTGGCTTTAAACTGCCCATTTAACACATTAACAGGTGCTGCGGTGCTGATACTTTGCGGATTAAAGTTTTTCGCAGCCAATACTGCATTCCATTTCAACTGACGTTTGTCGGTTGGTAAATCAATGACGGCGCTGCCTGCCAAATGACTATCTGCGGTATCAAATTTAAAATTAGGAATATTTAAGCGATTATTCTTTAAATTCAGTTTAGCTTGGTACATACCTGCAGGTAACATGGTTTTTTCATGTGTGCTGACTTTGGTCGCCACAAAAATATCTTGCTGACCTTCTACCAAGGCCATTTGCACATCACCCAATTCACTTTTTAACCAACCCACATACGGCACAGCACGGTCTATGTTGTTCCAGCGCACATCAAGCAACATCGGATTTGCCGCTTTGCCCTGCGCAGGTTTTTGATCGAGTTTTAAATTCCAAGTTTCATATTGGTCAAAATCGACTTGTGCAGTTAAGTGTGTGCCTTTTTCCAAATGACCTTTAGATGCTAAATTGGCATCTAAACTTGGCGGTAAAAAGTCTTTGACCACTTGAGGAATTAGTGGATCTTTAGGATTAATTTTATCCAGACGTCCTGTTAAATCCCAATTGACTTTTTTATCCCAACTGACAATGCCCGCTACATTGGCAGCACCTTGCATAAGTTGTGCATTTAAATTGCTGATATTCAGTTGATGAACTAAGTCGGTATACATCAAACCTGTATATTGACCTTTAGGAATGTGTTTACCGCTCAAATCTGTATTGACATCAATATCTAAACGCTTGATATCACCTTTAAATTTGGCTGCACCTGCTTGGGTAAAAAGCTCCTGCTCGGTCAAAATAGGCCAACGGTAGTCTTTAAATTGTAACTCACCAAACATTGGCACTTGCTTACGCATTGGATGCAGCACCACCCATCCCGTGAGCAAGTCAGGCGTATTTGTTGCAACACCCGCCTGAATCGTGTCGAGTGTGCCTTTACCCACCACTTTAATATCGTGAATATTTAAGCTGTCATGTAAAGAGGGAATATTTAAATCACCCACCACATTAAGCGGATATTTACCTTCAAATTTCATATCGCCTGTGGCATTGCGTACATTCAAATATCCCATATCCATATTGGAATCTTCAAATTTCAGTTCTGTACCCGACCACAAGGCATTATTTAAATGAATATCGTAAAAATCGACCTGCGTACCAGAGGCGGTTTGAATCAATAAATGATCGACATCGGCAGTATCTAAACACAAAACAAAAGGTAAGCGAATTTCATTGAATTTGAATGGATCATCACTTGGTGGGCCTTTCGGATAAATCCGCAGATTACGCACATCGGCACGATTGAGATGGATTTCTTTATCTAAAATGGCACGCCAACCAAGAATGACATCGGCACGGTCAATTTTGACATCAACAGGTTTTAAACTGACGATGATATTGCGCAGAATAATCCCGCGCCATAAATTACCGCCTTCATATTCATAATGAATAATTTCTTGGCGCTGCAATACGCTGTCTAATAAGAACTTTGAGCCACGGTCTGTTGAGAACATCACCACCAAAGCGGACACCAATAAAACCAGCATCAACAGCAGTGACAGTAAAACACTCCTGAGTATTCGACGCTTTTTAGGTGGCGTTACTGGAGTTTCTGGTTGCTGTTCAACTTCAGCCATAATGTTCTCTAAGTCTTAAATTTATAGTTGAGAGCCAATAAAGAAATGTAAACGGATTGGATGGTTATCATCTGAAATACCAGAAGCCACATCAATCCGAATTGGGCCAATTGGTGATGCCCAACGTACCCCCAAACCTACGCTATATTCGGTGTCGTTGCTAAAGTCTTTATCGTAAGCATTACCAAAATCACTAAATACTGCTGCGCGCCACCCCTCTTTAAATTGATAGTTATATTCTAATGAACCAACCGCCAAAGCCTGACCTCCAATTTTAAAGCCTTCAATTTGTGGTGTTAAAGACTTGTAGTCAAAGCCACGTAAAGACTGGTCACCACCAGTAAAATAACGCAAATTATAAGGCACTTTATTAAAATCTTCGGTGTAGATATAACCTAAGTCACTGCGTCCGACAAACTGATGATCGTCATTTTCACCCAATGAATAAATAAAACGCCAACCTGCATTTAGAATGGCTAAATCTGCATCGCTGAGCAGTGATTCACTCCCCAGTTCTATTTTATAAATTTGGCGGAAACCTTTGCTTGGGTTAACACGACGGTTACTGTCGGTACGTGAAACTTCATAGCCAAGCAATAACGATTGTTGCTCGACATCACCATTGGCAATAAAGGCATCAGGCACTTTTTCCAAAAATACAGTGCCATCTTCAGTTAAGCGATCCAGTCGATAACGCAAGCCAAAAGTATGTTGCCAACTGCCCATTGGGTTTTTAATCACACGGTCTACACCTGCAACCGCAGATTCAATCATCAAGCCGCCACCTTGTGCAACATCGTCACGTTCTTCACGCTCATAACCGCCAACCAACGCGACATAATCATTCAGTGGATGGTTATAAGGAATGTTATAGCGTCCATCAATGGCTTGACGAATTTGTGAAAGCTCCAAGTTGGCATCGAAAGAGTGACCACGTTTATTGACAATGGCACGGCGATATTGCCCACGCAAACGTACGCCTGTGTCAGTTCCGTAACCCGCACCGACTTCGGCACTATTTAAGCGGTCTGCATTTAAAGTCACAATCACAGGAATTTTTTTGTCGATACGTGCCTGTTGTTTTAAGCGTTCTTCTTCTGATTGTTTGTCTTCTTGCTGTGCTTGTAGCATGCGCAGCTTATCGTTGCTCGCACCTTCTTCTGTGCCTGCAAACTCAGCTTCATTCACCACAGATTGCGTCACTTCCTGAGATGACACCACCCGTTTTTGATCGACGACTGTGGCATCGTAAACAGAGAGTTTTTGTTGATCGACCAAAGCCTGAATATCAGGCGGTAATTCCAAAGGATACTCGACAGGATCAGGGCGAATTGTATCAACCAAGGTGTAGTTGAAATAACGCGAGTTGGTGAGGTTATTGGCCAAACCATTTACACGCCAAAAAGTATAGTCAGCATTGTCCTGCCAAGTGACCATACTTTGCAGAATATCCATATCCAAAGGGAATTCTTGATTTGGATCGCTCATACGAAATTCAACATTTCCGAGTTTATAACGCTCGCCT
Organism: Acinetobacter sp. YH12058; assembly: GCF_013419805.1. Lineage (NCBI taxonomy): Bacteria > Pseudomonadati > Pseudomonadota > Gammaproteobacteria > Moraxellales > Moraxellaceae > Acinetobacter > Acinetobacter sp. YH12058. Next base: position 207,492 of record NZ_VOZL01000001.1, read on the forward strand.
GTTTCATAACGTAAATTGATATCGGCTGTATTTTGAGGTTGAGCGACTTTAACGTCATGCAAACGCCAGTAACTGTCAAAATAACCGTTATCTGAAGCGGCATCGGTAATTCGTTTTTTGGTTTGCTCATACAAACCATGATTAAACACATCATCTACTTCTTGATCAGGCAAGACGCCAATAACCTGAAATTGTGCCTCGTATTGCCCTTCGCCTGTAAATTCAATATTTTGTTGTTTAATCGCCACAGGTGGATTTGGCACAACATGCACACGCACGCGGCTATCACTGAGTTTTTCAAACTTAAACTCGGCATTATAAAAACCCACTGCCTGCGCTGCCTGATTTGACAACGTGCGTAGTTGTGGCAATGCCGATGGAAAATCAGCAAAAGATTCCTGGGTAAAACTGGAAAGTTTGGCCTTAATATTGGCACTTAAATGATCCACCGCTGTACGATAAGCATCGGGCGACACTTCTCCAATTGAGTTTTGTGTACCATTGGCGCCATTTGCGGTAATGACTACATCTGCACTAATACGCGGCACTTTGGCTGTGTTTAGCTCACGCGGTGGACGGACTTTATACAGTAAACGTCTGAAAAAACCGGGTTTATCGGCATTTTCGACCTGCGTCATCCAGCCCAATTCAGTCATTAAGGTATCGTTAGGATTGGCTTCCACTACAAAATTACTGTCTGCCTGAATATTGGTTATGAGCTGATCGACATTTACAGGCGCTTGATCAATTTGCAGTAGCTCCTGCTGTGTTGCGTCTTGAACCAACGTTTCTGGCACTTGACCATTGCGGTCTAGCATCGCTTCTTGTTTGGCTTGTTCTGCCACCTGAAAAATTTCATTGGCAAGCCCCTGATCTACAGGTGCAATGGGTAAATCTTCTAAGTCTTCAAATTCGATAGGCTGAAATTCAGCAAAAGATGCCCCTGCCTGTTGTTGCTGTTGCAGCATTTCTAGACTATTAAATTCAGGTGTTTGCGCTTGCTCTAAAGCTTCTTCTATTTTTTGCAGATCTTCGGCACTGTCTTTACCTTGTGCTGCTGCCAATTGTTTAATTTCTGCTGCTAAATTTTGTGCTTCTTCTGCAGTTGGGGTCTGTAGCGGTGCAGGATTTTCAGCAAGCTGAGCATTTGAATTGGGTACAGTAAGACTTTCTGCAAAACTTGAAGATGCAACTAAACCTAAAAACAGACTTAGTCCGAGCTTTTTCGGCATATTCCAGCATAAAATGGCATGCATACTGGAACACAGTACTGATTTTTTAAAGTTTGTATTTACAAGCATAAAAAACTCTAAACTGATTTAATTTTTATGGAAAAACCCCAATGAACCTGCGTACAAACACCAATTTATTTGATTTTTTCATCAGTGAAAAGACTTGAAACATCATACATGATTTTCTGTACTATTATATCAAGCGGTCACATTTCTTAATAAAACTAAACGAAGTTAATCACGCATGGAAAAAAATGAACATTTGTTGAGGAGTCGTCGCTTTTTGCCGATGTTTCTCACTCAATTTTTTGGCGCACTCAATGATAATGTGTATAAACAAGCGCTGCTTTTGGTCTTTACCTATGGCTGGATTAGCCAACAATCTGCAAATGTCAGCACCCTGAACAATTTGGCAGCCCTGCTGTTTATTTTGCCCTATTTCATTTTTTCTGCCACCGCAGGACAATTGGCAGACAAGTATGAACGCGCTCAATTGGTACGTGCCATCAAACTGCTTGAAATTATCATCATGCTGATTGGTACCGTTGGTTTTATTTTAGGAAATTTGTGGCTGTTGCTGATGGCCTTGTTTTTAATGGGCGCACAATCGACCTTTTTTGGCCCAATCAAATATGCCATTTTGCCTGAAGTGCTCAAACCGCATGAACTGATGTCAGGGAATGCAATTTTCCAGTCAGGTACATCCATTGCAATTTTACTGGGGATGATTTTAGGTGGCGCTGTCATTTCTGTTTCTGCGGGAAATTTACTGTGGATTAGCCTGACCGTCATTGTAATTGCACTAATTGGTTATGCTTCAAGTCGTTTTGTGCTGACGCAGCGCGTCACGGCACCCGACATTCAAATTGACTGGAATTTTTTCCGTACCAGTTTCCAGACTTTAAAATATGCCAAAAGCCTGCCGATGATTTTTCTAATATTATTGGGCAATTCTTGGTATTGGTTTTATGGGGCAACGTATTTAACCCAAATTCCACAGCTCACTCAACAAAACTTGCATGCTTCTGAAAATGTGGTGAGTTTATTACTGACACTCTTTTCTGTCGGTATTGGCGTAGGTTCTTTGCTCTGCCGTAAAATAGGCGGTACCGAGGTCAATATTAAAATGGTGCCTATTGGCGCAGTCGGTTTAACCGTCTTTGCTTTTTATTTGGCAGGCACATTGGCTTTTGTACCAGAAAAAACAGGCGCACTACTGGGCTTAGCCGAAGTCTTTCAGCAAGGCTGGAGTTATTATCATGTCATGTGTGCAGTCACTTTACTGGGCATTAGTGGCGGTTTTTACATTGTGCCCTTGTATGCCATGATGCAAGCCTATTCCCCTCGCTCGCACCGCGCACGTGTGGTCGCAGCCAACAATATTTTAAATGCGGTATTTATGGTGTCATCTGCCATTTTTTCGATTTTAATTTTAAGCATTTTAAAAATTGATTTAAAAATTTTATTTAGTATTACGGCTGTTTTAAGTGCTGTTTTCACCTTTTGGCTCTTGTTAAAGCTCAAGCCAATGTTAGATACTGCACAGGACTCTTTGGAGGATTAATTTCATGCGTCATTACACAGGCATCGACAAGTTTATTCATTCATTTGACCAAGCCTTACGTAGTTTAGTACCTGGCACAACTTCGGCTCAACGTGAAAACCCGGGCAATACGGTTGAAACCAAATTGGCTGTGAGTGAAGCACGTCATGTTGCAGGCTTAATGCGAGTAAACCATAGTGGTGAAGTCTGTGCACAAGCCTTATATCACGGTCAGGCTTTAACTGCGAAATTGCCCAATGTACGTCGTGAAATGGAACAGGCTGCAATTGAAGAACAAGACCATTTGGCGTGGTGCGAAGACCGCTTAAAAGAGTTAGACAGTCACACCAGTTTGCTTAATCCTGTATGGTATGGCTTGTCTTTTGGGATGGGTGCAATTGCAGGTATTGCGGGCGATAAATACAGTTTGGGTTTTGTGGCAGAAACTGAACGTCAAGTCAGCTTGCATTTAGAACATCATATTAGCCAATTGCCTGAACAAGATGATCGTTCACGTAAAATTCTAGTCCAAATGAATGAAGATGAATTGCATCATCGCGATACGGCGCTCAAAGCAGGTGGTGTAGATTTGCCTGTACCTGTACGTTTGACCATGACTGCGATTTCCAAGCTCATGACCAAGACCAGTTATTATATTTAATGAATTGATAACACTTAAACGCTCACAATTGTGGGCGTTTTTTTATGTCATTGGAATAGAAAACATCTCGATTAAAACGATCAAAAAATAACAGAGAAAGAGCCGATCTTGAGTTATCCCAAGATTTATCCGCAGATTTTGTGGATATTTTTTAAGTGCAAAGCCGTATAAATACAGAAAAATATTGTTTTTGATGGTTTTTCATACAAATATATCAGAAAGATATGACACGGTGATGTTAACCGAAACGAGATCACAGATCACAGCCAAAATTTAAAGATGTGTAGTACGAATCTACCCCTTTTATTGGCTGATTTATTCTTCACAACTCACAATTGGGTAGTCATGCTCTGGATGCACAAAAGCCTCATCTTGCCAAATATCCCACATTGGAATTTTAACATCTAAAGCCAGTGGCATTTTTTTCGGATTGAATTGCATTTGAGCTAAATTTTCACCCCACGCAATAATATCAATATCCAGTGGAATGTCATGCGATGGGCGCACACGCCCTGCTGCAACTTCCAATTCCTTAAGGATGACGTTTAGATGCTCAAAGCTTAAACGGCTTTTTAGCAAACAAGCAGAATTCCAATAGTCTGCACCAATTCCATCACGGCATGGAATCAGATAAATGTGCGAAAAATGCACTTCACCCAATGCAGCAATTTGCTGATAGGCATTTTTAAACTGACGCGGTGCTTCGCAGTTACTCGCCAGAGCGAGGGCAAAAATCGTTTCGGTGGCGTTCAAGACGAATTCCTACAGAATTGGCTTCTGGAATAATGGCAGGTTTGCGAATGGTGATGGTAATGGATTCAATGGCGGCAAAAGTCGTAAAAAGTGCATCCAATACCAATTGTGCGGCATGCTCAATCAATTTGGGCGCAGCCTGCTGAATCACTTGCGCTGAAATGCTGCAAATTTCTGCATAATTGAGCGTGTCTTGCAACTCATCTGAAGCTGCAGCTTGGCTTAAATTGGTGGCAATAATCAAATCCAACATAAGCGGTTGTTGAATCTGACGCTCCCATGCAAAACAGCCGACGACTGTTTCTACCTTTAAGCCTTCAATGATAATTGCATCCATGACCACACTCTATATTTCATTTTAAATCCTTCTATCTCTGTCTATTGAAAGGGATATTTGCCGTATTTTAAAGCCACACTGAACTCATAAAACAAAAGATCGGTGGCTTTAAAACATGCAACCAGAAGGCTTGATTCGCCCAATATGGATAATTAATGCTTTAACAACAAATTCGGATCAATGCTTTGTACCATCTGCAATCGTTGATCGGCATAAATATCGGTATAAGGTGCTAAAACGCGCATGAAACGGTCAAAGTACAGCATTTGCTTGAACAGTAAAGCAAAGTCACGCGGGAAACGAATCCCATGACGCTCACCCACAGCAACCATATCGAGCATAATGTCATTTAAATCGGCAGGGTTAGAAGTCAGCAACTCTTGAGGATCGGCCAGCAATACGCCACTAAATAAACGCTCTAAATCTGCTGCCAAAACCTGAGTATCAATTTGCTTGTCGGTCATGCCCATTTTGAGCATATTTTCAGCCATAAGCGTGTAGTTGGTATTTTGTAGAGCATCCATAAAAGCCATACATGCAGTCCACACTTCAGGATTCAGCTGTCCAACAATACCAAAATCAATAAAGCCGACACGCCCATCTTCAAGCAACATCAGGTTGCCTGCGTGTAAATCGGCATGGAAACTGTTACACATCATCAAGCTACCAAACCATGTATTCATGGCAGTAATCAACACTTGCGATGGATCGTTAGATACTTGTTTCACCACGTCAAAATCGGTCAAAGGTACGCCATACAAACGCTGCATGGTCAATACGCGACGGGTGGAATATTGATGATAGACCTTAGGTGCAGTGGCTTTTGTATTTTGGGTTAAATTCAGATAATTAATAAAATCATCTAGGTTACGTGCTTCTTCAATAAAGTCGACTTCACGCACCATACGGGTTTTGATTTCTTCGACAATATCGGCCAATGACGCAAATTTGACTTTAGGTACAGCTTTTTCGAGCAGTTTAGTCGCCCAGTGCAAGACGTTTAAATCGGTATAGAGAATGGTTTCTACACCCGGTTTTTGCACTTTAATCACTACATCTTCGCCACTCACCAATTTTGCAGCATGTACTTGTGCGATAGATGCTGAAGCTAAAGGCTTTTCATCTATTGAGGCAAATATTTCATCTAAATTGCGCCCTGCAAATTCAGATGCCAATACTTGCTGTACATAGCTAAACGGTAAAGTTGGAGTTTGGTCTAAACAACCTTGAAATTCTTCGACATATTCACGTGGGAACAATGACGGTGTACTGGCAATAAACTGCCCAAGTTTAATGTAGGTTGAACCTAAAGATTCAAATGTTTCGCGCATGAGTTTGGCATTACTTGGCTTTTCAGTGGCATATTTAATGCCTGCTTTGGCTGCCACTACGGCAGTTTCACCCATGCGAGCAACTGAACGTAAACCATCTAACCAGATATTATTTTTCATCATGTCTGAGTCATATTAAAGTAGTGAGAGTTTAACAAAAAATTGCCAAGTAAAAAGGCTATCTTGCCTGACAAACTGGACAGTTGTGGTCTTGATCAAACGACAATAAGCGTTGTTTCATGCTTAAACCATCCCAAAGTAATAGCTTTTGTTTCAGCGCGGTGTTGCCTAAACCCAAGTACAATAAGGCATGATGCGCTTGTAAACTGGCCATGACGTTGGGAGTGGTTGCCAATACGCCACTGTCAGCGCAGCGCAAACTTTCATTGGCATGTTGTTCTTTCGGGAACAGACATTCATAGCAAGCAGAATCACCTTCGACCATGAACATTTGCCCTTGAAAACCAATGGCAGAGGCACTGAGTAAAGGTACATTCAATTGTCGGCAATATTGATTGACCAAATATCGGGTACTGAAATTATCACAACCATCTAAAACTAGGTCTTGTTGGGCAACTAAAGTGCCTGCATTTTGCGCATCTAACAGCGTGGTTAAACAAACAATCTCGATATAAGGATTAATTTGCATTAATCTTTTTGCGAGAATTTCGGCCTTATAAAAGCCTAAATCTGCGGGGGTATAGGCGATTTGTCGTTGCAAATTACTGGTTTCAATCACATCAGCATCAATCAGAGTGATTTTTCCCACGCCTGCACGTGCAAGTAATTCTGCGCTTAAACAGCCAATCCCGCCACACCCCACAACAAGTACGTTGGCCAGTTTTAATTTTTCTTGGGCTTCAATATCCCAGCCATCCAATAAAATTTGTCGGCTATATAGATGCATTTCTGCATCGCTCAATTCCAACTGAGTATCGAATATGCTTTCCAAGAAAATGCCCTATTCTGCAAAACCAAAACGCCAAGTATAACGGGTATTCAAAGCAAACCGCCATGACGGCGGTTGAATTGTTGCGTATTTGAACAGATGGAGATGTGCAACGACTTGCTTAAAAGTGCATCCGCATGCCTACGTTATAAGTAACGCCATCGGCATCGCCTATATATTCATTATAATAGGCAATTCCACCATTCCAGTAACATGCCGTATTCCCGACTTTGTCTGAGGTTGTCCCATCTTTACAGGTGGTATTCGAGGTGCTGTCATATAACCATTTATAACCGGCAGTGGCGTAAATCGAGAAATCAGGAACAAAGTTCAAACCGACTTCTACGCCCACAGGTAAAGTGACAAAATTGACATCATTGGCAAGCAGCTTTGAACTTGCGCCGCTATAACCTAGACCTGCGTATGTATTGAAATAAAAACCATGATAGCTGATCAGGTTTAAATTCCCGCCCATATTGAATTCATAATAATCCAAATCGTATTCATTGTTTTTTAAGAATTCCAATCTGCCATAAAAACCTGAGCGATGTGGCGTGGTGGAAACACCCAAAGCAAAACCATCTAGTTCTACTGTATCGCCACTGTCAAAATCTGCTTCAAAATTGGCGTATTCGGCAAAGACTGCATAATTTTTTTGTGGCGTTTTTGCTGCTGGATAGCTGGAATAGGCTGTACTTTCAGCAGTTGGCGCTGGGTTCCAGTTTTGTGCATAACTGCCAGAGGCACACAACAGTAAAGCTGCGCCCATCCATATCGACTTCGTAAATATCCGCTTTGACGGCTGCGTGAAATTTAAATGAGCTGTTACCATGATGTTCTCCCCCAATATGTATTGCGCTGCCTACATGCTTTTATCGTAATCGAAGTACATGCAGCCTTGTTCATTGTGTCAGCATAAAGTTGAAAATATCACATCACCAATATGATGCACACATTTTCTATCGATTGAGTTCGTGCTTGCATAATCGGGTGGTTTAAATAAAGAATACAGATTTAAAAAAACGCCAATCTGTATGAATGGCGTTTTTCTTATGGCGCAATAATTAACAGGGCCTATTGGCTGAATTTAGCTCACTTTTTTAAAAGCATTTTGTTTTGCAATTTCTTGTTGCTTCAATAAATTACGCTGAATTTTTCCACTGGATGTTTTAGGCAAACTGCTGACAAATTCAATTTCTTTAGGATAGGCATGTTTCGATAAGCGTGAACGCACATACTGTTGCAGCTTTTCCTGCAATGCAGTGCTTGGTTGATATTGATTTTTTAACACCACAAAGGCTTTTACCACTTCTGTACGCTCTGGGTCTGGCTTACCAATTACTGCGGATTCAAGCACTTCCTCACATTCAAGCAAAGTACTTTCTACATCAAAAGGCCCGACACGATAACCCGAAGTTGTAATGACATCGTCTGCACGACCAATAAAATCAATCCCACCAAATTCATTTAAACGTACCGTATCACCCGTTAAATAATACTGTCCCACAAATGATTTACGGTCATCCCCATCGTAACCTTTGAACCACATTAAAGGCGATTGTGATTCATCCAGTGCAAGTGTGCCAATTTCGCCGTGAGCGACTTCCTGATGCTGTGCATTTAAAACCGCGAAACGATGTCCGGGAATAGCATAACCCGCAGAACCTACTTTTTTCTGATGTTCCAGTGCATGATGATTGGCAATCACCATCCCCAATTCGGTTTGTCCATATTGATCATAAATATTGACTTGTAAATCATGCTTAAACCAATGAATCACTTCTGGTGTGAGCGGCTCGCCTGCACTGCTAACCACACGCAGATGTCGTTGAATATCACCATCAAACTTTTCTTTAAAACCAAAGAACATTCTAAATGCGGTTGGTGAACCTGTTAAATTACTCACCTGATATTTACGGATAATTTCCAGTGCATGATCAACACTAAATGGACGTTCATCCATAATAATGCTATGCCCCAAACTCAGTGGCCCTGTAATACCGTAATACAAGCCATAAGCCCAACCAGGGTCGGCTAAATTCCAAAATGAATCTTCTGCTCTTAAATCGACTGCATGCTGCATATAACCTTTAAATGCCACAATGGCTTTTAAAGGCACAGGTACAGATTTAGCTAAACCCGTAGTGCCTGATGTAAACATCATCAGAAAATCATCTTCAAAACTGCGATACACGGTTTCAAAGTAAGTGTCTTGAGTGCTTAGAACTTGCCAAAAATCTGTATCATGGTTTTGAGCTTGATTTGCTGCGTCCACAGTTAAAATTTTCACATTAGACAAGGCATTTAGTTTTGGACGCTGCTCAGTATTGGTCACAATGAGCTGCGTCTTTGCAGTTTGAATACGGTGCTCAATCGCTTTAGATTCAAAGGCTGTAAATAAAGGCTGATACACTGCCCCAATGCGCCATGTGGCAAAAACCGTAATTAACAATTCAGGCGTACGCGGCAATAATCCTGCAATACAATCACCTGCTTTTAAGCCCAGTTGAGTAAAATAATTTGCCAATTTTCCAGATGCTTCTGCCAGTTGATCAAATGTCCACGATGCAGTTTGACCGTGTTTGCCTTCCCAAATTAAGGCAGTTTGTTGAGTACCCGTATAGCGTCCGCAACATTCTTCATAGGCATTAAGTGCCGTTGGCGTTCCTGCCAATTGGGTTTGAATCAGTTGCTCAATATCAAACTGTTGATATGCCTCTTGCAAAGTTTTCATTCTTTTAAGCTCCGTCTTAAACTGATGACACTGCAATTCATTTGCAGCAATATGCGTTATTGTTTTAACCGTTTTTACAAGTTAGGATTGAATCGCTCTTTAAAATTTAAATTAGGTTTGCTGTGTTGAAGTCGATCATGCAACGCAATCACGACATGATCTTCGCGTATTTTTCAATCAAGTTAGCTAAACATGATTTGAACATTTTCTCAATTTCCACATCCTGCAATAACCTTGCAAGCTTTGGACACCGACTAAAGTTTTAGATACTCAGCTTTAACGCTTAGTCACTTCACGTGCAATCACCAAACGCTGAATATCGGATGCACCTTCATAAATTTGGCTAACGCGCACATCGCGGTAAATACGTTCAACTGGGAAATCAGATACATAGCCATAGCCCCCATGTACTTGAATCGCATCTGAACACACACGCTCTGCCATGGTTGAAGCAAAAAGCTTGGCCATAGATGCTTCTTTTAAACACGGTAAGCCTGCATCTTTGAGGCTTGCGGCATGTAGAATAAGCTGTCGTGCAGCTTCAATCTGTGTTGCCATATCTGCCAAGCGAAACGCGACTGCCTGATGTTGCACAATTTCAACTCCAAAAGCTTTACGCTCATTGGCATAGTCCACGGCTGCATCTAAAGCTGCTCGCGCCATACCCACCGATTGCGCGGCAATACCAATACGCCCCGACTCTAAATTAGAGAGTGCAATTTTGTAGCCTTCACCTTCTTGCCCCAATAGGTTTTCTGCAGGAATACGGCAGTTTTCCAACACGATGGTGGCGGTATCGGAACAGTGCTGTCCCATTTTGTCTTCTAAACGTGCCACGATATAACCTGGTGTGTTCGTCGGGACTAAAAAGCAGGAAATGCCTTTTTTACCCGCAGTTTTGTCCGTTACAGCAAAAACTAAAGCAACATCTGCATATTTGCCTGTGGTGATAAACTGCTTGGTGCCATTTAAAACCCAATCCTCGCCATCTTTTTCAGCTTTACATTCAATCGCGCTGGCATCAGAGCCGACTTGTGGTTCAGTTAAACAAAAGCAGCCTAACCATTCGCCTGTTGCCAGTTTAGTTAAATATTTTTGTTTTTGCGCCTCTGTGCCGTAGCGTTGTGTAATTCCGCATGGCAATGAGTTTTGCACACTCACAATCGTTGAAATTGCACCATCACCCGCAGCAATTTCTTCTAAGGCTAAAACGAGAGATACATAATCTAAACCTGCACCGCCCCATTCTTCTGCAACGGTCATGCCCAAAGCACCTAGCTCACCCAGTTCTTTTAACTCCTTTGCAGGGAATTCAGCAGTTTTATCACGTGCCGCTGCAGTTGGTTTAAGCTTTTCCTGTGCATAACTGCGCAGCATATCCTGAATCATTTTTTGTTCATGGCTTAAAATCATGGTGACCCTCTGTTTATATGGTAGATGTTGTTTTTGTCAGGAATGCGCGCAACATCCTTGTGCTGTATTGCAACGGTTTTTTAGTATCCAGTTTTTCAATACTTGAATTTTTGCTTAGGCTATTTTATGGATATAGCATCGTCATAACTTATTTCGGTTGCATACGAATTGCGCCATCCAAACGAATCACTTCACCGTTTAAATAACCATTTTCAAAAATATGACCCACCAATTGCGCAAATTCTTCAGGCTTTGCCAAACGTGGTGGAAATGGCACCATTTGCCCTAAAGCATCTTGCACATGCTGTGGAAATGCTTTCAGCATCGGGGTTTCCATAATACCGGGGGCAATCGTCATCACCCGAATGGCTTCACGTGCCAATTCACGTGCCAAAGGCAGCGTCATCCCCACAATTGCACCTTTCGATGCAGAATACGCACTTTGTCCAATCTGCCCATCAAATGCTGCAACCGAAGCAGTATTCACAATCACACCACGCTCTTCTTCATCGGCGGCTAAGTCATATTTCGCCATCAGTTGTGCCGCAAAACGGATCATATTAAAACTGCCCGTGACATTAATATTCAGCACTTTTTGGAACATTGCCAAATCATGCAAACCATCACGTCCCAAGACTTTGGCAGACGGTGCAATGCCTGCACAATTCACCAAGCCATTTAACTGTCCGTATTTTTGCTCAATATGGTTAAAAAGCTGCTGTACTTGGTTTTCATCGGTCACGTCTACAGCTACGAAGTCTGCATTTTCGCCCAATTGCTGTTGAAGCTGCTGCCCAAGTTCTTGATTCATATCAACCAAAATAACTTTTGCACCTTGCGCAACTAAATGTTGTGCAGTCACAGCGCCTAAACCCGATGCACCACCCGTGACCACACAGACTTTTCCTTGAATTTTCATTTTATTTTCCTTATAAATTTTCAGGTTGATACAACTTAAGAAACAGATTAATCACACTCAAGCTAGAGTACAATTTCCAAACCCTGCATCGACTATGATGTATTTGAACACTCAACTTGTAAATGGAATACCACGCCATCCCATGAATGCAACTCAGCTCACTTACAGCAAAGGTACAATTTCAATTGCTTTAGTCCATGAAGCTTTGCATACTGCACAGCAACGCGGTATGGATACGCATGCGATTTTGCAGACGGCGGGTATTCCTGCAGAGCTGTTACATTCCAACAAAGCGAGGGTGTCAATTCTGCAATATGGTCAATTGTGGATTGCACTGGCAGATGCCATGAACGATGAATTTTTTGGCATGGACAGCCATGCTATGCGTCGTGGCAGTTATCAACTCTTGTCTAAATGGGTGTACCAAGCAGAGCATTTAAAGGCCGCATTACAGGACATTTTAAATTTCTTTAATTTAATACTGGATGATTTTTCAGGTGAATTAAACGTAGATGGTGAATATGCAATCTTAACCATTCACGATAAAGATCAAGTGAAACCGATGTTTAGTTATGCCACTTATTTAATGCTGATTCATGGCTTGATGTGCTGGCTGACAGGACAACGTATCGCTATTTTAAACATGCAACTCAAATGTGCTGCCCCGCAGGATGATGCTGATTATCGTGTCCGTTTCTGTGATGAAATTGAATATGCGTGTACAGCGCATAAGATTTATTTTGAGGCAAAACATCTTGATTTAAAAATCAAGCAGGATAAAAAAAGTTGGAAACGCTTTTTAAAACAAACACCTTTTAACCTTTTGGTGCGTTATAAAAACCCACATGCGCTGAGTCATAAAATCCGTAAACAATTAATGCGATTGCCGCCGAGTGAGTGGTTAGAACTGAACGAATTAACCCAACATTTCAATATGTCTGAAGCGACGTTCCAACGGCGTTTAAAGCAGGAAGGCACCAGCTATCAGCAATTAAAAAATGAAATCCGTCGAGATACGGCAATTGAATTGTTGAGCAAAACCCAACAATCACTTCAGGAAATTAGCGATCAATTAAATTTCCATGATCCTAGCGCTTTTCATCGTGCCTTTAAAAAATGGACTGGGGTCAATCCTGGTGCATATCGACAATATACCGAAAGCTCATAATTGAAAGCTCATAATTGCGTGACTTATCACCTACTACTCAGCCACTATTTTGTGTATTTTACAAACAACTTAATTATAAAAGAAAACTCATCGCTGTGATTTCAAGGTTGAGCAGTGAACTGGACGTTCATCGGCACTGCATTGTCAAAGTATTAAATTTAGTTTACTTTTCAATCAATTTAAAGCATAAATTTTATGCAATTCGGCTGTCATACTCCCCCTGTAATATTAAATGTACGAGCATCTTTGGAGGTTTCCCCATGCTTAAGATGATGGATGTACTTGAACACAATCTAGTTCAAAATTTCTCTCACTCCCTCAACCAAACTTCTGACCAATTAGATGAATTACTCAATCAAAGTATTCTAAATACCTCAGAAGAACAGTTACGCAATGTCATGTCTGCGTTTTTCAAACGTGAAGATGCACTTGAAGCAGCGCAAGCCCTAGATATTTGCCAAGAAGATTTACAATCTTTACAAGCAGGTTTAGCACTCAAAGATGAACACCTGTGCGATACCGCTAAAATTGTTGCACTATGTTTAGCTTTAGAAACAGACAGTTTGGCACAAGTTGAAATTCCAGACTGTTTGCAAGATTACCCGATGTAAGCTAAAACTTTGAGCATTCAGTTGCTGAAAGTATTTAAAAAGTGATGTCTTCATGGCATCACTTTTTTATTGGCTGTTGCAATAATAAATAAGAAAAATTGACTTTAAGCCGCTTGCTGCTTTTTGAATCAAAAGCTAGCTATCATCTTGCCAAGCGTTGTTTGTCTATGAAACACTAAGGACAGCTTCAAGGATGCATCAAGATGATTATTCGCAATAAAAACAACAGTTTTACCCTACTGTTTGCATGGTATGGGACAATTTTACCCACGGTCTTACCTGCACTTGCAATTGTGGTCTTCCTTTCTACGGTCTTAGTGTATTTGTCTTCTCACCACTTTTTTCAAGTGCCGAGCGTACCAGCCATTGGCTTTACCATTTTCGGTATTATTTTGTCTATTTTCCTCAGTTTTAGAAATAACGCCAGTTATGAACGTTGGTGGGAAGGTCGAAAATTGTGGGGGACGTTAATTGCAACATCACGGCATATTTCACGTGACTCATACGTACTGCCAGATCAACAGCGTCGGGTCTTGATGTATCGGGTCATGTTGTTTAGTAATTTATTGCGTAACCGTTTACGCAATCAAAACCAACCTATCGATTTTTATCAAAACAAAGTCAACCTCACATCTGCAGATTATGAAGCATTATTTCCGCATATTAATGCCGCACAGTTTATTTTAGAAAGCATTCAAAAAGAGTTAGTCAGCGCACTGAAAACAGGTGAAATTTCCGATATTATTTATCAAGGCTTGAATCAACATATTGTTGAATTGGGTAATGTGCAAGCAGGTTGCGATCGAATTCTCAGCACACCCTTGCCTTTTTCTTATTCAGTCTTGTTGCACCGCACTGTGTATTGCTTCTGCTTTATTCTGCCTTTTAGTTTAGAAGCAAGTTTAGGAATCTGGACACCAATTTTGGTGGGTTTAATTGCCTATTTATTCTTAGGTTTAGATGCTCTCAGCGAACAACTTGAAGAACCTTTTGGCCTGCAAGACAATGATTTACCGCTCAACTCCATGGTGCGATTAATTGAACGGGAAATGCTGAGTTCACTTGGCGAAGAACTGCCACCTGCAATTTTGGCAGTGAAAGGCAACCTAAGCTGACATCAGTTGAGTTGAGGCTCATAAATTGGTCTTGCACTTAAACTTTGCTAATCATTCGTCTATGTTTGCAAGCTGATAAATAGATCTCACAAGATTTTTAACTGATATAACACATCAGCCAGCAAGCCATTGTGCTAAAGTCACCCGATCATTGCCTGCATAATCTTTGACTGTACGAATGTCAGAAAAACCGTGTTCTGCAAAAATCGCTTGCACTGCTAAAGCTTGGTCATAGCCATGCTCTAGTGCAATCCATCCATTTGCTTTCAGCCAGTGCTTACCCTGCGAAATAATCTGCAGAATATCTGCCAAACCCTGATCTGCTGCCACCAATGCACGTTCAGGCTCTGCTGCCAAAGCAGACATGTGTGCATCATTAGCATCTATATACGGCGGATTAGATACAATTAAATCAAAACGTGGCTCGGCTGCTGAACCCAATGCCTCAAACCATGCACCACGGGCAAATTGCACCTGATTTAAAGCATGCTTGCTTGCATTTTCTTGAGCAACTGCAAGCGTTGGCAGGTAAATATCGGTTGCGGTTACCTGCCAATCTGGACGTTCAGATGCTAAAGCCAAAGCAATCGCCCCTGTACCTGTGCCTAAATCGACAATTACAGCATCACGTTGTAATGACAAAGCCAACACAGTTTCGACCAAAACCTCGGTATCAGGACGTGGCACCAAAGTATCGTGCGTGACTTTTAAATCCAGTGTCCAAAATGGCTGTGAACCTGTGATATACGCCAAAGGCTCGCCTGCTGCTATACGTGCCAAAGCCTGCACATACATCTGCTCTTGCGCGGCACTCAATTCCTGATCTGCACGATATTTTAATTCAAGCGCACTGAGTCCTAAAAAATGCTCTAACAACCAAATATTTTCTTGACGCTCATAGCTATCGACTTCACCACGTAGCGCCAAGGCTTGCGCAATATTCATTAACCACCGTTTTGCTGAGCAAGCATCGCCAACTGATCTGCCTGATATTCACGATGCAGACTATCTAGTAGTTCAGTTAAATCACCTTCCATCACCGCATCCAACTTATATAAAGTCAGGTTAATACGATGATCTGTCATACGTCCTTGCGGATAGTTATAGGTACGAATACGCTCAGAACGGTCACCCGAACCCACCAAATCACGACGCATTTCTGAAGTTGCTGCATCTGCTGCAGCACGTTTGGCATTTTCCAAACGTGATGCCAACAACGCCATCGCTTTCGCTTTGTTTTTATGCTGTGAACGCTCTTCCTGACATTCCACCACAGTACCCGTCGGAATGTGGGTTATACGCACTGCAGAGTCGGTTTTGTTAACGTGCTGACCACCCGCACCCGAAGCACGATAGGTATCGATACGCAAATCGGCAGGGTTAATATCTACCGTGGTGTCTACATCTACTTCAGGTAAAATTGCCACAGTACACGCTGATGTATGCACACGACCTTGCGATTCAGTCGCAGGAACACGTTGCACACGATGCGCACCACTTTCAAACTTCAAACGGCCATACACGCCTTCGCCATTCACCAAGCAAATGACTTCTTTATATCCGCCGTGTTCACCTTCATTTTCAGATAAAATTTCGATTCTCCAGCCCTGACTTTCGGCATATTTGCTATACATGCGGAATAAGTCACCCGAGAAAATCGCGGCTTCATCGCCACCTGTCCCTGCGCGAATCTCCAAATAAGCCGAGTTGGCATCATTCGGGTCTTTTGGAATCATTAAAATATTTAAGTCAGCTTCAAGTTGCTGAATCAGCGCTTTATTGTCTTTAATTTCTTCTTGCGCCATTTCCTTAAAGTCAGGATCAGACAACATTGCTTCGGCTGTTTCAATATCGGCTTCGGCTTGTGTGTATTGTGACCACACTGCCGTAATTTCGTCTAAATCACTGTGTTCACGTGATAATTGACGAAAACGCTTGTTATCTGAAATCACTTCAACATCTGCCAACAAAGCAGTCAATTCTTCATGGCGGTCAGAAAGCTGATCTAATCGTAAACGTAACGATTCTTTCATTGTTTAAAAAATCTCAATGCAAAGGCTGTTACATGCAACACGCAGCACAGCGAAATAAAAAATTGCGCATAGTTTACCGATTCTACCACCCAAATAACATCATTATTAAGTCTGTACGATGTTTGAAATGCCTATCTGCAGATGTTCTAGCAGTATTTCTGCTTGATGATGCTGTGCATTGCGGTGAATGTACAACTCACCAAGTACCGCAATTAGCATCCGCATTTGGACATTTTTTTAGCAATTTTAATCAAACTCATACAAAGCCCACACCAAAGAACACCAATCTCGTCTGCACTCTCCACATTTTAAAAGCGGCGCTTTGTTAAATTGAGCCCATCAAAATTGATCATAAATAAGTCCTATAAATGGACATGGAGTTCAACATGAAACTTAATGCAATGTTAATGACAGCAGCTTTAGCCACAGCTTCAATGCTCAGTGCCAACGTTTATGCAGACAATACTACGCGCGTTGCCGCAGCCAGTGCTTTAGGCAGTGTTGCAGGTACAGCTATTGGTAAAAATATGGGTGGTACTACGGGTGCAACACTAGGCGCTGCCTTAGGCGGTGCTGGTGGTGCAGCCGTGGCGAGTGATAAGCGTCATCGTACTGAATCTGCAATTGGTGGTGCTTTGGGTGGTGGTGCGGGTTATACCGTAGGTAAAAATATGGGCGGTACCAATGGTGGTTATATTGGTTCAGCTTTAGGTGCAGCAGGTGGTGCAGCACTCGGCAATAAAATCTCGAAAGATAAAGAATATGACCGCTATCAAGAACGTAAATGGAAGAAAAAACGCAACCATCGCTAATCTTGAACGATAGGTATAGAGCAGCAAAAAAGCATCAACACAGGTTTGATGCTTTTTTATAGGATTAATTTTTCTTCATATATCAGTTCAAAAAAACGACCATAATCAATATGAAGAAATTTAGCAGTGCAATTACAAAGTCTTTACCAAACTTTGCAGATTTACCTCATTGCCCTTCACGATCTTTGCCATCTGTTTCTATATCTTCATTACAAAACATATTAATCAATATTTGGAGCATCCGCATGAAACTTAATCGTATTTTATTGGGTAGCGTTATCGCAAGTTCTGCCTTGCTTATGAGTACTGCGCATGCAAACGATACACGTGTTGCCGTAAGTTCTGCCTTGGGTGGTGCTGTCGGAGCAGCAATTGGTCAACAAATGGGTGGACAAACAGGCGCGATGATTGGTTCAGCCATTGGTGGTGCGGGCGGTGCTGCAGCTTCTGCCAATAAACGTGACCGTAACGGTGCCATGATTGGTGCTGCCTTGGGCGGTGCAGGTGGATATAGCGTTGGTCGCAATATGGCAGGCAACAATGGTGGCTATGTCGGTGCAGGACTCGGCTCTGCAGGTGGTGCAGTATTAGGTCAAAAAGTTAGTGAAGACCGTCGTGATGATCGTTATGACCGCCGCTATGATAGCCGTGGCTATCGCTACAATGACTACCGTTATAATGACCGTTACCGCAAAGACAATGGCTTACATTTAGGTCACTATAAAAATGGTAAACGTCGTTAATTTCTCACGATACTTCTAACAATCAGCACCTTCGGGTGCTTTTTGTTTGCTGACTACTTGCTTGGATAAATGTTTTTTTATAAAGCGTGCTTTTGGGATGAATGTCGCGCGTTGTTAAATGGCAATATCTCATGACTCGCCCATATATCGAAAATTTTCGATATACAAAATCAGTGCAGCATCGTATGATAAAACTCTCTTTAATCAAGCTGGAATAAATGATGCGTTCCCTGCAAGACACAAAATTTGCCATTCTTGAACTCGCACCTGTACGTGATGATCAATCAGTACAGTTTTCACTGCATCATGCACTTGAATTAGCACGACACGCAGAACAACTCGGCTATGACCGTTTGTGGTTGGCGGAACATCATAATATGGATGGCATTGCCAGCTCAGCAACCGCAGTTCTTTTGGGTTATTTATTAGCAAATACGCAAAAAATTAAACTCGGTTCTGGCGGTATTATGCTCCCCAACCACGCACCGTTAGTGGTCGCTGAACAGTTTGGAACTTTAGCGACTTTATATCCTAACCGTATTGAACTCGGTTTAGGTCGCGCACCAGGCACAGATCAAGTGACCATGCGTGCGCTGCGTCGTGGGCGACAGGACACTGAAGATCAATTTCCGCAAGATGTTTTAGAAATTTTGCATTACTTTAAAGATGCTGAACCACAACAACGTATTGTTGCTACGCCAGGACAAGGGACACACGTTCCTGTATGGTTGCTTGGTTCAAGTTTATTTAGCGCACAACTTGCTGCAAAATTAGGACTACCCTACTCATTTGCCTCACACTTCGCCCCGCGTATGCTTGCTCAAGCCATTCAGTTATATCGTGACAATTTTGAGCCTTCAGAATATTTAGAGCGGCCTTATGTGTCTATGGGTGTGCCAACAGTGGTTGCAGATACCGACCAAGAAGCAGAATTTTTGGCGACTAGTGCCTATCAGCGTGTTTTAGGTTTAATGCGTGGACAAAGCCTAAAACTCAAAGCTCCTGTCGAAAGTATGGAAGGTTTGTGGTCGCCTGCAGAAAAAATGTCCGTCGATAGTTTTTATGGCATGGCACAAATTGGTTCTAAGGCTACAGTCAAAGCAGGATTAGAAAACTTATTGGCAAAGTATGATGTCGATGAGTTTATTTTTTCCTGTGATATCTATGACACAGAAAAACGCTTATACAACTTTGATTTACTCATGCAAATGAAGAAAAATATTTAATTCATTCAACACACCTTACAGCCAAATCAAGGGCTGTAAGGTAACTAAATTCTTAAGGTATTATTGGATCATATGTTAATTTTTAAACAGAAGCTTCTACCCGTTTTCTTTGGCACTTTGTTTACAGTGCTAGGCTGTTCTGAATCGTCACTGAATAATCAAACAGAAATCATCATACCAAAACTACAATATTCAGGTGATGGAAGTAATGCTAGCTACAGTGAAGCAATAATTACCCTTGAAGGAAAATGCTTGTATTTCACAGCAAACCAGACGAATTTTCTTCCTATTTTTGCGACTCAACAAGCTTACTGGGATTCGAGAAATGATGTATTAGTCGTAGATAATAAAACGTATAAAAATGGCGATAGAGTTGCCTATGGTGCAGGTGAAGCCTCTAATATTGATTTAGATTCATATTCATGGATCATAAAACCAAACTCTGCTTGCGTTAAAAATAATTCTATTATTATCAATAAATTAACATCTCCTTTACCAACTTCTGACTAAGAGTGTAAATAATTATAATTACAAAAAATTTGTATTTTCTTGTTTTCTCCCGCTTAAATCTCAGTTGAATTAATTTTCAATCTTTAGGAATGACTGGCTCGCCTGCACAAAAGACTTTACCAAACAGTACTGCCCCAACAAAATAGAGTAAATGTTCTAATTTATAAAATGAATAAATCAAGAGATTCAGCATGGTCAGTCCTAAACACGACGTACATAGACACGCTTTTCAAAACTGCTTGGCAGATTTTCAAGAATTCCAAGGCGAATGCATTCCTGCAACTGAAATCAAACAGCATGACTTCACAGGTTTACGCGTTGCAGTTATTGGTGCAAATCAGGACAGCGTGGCACAACTCGATAGAATTTGTCAGCAAGCGACATCTGTTCAAGTCTTTCAAATTGCACCGCATTTTGTCCTGCCAAGTACAGAACGTGGCATCCATCGCCTAATTAGCCATCCTTTGGTGTTTAAAAATCGACGTTTGTTTAATAACCGCGTCAAAAATATTTTGGCTTTACGCTTTTTAGATGCTCAAGTCAAAGACACGTGGCTTAAACGTCAACTCACACCAAACATTGCAGATACACATCAACGCTATTTTAAATCTGATCATTATTATTCAGCTTTACAACGCGAAAATTGCCATTTGATTACTTGGCCAATTGTCAAAGTCTGTGCACATAGCGTGCATAGTATTGATGGACAAGAACATCCAATTGATACCATTATCACTACATTTTAAGTCACACTAAAAGCATTATCATTTAAATAAATAGTAGCTTGATTTTTATTCTATTTAAATCCAATAAAAAAGAGCCAAAATAAAATTTTGGCTCTTTTAATACATATAGTTTCATTAACCAATACGACGTTTTAAACCTGTCATTTGTAAAACACGTGTTGAAATTTCTTCAATCGACATTTCTGAAACATTTAAATATTTAATCCCTTCTGAAATATAAATACCTTCAATCGCACGCAATTCCATTTGGCATTGATTAAAACTTGCATAACGGCTATTGGCTTTACGTTCAGTACGAATTGCCACAAGGCGTTCAGCATCAATCATCAAGCCAAATAACTTATGTTTATGCGGCTTTAATACGGCTGGCAAACGGTTGTCATCGAGGTCTTCTTCAGTCAATGGATAGTTCGCCACACGAATCCCGAACTGTAAAGAAAGGTAGATGGAAGTTGGCGTTTTACCCGAACGCGACACCCCAATCAGAATCAGATCGGCCTTGTCGTAATGACGTGTACGTGCGCCATCATCGTTATCTAAGGCAAAATGCACCGCATCAATACGTGCCTTGTAAGATTCAGAATCTGTTACGGCATGCGTCTGCCCGACCAAAGTGGTTGGTGGTGTTCCTAACTCTTCAGAAAGCTTACTAATTAAGCCTTCAAATACATCTAAATTAATTGCTTTGGCAGTGTTGATAATGTCACGCACATATTGGTCAACCAAGGTATCAAACACCAAAGGTAATTGACCATCAATTTGTGCTCGGGCATTAATCTCTGCCACCACATTCATAGCCGCTTCTTCAGACGTAATATAAGGATGAATATGAATATCAAAGTCCACATTTGGAAATTGCGCTAAGAGTGAATGTCCAAGGGTTTCAGCCGTAATTGCAGTTCCATCGGAAATAAAAAAAACACTCCGCTTAATTTGTTTACCATCTGACATTAAAATTCTCCTTAAACATTTGTCTTAGTGCTATATAATCTTTATAGTAAACCGATCTTACATGACTGTCGCTTAGTAAAACCAAATTGCTAAGTAGATTTATTATAATTTCATGACAAGATAGTGATTAATACTGCAAAAGTGGAGTAACAACTTTGGAAGCGCGCGTAATTGGTCTGGAAAAATTAGGGAAACACGATGTTGAGCTCGTGGGTGGGAAAAACTCATCTTTGGGCGAAATGATCAGCCACTTATCTAATGCTGGTGTATCGGTACCAGGTGGCTTTGCAACAACAGCTGCTGCTTATCGTGAATTTCTCGAGCAAAGTGGCCTAAACGCTAAAATTCAAGCAGAGCTAAAAACACTCAATGTAGATGACGTGAATGCGCTTGCTGAAACTGGTGCAAAAATTCGTCAATGGATTGTCGACACTCCGCTTACTGCATCACTAGAACAAGAAATCCGAGTTGCTTTTGAAGCACTCTCTAACGGCAACCCAAACATCGCGGTTGCCGTTCGTTCATCTGCAACTGCAGAAGATCTACCAGACGCATCTTTCGCAGGTCAGCAAGAAACATTCCTAAACATCCGTGGCATTGACAACGTATTAATTGCCATTAAAGAAGTTTTTGCATCTTTGTACAACGACCGCGCGATTTCTTACCGTGTACACCAAAACTTTGACCACGATGTCGTTGCTTTGTCTGCAGGCGTACAACGTATGGTACGTTCAGAAACTGGCGCTGCTGGTGTAATGTTTACCCTAGATACAGAATCTGGTTTCCGTGATGCTGTATTCATTACTGCTTCTTATGGTTTGGGTGAAATGGTGGTTCAGGGTGCAGTTAACCCAGATGAATTCTATATTTCTAAGCCTTTATTAAAAGCAGGCAAACACTCAGTTTTACGTCGTAACCTTGGCTCTAAACACCAAAAAATGATTTATGGTGAAGAAGGCGCGGCTGGTAAATCTGTAGTTGTGGTCGATGTTGAAAAACAAGATCGCCAACAGTTCTCTTTAAATGATCACGAACTACAAGAATTAGCGAAACAAGCGTTAATTATTGAAGAACATTATCAAGCGCCTATGGATATTGAATGGGCAAAAGATGGTGATGACGGTCAAATCTACATCGTTCAAGCACGTCCTGAAACTGTAAAAAGCCGTGAAAACGTCGGTACTATGGAACGCTACCTATTGAAACAAAAAGGTACGGTCATTTGTGAAGGTCGTTCAATTGGTCAGCGTATCGGTTCTGGTAGAGTCCGCGTTGTAACGTCTATTAAAGAAATGGACAAAGTTCAGGAAGGTGACGTTCTTGTTTCAGACATGACTGATCCAGACTGGGAACCAGTGATGAAACGTGCTGCTGCAATTGTCACTAACCGCGGTGGTCGTACTTGTCACGCTGCAATTATTGCCCGTGAATTAGGCGTACCTGCAATTGTAGGTTGTGGTAATGCAACTGAAGTTTTGACTGATGGTCAGGAAGTTACAGTTTCTTGCGCCGAAGGCGACACAGGTTTCATTTATGAAGGTGCTTTAGATTTTGAAGTTCAAAAGAACTCAATCGAATCTATGCCTAAACTTCCGTTCAAAATCATGATGAACGTTGGTAACCCAGACCGCGCATTTGACTTTGCTCAAATTCCAAACGAAGGGATTGGTCTTGCACGTTTAGAATTCATCATCAACCGTATGATTGGTGTGCATCCTAAAGCATTGCTTAATATTGACAGCTTACCACGTGAAACACGTGCAGCAGTTATGGCGCGTACTGCGGGCTATTCATCGCCAATCGAATTCTATGTAGAAAAATTGGTTGAAGGTATTTCTACCCTTGCTGCTGCATTCGCTGACAAACCAGTGATTGTGCGTATGTCTGACTTCAAATCAAACGAATACGCAAACTTAATTGGTGGTAAGTTATATGAGCCAGAAGAAGAAAACCCAATGTTGGGCTTCCGTGGTGCAAGTCGTTATGTGTCTGACAATTTCCGTGACTGCTTCGAACTTGAATGTCGTGCCTTGAAAAAAGTACGTGACGAAATGGGCTTAACCAACGTACAAATTATGATTCCATTTGTACGTACCGTTGCTGAAGCAAAACGTGTGATCGAATTGCTTGCGCTGAATGGTTTAAAACGTGGTGAAAATGGTCTGAAAGTGATCATGATGTGTGAATTACCAACCAACGCATTGTTGGCTGAACAATTCCTTGAGCACTTCGATGGTTTCTCTATCGGCTCAAATGACTTAACTCAGTTAACACTTGGTTTAGACCGTGACTCAGGCATTGTTTCTCACCTGTTCGATGAACGTGACCCTGCAGTGAAAGCATTACTTTCTATGGCAATTCACGCATGCCGTAAAGCAGGTAAATATGTCGGTATCTGTGGTCAAGGCCCTTCAGATCACCCTGACCTTGCACGTTGGTTAATGGAACAAGGTATTGAATCTGTATCTTTAAACCCAGACTCAGTTTTAGACACTTGGTTCTTCCTTTCTGAAGAAAAAGCTCAACAAGCGTAGTAAAACGTGTTAAAAGAAAACCCATGCACCTGCGTGGGTTTTTTTTCAAATTCATTTTTTGAGATTTTATATTTATGCAAATTTACTTGGCACGAAATAATCAACAAGCTGGGCCATACACCTTAGAGCAGCTCAACCAAATGCTCGCCAGCCAACAAGTGTTGCTGACAGATTTGGCTTGGCACCAAGGCATGAGCGAATGGAAAGCTTTAGGTGAACTCACCCAAGGTAAACTTGTATATGAACCACAAGGCTACGTCAGCACACCACCTGCCCCTGAACATTCACCTTTTCAAAATACAGATTACACGGCTACAAACACATCACGACCAAGCTCAGCATCATCAAATTCAAGAACACAGGCAACAAAAAATGAATTGGCGAGCATTAACCAACGTGCTTTAGCCAAAATTATAGACATGTTGTTATGGTTGCCTGCAGCAGCACTTCCCTCTTTTTTCTTAAATGCGGACCAGTTTGAACAATTGTCTGGTTTACAACAAAAAATGCAGGCAGCGACAACGTCTGATCAAGCCATGCAATTGCAAACTGAACTCTTTCAGCTCATTCCAATGCAAGCTTGGCAAGCGGTGGCAATTTATTTATTGATTATGCTGGGCATACAAGCCTTCCTGCTGGCTAAAACTGGACAAAGTATTGGCAAACGTCTGACTAAAATTAAGATTGTCGATGCTGAAACCGATGAAAAAGTCAGCCTAATGCGTGTGTTTACTATTCGCTCTATCATTTTCATTATTTTGAATATGATGTTTATGCCCTTCATCACAATTTTAGATTATGGCTTTGCATTTGGTGCAAAACGACAGGCTTTGCACGATAAACTCGCCAAAACCAAAGTCGTAAAGCAATAATTTGATTTTATTTATTCAGGGATGATTGATCATCCCTTTTTTCTTATAATATTGATAAATATAAATAAATTAAAATTAACACAAATAATTCCGAGTATAAAAATTGGTTTTCATTCCCTCCACTTAAAGCCGCTTTATGTGTAGCTTAGTTTGTCGATATCAGGCATAATGCCCTACAACGTAGCGGTGTCCGATGATTAAGAAGACTTTTTCATCTTTTTTGATGTCTTTTTAATCATGCGACACTTTAATCGCTATCCCATATTAAATTAGGGAATGGGACTCTTCACCGAGGTTGTAAAATGAGACAAACGATTTTAGCTGTATTGTCTTTATCTACGATGGCTGCACTCTTAACTGGGTGTGGCGGTGATTTAGTACTTCTGAACTCAAAAGGTCCAGTTGCAGCAGGTCAAAGTAACCTGATGATGACTGCGATTTACCTAATGCTATTGGTGGTTATTCCATCTGCAATTATGGCATTGTGGTTCGGTTGGAAATATCGCGCATCGAATAAAGACGCAGACTATCAACCAACATGGTCACACTCTACTGCAATTGAAATTGTAGTATGGGGTATACCTGTTATTATTATTTGTATTTTAGCTTGGTTAACTTGGTGGGGTTCCCACAAGTACGACCCTTACCGTCCGCTAGAATCCGAAAAAGCTCCTTTAACTGTTCAAGTTATTGCTGAACAATTTAAATGGATCTTCATCTACCCAGAACAGAACATTGCTACTGTTAACGAATTACGCTTCCCAGAGCAAACGCCTGTAAGCTTACGTTTAACATCTAACTTCACAATGAACTCGTTCTTTATCCCTGCATTATCTGGTCAGATTTATGCAATGGCGGGTATGCAAACTCACTTGAACGTTTTAGCAGACAACACGGGCGAATTCCGTGGTTTCTCATCTAACTACTCAGGTTATGGTTTCTCGCAAATGCGCTTTAAAGCTCACTCTGTAACTCAAGCTGATTTTGAGCAATGGGTAACAGCTGTTAAAGCAGGTCAAGGTACGACTATCAATCCTCAAGCTGTTCAAAAAACAGTTTTAGATCAAGCTGAATTTGCTTCTTTACGTGACGGTAACCGTTCACAGAAACAAATTGATGCAATGGTTCGTAACGCCAAAACTGAATTAGAGAAAAAACTTGCTGCAACGGCTTTAAAAGAAGGTCCATATAAGACTCAGCCACATCCTGTGACTTATTACTCTTCTGTTGAGCAAGGCTTGTTTGAATCAGTGATCAATAACTATATGAGTAACTACCATGGTGCTGACCATTCAGCTCCTGTAGTGGCTGGTGAAGCGCCTGCTTCTGAAACTCATGTAGCAGTTGAACATGCGACTGCTTCTCAAGGGGAATAAGACATGAGCTTATTAGGTAAGTTAGGTCCAGATGCAATTCCTTACGATCCAATCGTATTGGTAACTGTTGCAGCGATGATCTTAGGTGGTCTTGCAGCGATTGCTGGTATTACCTACTTCAAAAAATGGGGCTACTTGTGGAACGAATGGTTCACATCTGTAGACCATAAAAAAATTGGTATCATGTATATCTTTGTATCTGTAGTCATGTTACTTCGTGGCTTCGCAGATGCGATCATGATGCGTCTTCAACAGTTCCTTGCGAAAGGTGGTGGTGAAGGCTATTTACACCCAGAACACTATGACCAGATTTTCACCGCACACGGTGTGATCATGATCTTCTTCGTGGCAATGGGTCTTGTTGTTGGCTTAATGAACATCTCTGTACCATTACAGATTGGTGCTCGTGACGTAGCCTTCCCGTTATTAAACTCTTTAAGCTTCTGGTTATTCGCTGGTGCTGCAGGTTTAATGATGGTTTCACTTGCATTAGGTGAATTCGCTGCTACAGGTTGGATGGCTTATCCTCCTCTATCTGGTATCGAATACTCTCCAGGTGTTGGTGTTGACTACTATATTTGGGCACTTCAGGTTTCTGGTCTAGGTACGCTTCTTACTGGTGTTAACTTCTTCGTTACCATCATCAAAATGCGTGCGCCTGGCATGAAACTTATGGACATGCCTGTTTTCACTTGGACAACATTAGTTACTGCGGTACTTATCATTGCAACATTCCCAGTTTTAACTGCGACAATTGCAATGTTAACGCTTGACCGTTACTTCGGTTTCCACTTCTTTACGAACGACATGGGTGGTAGCCCAATGTTGTATGTAAACTTGATTTGGACATGGGGTCACCCAGAAGTTTATATCTTAGTATTACCAGCATTTGGTATTTACTCAGAAGTAACTGCGACTTTTGCTCGCAAAACATTGTTCGGTTACAAATCAATGGTGTACGCAACTGTTGCAATTGGTGTGTTATCACTTGTTGTATGGGTTCACCACTTCTTTACCATGGGTGCAGGTGCCAACGTTAACGCGTTCTTCGGTATCATGACCATGATTATTGCGATTCCTACTGGTGTGAAAATCTTCTCTTGGTTATTCACCATGTACAAGGGTCGTATTACCTACACTACCCCAATGCTTTGGACACTTGGCTTCCTTGTGACTTTTGGTATCGGTGGTTTAACAGGTGTATTAATGGCAGTTCCACCAGCGGACTTCCTTGTACACAACTCTTTATTCCTAATTGCTCACTTCCATAACGTAATTATTGGTGGTGTAGTATTCGCGATGTTCGCAGGTATCATTTACTACTGGCCAAAAATGTTTGGTTGGAGACTCAATGAAACTTGGGGTAAAGCAGCATTCTGGTTCTGGTTCTTCGGTTTCTACTTTGCATTCATGCCACTTTATATCCTTGGTTTCATGGGTATGACTCGTCGTTTGAATACATATGACAACCCAGAATGGGATCCATACTTGGCAATTGCGTTCTTCGGTTCTGTGTTAATTGCTATTGGTCTATTCTGCTTCGTTATGCAGATTGTGGTTGGCTTCCTACAACGCAACCAACGCTTAGACCTTACTGGAGATCCATGGGATGGCCGTACGCTTGAGTGGGCTACTTCTTCTCCAGCACCGTTCTATAACTTTGCTCACCTTCCAAAGATCAATGGTATTGATACTTTCTGGACTGACAAAGAAAATGGTGTTGCATACGCTCGTCCAACTAAGTATGAAGATGTCCATATGCCAACTAACCGTGCAGCTGGCTTCATAATTGCAATGTTTATTACAACTATGGGCTTCGCATTAATCTGGCATATTTGGTGGCTAGCAATCGTTACGTTCATTGCGGCAATCATCAGCTTCATCGTGAGTTCTTTCACGAAGAAAGTGGACTACTATGTTCCTGCTGCTGAAGTTGAGCGTATTGAAAACGAACGCTATGCGATCCTTGAAAAACACTTGAAGAAGGACTAAGACATGGCTGAAGTACTTCATCACGACAACCACGGACATGATGATCATCACCACGATGATACAGACATCACCGTCTTTGGTTTCTGGACCTACTTGATGAGTGACCTTGTAATTTTTGGTACACTTTTCATCGCGTTCGCTGTATTAAGTAGCCACGTTCCAGTAGGCACTCCAACAGCTAAAGATTTGTTTGGCGAGTCATTAGGCTTCGTTTTAACAGAAACTTTTGCCCTGTTGATTTCTTCTGTAACTTTCGGTTTTGCCGTTTTAGCTGCTTACAAGAAAGATGTTGCTAAAGTTCTAACTTGGTTAGGCGTGACTTGGGTTTTCGGTGCGATCTTTATTGGTATGGAACTTTATGAGTTCAACCATTTAGTTCACGCTGGACATGGTCCAAGTGCGAGTGCGTTCTTATCTGCGTTCTTTACTTTGGTTGGTACGCACGGTATTCACGTAACTTCAGGTTTAGTTTGGATGATCGTGTTAATGGTTCAAATCAAGAAATATGGTTTGACTATTCCGAACATGCGTCGTTTAGCTTGCCTAAGCTTGTTCTGGCACTTCCTTGACATCGTTTGGATCTGTGTATTCAGCGTAGTTTACTTGATGGGAGTTCTCTAATGAGTCACGATCACAACTCTGCTGGTGCATCACACGGTAACACTAAGCAATATACGATTGGCTTTATCCTTTCTGTTATCCTTACCATTATTCCTTTTGGTATGGTTATGGCAGGTGGTTTTGGCCGTGGTATTTTGATTACTGTTATTTCGATTACAGCAGTTGCTCAGATTCTTATTCAATTAATTTATTTCTTGCATATGAATTCTTCTTCAGAGCAACGTTGGAACGTGATTGCATTCGTGTATACCATTCTGACCATTGCCATCCTTTTGGTTGGTTCTGTATGGATCATGAACTACCTACACTACAACATGATGATCTAAACTGGTTGTCATGCTGAAAAAGTATTTATTCCTGACAAAGCCAGGAATTCTCTTTGGTAATTTTATTACCACTTTGGGTGGCTACTTTGTAGCTGCCCAAGGTTCTGTAGATTTCCTTCTCCTACTGCTTACTCTGCTTGGTACAACGCTTGTTGTCGCCTCAGGATGTGTGGTCAACAATATTATTGACCAAGACATCGACCAAAAAATGCAACGCACACAAAACCGTGCTTTAGTGAAAAAAACTGTTTCTGTTCCTATTGCGCTGATTTATTCAGTGGTATTGGGCATAATTGGTTTTAGCATTTTATGGTTTGGAGTTAACGCATACGCTTTTCTTTTTGCACTGATTGGTTTCGTGGTTTATGTCGGCTTTTACAGTCTATGGACCAAACGCACAACAATTCATCAAACCATTATTGGCAGTATTTCAGGCGCAAGCCCACCTGTCATTGGTTATACCGCTGTTGCAAATCAATTTGACTTAGCTGCACTACTTATCTTTTTAGGTTATGCACTTTGGCAAATGCCCCACTCTTGGGCGATTGCAATTTACCGTTTTGATGATTACAAAAATGCGGGGATTCCAATTTTGCCAGTTGCTCGTTCAATTTTACGAACGAAAATTGAATCACTAATTTATGTGGTGTTATTTACCGTTGCCATGAATGGACTGTTTGTATTTGGTTATGCAAACTGGCTATATCTGGTTATTTTGAATGCACTTTGTATTTATTGGTTCTATATTGGCGTCATTGGCTTCAAAGCAGAAAATGATCAATTATGGGCAAAACGCTTTTTCCTATTTTCGGTTATTTTAATTACTGTTGTGAGTTTATGTTTTAGCTTTACAGCAACCGCACCAAGCACGCAAATCATACTTTTTTAAAAGATAGAGTTTAGCTCTATCTTTTAATGGAGTGCCTACCCTCTCCACACTTCAATATTTAAATAATAACAATTTATCTGTCTTTGAATTATTCGTCCTTAATAATTTTTGCATTAAACACTCTAAAAGTTAGTGACATACAAATACAAAGCATAAAATTTAAATTCCAATCATAGATGCAAAATATTACATTCCCTTTTTACCCAAGCCGATCTTTTCTTAGACCAAGCCTTGAATTTACTTGGTAAAAGCTCTAAAATTCACGCTTCGCAATTTTGCGACACAACTTCGGTTGTGACTCCTTGCTTCTGGCTCAATTTAGTCAGGGGCTGCATAAACCGTAAGGAGCTGACAATGCGTCACTACGAAATCGTACTTTTGGTACACCCAGACCAAAGCGATCAAGTTGTGGGTATGGTAGAACGTTACCTAACTCACATCAAAGAAGCTGAAGGTCAAATTCACCGTTTAGAAGATTGGGGCCGTCGTCAATTGGCTTACCCAATTAACAAAATTCACAAAGCGCACTACATTCTTATGAACGTTGAATGTGGTCAAACTACGCTTGACGAGTTAGAAGAATTGTTCCGTTATAACGACGCGATCCTTCGTAGCTTGATCATCCGTCGTGAAAACGCTATCACTGAAGAGTCATTATTGGCTAAGAGTGCTGAAGAAAAACGTGCGCGTAAAGCTCAACGTGAAGAAGCACAACACGCTAACCAAGACTCTGCTGAAGCTTAAGGAGAACATCAATGGCACGTTTTTACCGTCGTCGCAAGTTCTGCCGCTTTACAGCTGAGAACGTTACGTACATCGACTACAAAGATATCGATACACTAAAACAGTACATCACTGAAAATGGCAAGATTGTTCCTAGCCGTATTACAGGTACTAAAGCTCGTTACCAACGTCAATTAGCGCTTGCTATTAAACAAGCTCGCTACTTAGCGTTGATCCCTTACACTGACAATCATAAGTGAGGTTGAGCTGTGGATATTATCTTATTACAACGCATTAAGAACCTTGGTAAATTAGGCGATAAAGTTTCAGTTAAAGCTGGTTACGGCCGTAACTACTTGATCCCTCAAGGTAAAGCAGTTGCTGCAACTGAAGCAAACACTGCTGCATTTGAAGCTCGTCGTGCTGAACTTGAGAAGCAAGAAGCTGAAATTTTAGCTGCTGCTCAAGCACGTGCTGACCAATTGAACGAAGTTAACATCGTAATCACTGCTAAAGCTGGTGATGAAGGTAAACTTTTCGGTTCTATCGGTACTCGTGACATCGCTGACGCGTTAACGAATGCTGGTCTTGAAGTTGACCGTGCAGAAGTTCGTTTACCAAACGGTGCGCTTCGTCACACTGGTGAATTCAACATCGCAATCCAATTGCACCATGATGTTGTTGCTGAAGTTCTCGTTACTATCGTATCTGAGTAATTTGCTGCAAAAGAAAAGAGCATGCCTAATCGCATGCTCTTTTTTTGTCTTTAGAATATACGATTAGTACAATTTTCCTAAATCGTCCTGCACGCTTTGACTTATCCTTCGCCAAAATCTACTCGCTTTTTTTTCTAGAGGGCGTATCATCGGGAAGTGGAAAGAATATGAGTTTCAAATTCTATCCCCGTGCATTATTCAGCATTTACTGTTTTAAAAATCAGGGATTTATATGTCACAGGCGACTGCTAGCGCAAAGCAACATACTGCAAAGTCTGATCTAAAACCAAATGAGAACAGCCCGCTTAAAGAGTTTCGTACCCCACCGCATAACTTAGCCATCGAACAAGCTGTTTTGGCTGCGTTAATGACTGTGGCCGAATCTTTTGAACAAGTGGGTGATGTGCTACAAGAATCTGATTTTTACGCGACACGCCACAAATATATTTTCCGCGCCATTGATTCTTTGTCTAAAGAAAACTCACCTTATGATGCCGTATTGGTGAATGACTGGCTGATTAAACAAAATTTACTTGAAGCTGCAGGCGGGGAAGAATACTTAATGCAGCTCATGGCAGACTCGCCTTCTAGTTTTTATAACCTAGAAACCTATGCCACGAAAATTAAAGAATTCTCGACCCTC
Organism: Acinetobacter sp. YH12058; assembly: GCF_013419805.1. Taxonomy (NCBI): domain Bacteria; kingdom Pseudomonadati; phylum Pseudomonadota; class Gammaproteobacteria; order Moraxellales; family Moraxellaceae; genus Acinetobacter; species Acinetobacter sp. YH12058. The sequence goes on from NZ_VOZL01000001.1 coordinate 239,971, forward strand.
AGAAACATGATTAAAGTCAGTTCTGAAATTTTACAAAATGCCTATGACACCAAAGGTCGTAGCGTAAGTGAAATTTTAGACTTGGCCGAAACCAATATTTTCCAAATTGCCGAACAACATAATAACAATGCCAAAGCACAAGGCCCAAAAGCCATTTCGAGCGTGGTTGCCGATGTATTCGACAAACTTGATGAACTTTCTAAAATGGAAGGTAACATCACAGGCTTAACCACAGGCTTTGTGGAGCTAGATAATAAAACTTCGGGCATGCAAGCGGGTGACTTGATTATTGTCGCTGCGCGTCCATCTATGGGTAAAACCACCTTTGCCATGAACTTGGTCGAAAGTGTTTTGTTTAACAATGATTTGCCTGCCCTTGTCTACTCTATGGAAATGCCTGCAGACTCAATCGCAATGCGTTTAATTTCTGCATACGGCAAAGTGCATCAAGGGAATTTACGTTCAGGTAAACTCAGTGGCGATGAATGGTCAAAAGTCACAGGCACGATTTTACAACTGCAAGAAAAGCATTTGTATATTGATGACTCATCTGCCCTGCCGCCTACGGAAGTACGTGCACGTGCGCGACGCATTGCCAAACAACATGGCGGTAAAATTGGCTGTATCATGGTCGATTATTTGCAGTTAATGAAAGTCCCAGGCATGGGCGATAACCGTGTCGGCGAAATCTCAGAAATTTCACGTAGCTTAAAAGCCTTGGCCAAAGAGATGAACTGCCCTGTGATTGCTTTGTCACAGCTCAACCGCTCATTAGAGAACCGACCTAATAAACGCCCTGTGATGTCTGACTTGCGTGAATCTGGTGCAATTGAGCAGGATGCGGATTTAATCATGTTTATTTACCGCGACGAAGTTTACAATAAAGAATCTAAAGAAGCAGGTACTGCCGAAATTATTATTGGTAAACAGCGTAACGGCCCAATTGGTACGGTACGTCTTGCTTTTGAAGGGCAATATACGCGTTTTAGTAACTTATCTCCTGAGTATTATGCTCAGTATGATGATGAAGAGTAATGCTTGCATTGCTCTTTTTTATTAAAACCATGTTTTAATCTGACTTATTAACTTTGCCCACCATAGTTTCCAACTTGAGAGTAAATTATAATCTTGACTATTTTCTTCCATTTCAAGTGATGGAAATGCTTTATTTAATTGCTTGCATGTCGGATACTTTTGTTGCAGTTGCGCCAAATAATGTGTCTGATCATAGTCTATAAAACCATCTAAAATCCCAACCTCTGATCTATCGACTGTAGAACAATTTGAGGTCTGCTTATTCCAAGCTAAAAATGGGACAATCGGTTTAGATAAAACAAGCTGGTCATTCTTACAGTTTAATGTTGCAAATGAAACTACTTGATATTGCTGGGGTTTAGCACCATCTGGTGCATAAGCTAAACCAATAATTAATTGGTTTTTAGCTGTACTTTTACCTGAAAATCCACTGTACCATTGAGTAGGCTTTTTATATTTAACCTCATCTAGTATTGAGCGAAAAATAAATTGACCTGAACTGAGTTCAAAAATGAAGTCTGAACTCTCCTGTACTGCCAGTGAACCTTGGTAACGGGCAATAAAAACGTCATTGGGTGAATGTGGCATACAAGCCATAACTGACTGACAAAAAAATAAAGTAATCCATCCCAGATAACAAAATATTTTCATTATTTATTCAACATATCCAAGTTTAAAATGCATTGTTTAATCTCTCTTTGAGTTCATTTAAATTACGAACCCACTCTCCACAATCATCTGAATCTTGCCATAACTCGTACAGTTTAGAATTTCCTGAGTGAGAGCATCTAACACCATAATAGCTTTTAGAACGTATAGTTTTATATGAAAAATAAAGTCTGAAACTTTTACAAATTATTTGCAATCAATAACCTAATAGATTTTTCGATCTTAAATTAATTTATGATCAAAAACTTAAATGTTCATGTCTATTTGAGGTTGATAGGTCTACAATAGTGAATATTTTTAAATAGAACTATTTTTAGTATTTATTTATCACTCCACAGTGTATCTAACACAAATTACCAATTGTCATTCCCAAGGAGTATTTAGGGTGCGCCAAGCAACAGTTTATATTGACAGTCAGGCACTGCAATATAATTTAAACCGTGTCAAACAACTTGCCCCAACAGCAAAAATTGTTAGCATGGTCAAGGCCAATGCTTACGGACATGGTGTAAAAGACTGCTTAGCAGCTTTAAAAGACAGCGATGCCTTTGGTGTCGCTTGCGTTGAAGAAGCCTTAGAAATTCGTGAATTGGGATATACGCAGCCCATCACCCTGATTGAAGGTGTTTTTTCTGCCGATGAAATGCAAAGTGTGTTGGCACACAAATTGGAATGTGTAGTGCATCATCAAGCACAGCTCGATTGGCTACTACAACATAAAGCTGATTATATCGCACAAGGCTTAAAAGTCTGGGTCAAACTCAACAGCGGCATGAATCGTTTAGGTTTTAAAATTCCTGAAATTATTGATGTGATTCACATGCTCAAAGCCGAAGGTTTTACCTGTGTGTTGACCATGCATTTTGCCAATGCCGATGGCGACCATGCTTTGAATGATCAACAAGTCGCACAATTTTTGCATGTCAAAGACAATTGCAGCCCTATTCTTGCTTCTTGCTGCAACTCTGCTGCAATCTATCGTTATCCCGAATTGCATTTTGATTATGTACGCCCAGGCATTATGCTTTACGGTGCAACGCCTTTTGCCGCACATAATGTGCATACACTCGACTTAAAGCCTGTGATGACTTTAAGCGCAGAAGTGATCGCACTAAATGAAATTGATGCAGGCGAACACGTCGGCTACGGTTCAACCTTTACTGCAGAACAAGCCATGCAAATTGCGATTGTTTCAATTGGCTATGGCGATGGTTATCCACGTACATTTGTGCAGCCAAATTTTGTTGCGATTGGTACAAAATTAACGCCTGTACTTGGTCGTGTGTCTATGGATATGATTGCCATTGATGTCACAGGTTTAGACGTTGAATTAGGCACACAAGTTGAACTATGGGGCAAACACCGTTTGGTGGATGATGTTGCCACAGCCAATGGTACGATTGGCTATGAGTTGTTGTGTCGTTTAAGCCCTCGCCCACAGCGCAAGGCAACCAGCATTTAACTTTCTTTTTTCGATCTGTTGCATGTAGCAGTTTTGCTGCATGCAATCGTCTAAGCCATTCTCTTTTTCTTTCTTATATTTTTCTTTTCGCTTTTTATTTTCTTAAATTCACTGTATTTCCATTCATATTGATAAAAATTTGTGGTCACCCACATTTGCATTTAGCGCTTTACAGTCATCCAAATATTTAGCTGAAAATCACACTCAAAATCTCAAGAAAAAACAATATGCTCGCGCACTGTCTTTAAACTGCCACATCGCTTCAAATTCATGGATTAATCACATTTCACCAGTTCTCAGAAGTTTGTGCTGCGCGCTACGATGAATCAATGACTTCACGACTATTTAAGCCATTTATAAAAGCATCCACATGATAAGAAAATAATCTATTACCAATATTTGTTTACTTTTGACTTCAAAGCATCATCAAACTGCAGCCTCTTTGAAATATAAAACGCTTAATTTCTAAACAAGAATAAAGAGGAAAAACTCCTTAATTTTTATAACCTTATTCTGCTTAGGAAAAGAATATGTCTGAACAAAAAGTAGCTTTAGTGACGGGTGCATTAGGTGGTATTGGCAGTGAGATTTGCCGTCAACTGGTTACAGCAGGCTATAAAATTATTGCAACGGTTGTACCAAGAGAAGAAGATCGCGAAAAGCAATGGCTTAAAGACGAAGGCTTTACAGAAAGTGATGTGCGCTTTGTTTTAACCAACTTAAATGAGCATGAAGCGGCTACAGCAGCCATTCAAGAAGCAATTGATGCTGAAGGTCGTGTAGATGTGTTGGTCAACAATGCTGGTATTACCCGCGATGCAACTTTCAAAAAAATGAGCTATACGCAGTGGTCTGAAGTGATTAAAACCAACTTAAAAACACTTTTTACCGTGACTCAGCCTGTATTTAACAAAATGTTAGAACAAAAGTCTGGTCGCATTGTGAACATTAGTTCGGTGAACGGTTTAAAAGGTCAATTTGGTCAAGCCAACTACTCTGCAACTAAGGCAGGCATCATCGGCTTTAGCAAAGCTTTGGCGCAAGAAGGCGCACGTTCAAATATCTGCGTGAACGTCGTTGCACCAGGTTATACCGCAACCCCGATGGTCACAGCCATGCGCGAAGAAGTAATTAAAAGCATTGAAGCACAAATTCCTCTGCAACGTCTTGCCGCCCCTACCGAAATTGCGGCAGCAGTTATGTATTTAGTGAGTGATCATGCTGCATACGTAACAGGCGAAACCTTATCAATCAACGGCGGCTTATACATGCACTAAGCGTGTAACACCTCATTTTAATCTACAAGTTTATTTACTGGAGTGACACCCATGCTATACGGCGACTTATTTTCAAACATGAATGCTCAATACAAAAACGTGTTTGAACCGTACACCAAATTCAACAGTATAGTTGCAAAAAATTTTGCTAACTTAACCAACCTACAATTAGAAGCAGCACGCAACTATGCCAACATTGGTTTAGCACAAATGTTTGCCAATAGCGAAGTGAAAGACATGCAAAGCATGGTGAACTGCACCACCAAGCAATTAGAAACTATGAACAAACTCAGTCAGCAAATGATTGAAGATGGCAAAAAATTAGCAACACTGACTTCAGAAGTCAAAGCAGAATTTGAAAAGTTAGTCAGCGATTCAATGCCAAATAATAAATAAACACTGCTCTGAAAACCATGCGTTATCAGGACGAATGTTACGGGGAAGTGTGAAAATTTCCCCGTTTTAGTTTCAGCCTTGCACTCAATTTGATTGCTAAAAGCCATGTGCTATGGAGCGATGAAATGAAACAGAACTCATTTCAATTCAAAGAAAATATATTACAATTTTTCTCTAGCCACGATGATATCTGGAAAAAACTACAAGAATTTTATTATGGGCAAAGCCCTATTAATGACGCCTTAACACAGCTCAACAAAGAAGATATGTCTATGTTCTTTGAAGCTTTGTCTAAAAATCCAGCACGCTTGATGGAAATGCAATGGAGCTGGTGGCAAGGTCAAATGCAAATCTACCAAAATGTGATGATGCGCAGTGTGGCAAAAGACATCGAACCATTCATTCAACCTGAAAGTGATGATCGTCGTTTTAACAGCCCATTATGGCAAGAACAACCCAATTTTGACCTGTTATCGCAGTCTTATTTGCTGTTTAGCCAACTGGTACAAAATATGGTGGATGTCGTAGAAGGCATTCCAGACAAAGTGCGTTACCGCATTCACTTTTTTACCCGTCAAATGATTAATGCTTTATCACCAAGCAATTTTCTTTGGACTAACCCTGAAGTGATTCAGCAAACCATTACCGAACAAGGCGAAAACCTTGTCCGTGGTATGCAAATTTTCCATGATGATGTGGTCAATAGCGGAAAATATTTATCTATTCGCATAGTCAATAGTGACTCTTTTAGCTTGGGTAAAGATTTAGCCTATACACCAGGCGCAGTGGTCTTTGAAAATGAAATTTTCCAGTTGTTGCAATATGAAGCAACGACAGAAAATGTATATCAAACCCCGATTCTAATCGTGCCGCCATTTATTAATAAATATTATGTGCTGGATTTACGCGAACAAAACTCATTGGTGAACTGGTTACGTCAGCAAGGTCATACGGTCTTTTTAATGTCTTGGCGTAACCCAAATGCTGAACAAAAAGAACTCACTTTCGCTGATCTGATCACCGCAGGTGCGGTTGAAGCTTTGCGTGTTATTGAAGAAATTACAGGAGAAAAAGAAGCCAACTGTATCGGCTATTGTATTGGTGGTACTTTACTTGCTGCAACGCAGGCTTATTACGTGGCAAAACGCCTGAAAAGTCATGTGAAATCTGCCACGTATATGGCAACCATTATCGACTTTGAAAACCCAGGCAGCTTAGGCGTATTTATTAATGAACCTGTGATTAATGGTTTAGAAACCTTAAATAATCAATTCGGTTATTTTGATGGTCGCCAATTGGCAGTTACGTTCAGTTTGTTACGTGAAAATACCCTGTACTGGAACTACTACATCGAGAACTATTTAAAAGGCAAAGAGCCTTCAGATTTCGATATTTTGTATTGGAACAGCGACGGCACCAATATTCCTGCCAAAATTCATAATTTCTTATTGCGTAATTTGTATTTGAATAATGAATTGATTTCACCAAACGCAGTGAAAGTAAACGGTGTTGGACTCAACCTTTCTCGTGTCAAAACACCAAGCTTCTTTATTGCAACGCAGGAAGATCATATCGCACTTTGGGATACAAGCTTCCGTGGTGCAGATTACTTAGGCGGTGAATCTACACTGGTACTTGGTGAATCTGGACACGTGGCAGGCATTGTGAATCCGCCAAGTCGTAATAAATACGGCTGCTATACCAACTCTGCCAAGTTTGAAAATACCAAGCAATGGCTAGATGGTGCAGAGTATCATCCTGAGTCTTGGTGGCTACGCTGGCAGGCTTGGGTCACACCGTATGCAGGCGAACAAGTCCCTGCCCGCGCCTTAGGTAATGCGCAATATCCAATGATAGAAGCAGCACCAGGTCGCTATGTTTTGGTAAATTTATTTTAATCAGTCATATAACATCAGCAATGCACATGCTATATATCATGTGCATCCACAGAAACGTAAACATAAAATTTAAGGATATAAAATGAAAGATGTTGTCATTGTTGCTGCAAAACGTACTGCAATTGGTAGCTTTTTAGGTAGTCTCGCTTCTTTATCTGCACCACAATTGGGGCAAACAGCAATTCGTGCAGTCTTAGACAGTGCTAAAGTACAGCCTGAACAAGTCGATCAGGTGATTATGGGTAACGTACTCACTACAGGTGTAGGACAAAACCCTGCACGTCAAGCCGCAATTGCTGCAGGTATTCCTGTACAAGTACCTGCATCAACGCTTAACGTGGTGTGTGGTTCAGGTTTACGTGCCGTACATTTGGCTGCACAAGCGATTCAGTGTGATGAAGCAGAAATTGTAGTTGCTGGTGGTCAAGAATCAATGTCACAAAGCGCACACTATATGCAGTTGCGTAACGGTCAAAAAATGGGGAATGCCCAGTTGATCGACAGTATGGTGGCTGATGGTTTAACCGATGCCTATAACCAATATCACATGGGTATTACTGCAGAAAATATTGTAGAAAAGCTTGGTTTAAACCGTGAAGAACAAGACCAATTGGCACTGACTTCACAACAACGCGCGGCTGCAGCACAAGCGGCTGGTAAATTTAAAGATGAAATTGCAGCTGTAAGCATTCCACAGCGTAAAGGCGACCCAATTGTATTTGCTGAAGATGAATACATCAAAGCCAATACCACCCTTGAAAGCTTGAATAAATTGCGCCCTGCGTTCAAAAAAGATGGCAGCGTAACCGCAGGTAATGCTTCTGGTATCAACGATGGTGCAGCAGCAGTGTTAATGATGAGCGCAGACAAAGCTGCAGCATTAGGCCTACAACCTTTAGCACGTATTAAAGCCTATGCAATGTCGGGTATTGAGCCTGAAATTATGGGTCTTGGCCCTGTTGAAGCGGTTAAGAAAACCTTAAATAAAGCAGGCTGGAGCTTAGATCAGGTCGATTTAATTGAAGCCAACGAAGCCTTTGCCGCACAAGCACTAGGTGTTGCCAAAGAATTAGGCTTAGACCTAGATAAAGTAAACGTGAATGGTGGCGCAATTGCCCTCGGTCACCCGATTGGTGCTTCAGGTTGCCGTATCCTCGTGACGTTACTACACGAAATGCAACGCCGTGATGCGAAAAAAGGCATCGCAACGCTTTGCGTAGGCGGTGGTATGGGTGTTGCACTTGCGGTTGAACGCGACTAAGTAACCGAGCCGAAAGTACTGCACGAGTCAAAGCTATTGAATTTGATAGCTGTTCAAAGCCAGTAATAAGTTAAGACATAATGGGAGCTTCGGCTTCCACTATTTTTTTAACTACACAGAGCTTAAAATAATATTGTTGTCGATTAATTTGACATGACAAGTTCTGCTTAATCCACCGAAAGTAAGTGCTGAATATGATCACTAAAGTGATAAAAATGCATGGTATCGGGTTGCTGTTTCAGCTGTTGCCATGCGTCTACAAACGACGTCCAACCTAAATCTTTTAGGCATTGCACAATCATTTCCAATTGCGACAAAGTCTTTTCAGTCGATTGTTTTAACCGAATTTGTCGGTCTAATTGTTCAATTTTTTGCCCCAATTGGAAAAATAAATATATCTGCTGTGGTTCTGCATCTAATAGTGCTTCGCAGTCTTGTACCACATCACAAATATAACTCGCGTTATCGCACGCATTTTGAATACATTGCTGTAATTCAACATAAGTAGCTTTAGAAAACACCTGTGCCAAGTTTTGAATTTTTGTCCGTGTTTGCTCAAACTGCATCGCAAATGAAGCAGGCTGTTCTTCGTTTAAAATCAATTCATTTAAAGAAGCTGCATCAAATGCAGGCAAACAAAAGGCATGTGCATAAGTCAAAGCAGCATCATTTTGTTTAAATGGAAATTGCTGACATACATATTGAATACGGGTTAAATATCGGGCTAACCAAAAAATTTCTCGCGCATCGCTGCTAGATAAATTCACGGTTGTTTCATCCTCCTAACTCTAAGATCTGTTGATAATTCATCGCGATAAAGCACCTCAATCGCCTTGCCCAATTAACCTACAGCACTCATCCACTCAGACCGCTTTTATTTACATAAACCTGTATCTACCATACAAAACAATGACAGGTTTTCACTTAAACACAACTATTCAATCTTGCTTTTCTAATTGATCCAAGTATGGCTTGAGGTCATAGTTTCTGATTCACTTCTATTATTTGATTAACTTTGCCCGTCCAAATTTTGTGATATTTACTGCAAAATCTGCGGTTATATTTTGCCCTTTTTCAGTAAAAAACTTGCTAATCATTCCGAGTTTTCTTATTGTGTGGAAGAACAAGTTTTCATCCGTATGAATTGACCTAGTAAATATTGAATATGTCTATACAAGAAAAAGAAACATCTAATAGTTTATATCGCCAATGGCAAATTTTATCGCGCCTTTCTACAGGTAAATGGATGGGCACACGTGAATTACACGATGTCCTGCAACGTGAAGGTATCGACATTAGTTTGCGTACGATTCAACGTGACTTAAATCAAATTTCTCAGCGCTTTCCAATTGAAAGTAATGGTACCGTACCACAAGGTTGGCGCTGGCGTTCAGATGCACCGATTCAAAGTTTACCGCACATGACCAGCTCTCAAGCGGTAACGTTTATGATGGTCGAGGAACATTTAAAACATCTGCTGCCGCCAAGTTTGATTGAAGAAATGAACCCATGGTTTGATTTGGCACGACGCAGTCTATCGACCCAAAACAATGTCCGCCAATGGATTAATCGTGTGCGAATTGTGCCTGCAACACAACCTTTAATTCCACCAGTCGTAGACCGCAATGCACAACAGGCGATATATGAAGGCTTGCTCCAAGACAAACAACTAGAATGTATTTATCAATCACGCAGCAATTCAGGCGAAGAAAAAACTTATGTGCTGAATCCTTTGGCTTTGGTGCAAAAAGGTGCGGTGATTTATTTAATCTGTACTCGATTTGACAAAACCGACATTCAAACCTTTGCCCTGCATCGTTTTAAAGCAGCCAAAGTTTTAGATTCACGCGCCTTGCATCCTGTTAATTTTGATATTGATGCCTATATTGAATCTGGCGAATTAGGTTTTAGAGTCGATTTCAGTAAAGCTACTGAAAATATTCAGCTCAAACTTACCATGCAAAAAGCTGATGCCATATACTTCGATGAAAGCCAATTAAGCAAAGATCAAACTATGGAAACACTGGAAAATGGTAATGTGTTGGTGACTGCCACTGTGCCGTTTACCTCACAATTGGTTTGGTGGTTGCGTAGTTTTGGTAAAAAGCTAATTCAGATTGAACCTGTAGAAGTTGCCAATGCGGTGCATCAAACTCAGGAATAAAAAAGCCCCAAATATATTGGGGCGATAGCATTATCGTTCTCTTTTAAATCAAATTATTGTGATTGCTGATTGAAGTTAAAATTAAAATTGACTCGGCATCGTTCAGCGTGGGCATGCCAGTTCAGCTGTACTATAACGAATGCTTTTTAAAGTCATATTTTGCTCCTATCTATGTTGATAAGTGTCACTTTAAATGCTCCTGATCTAGCTGTGAAATCATAAGATATGCAGTCGAAATCAGATTTATTCTTATACGCAACTTCTTCTTTGCTTAGCATCTGATTTACTTTGGCGCATAAAAAAGCCCGCAATTTAAATTGTGGGCTTCTTCATCAATCCATCAAACCTTAAGCAGATTTACGTGACTGTGCATTTTTACGAATGGTGATCATCACCAATTGAACTGCGGCAGGTGTCACACCTGGAATACGACTGGCTTGTGCCAAAGTTTCAGGCAAAACATGCTTCAATTTTAGCGTGATTTCACGCGATAAACCTGACACTGCATCATAATCAAAATCGGCAGGGATTTTGGTTTCTTCCAAGCGTTTTAATTGTGCGACATCTTCATGCTGACGGTTGATATAACCTGCATATTTCACTGCAATTTCAATTTGATCGCCCACTTGTGCAGAAACGTCTGAACCCGTTAATTCTGCGATTTGCGCAAAACTGATATTTGGACGTTTTAACAGATCAATCGCAGAACATTCTTTGGATAAATCTGCACCTGTCATTTCAACAAATTTTTTACCCATTGGGTTGTTTGGTGCAGCCCACAAATGTTGTAAACGCCCTGTTTCACGTTCTACTGCTTCCATTTTTTCACAGTAAGCTGCCCAACGAGTGTCATCCACCAAACCAAGCTCACGACCAATTGGCGTCAAACGCTGATCGGCATTATCTTCACGCAACATCAAACGGTATTCCGCACGTGAGGTAAACATGCGGTACGGTTCTTTGGTACCTAGCGTGATCAAATCATCAACCAATACACCAATATAAGCTTCGTCACGTTTTGGTGTCCATTGTTCCTGATCCCAAGCGCGACGTGCCGCATTCAAACCAGCTAACACACCTTGCGCACCCGCTTCTTCATAGCCAGTCGTACCATTAATTTGACCTGCAAAATACAAGTTATTAATGGCTTTGGTTTCCAAAGTGAATTTCAAGGCTTGTGGATTGAAGTAATCATATTCAATCGCATAACCTGGACGCAAAATATGCGCATTTTCCATACCACGAATTGAACGAACTAACTCGAACTGCACATCAAACGGTAAAGAGGTTGAAATCCCGTTTGGATACAATTCATGTGTATCTAAACCTTCAGGCTCCAAAAATACCTGATGCGAGTCTTTATCAGAAAAACGGTGAATTTTATCTTCAATCGATGGGCAGTAACGTGGGCCAACACCTTCAATCACACCTGTATACATCGGTGAACGATCTAAACCACCACGAATAATTTCGTGAGTACGTTCATTGGTATGGGTGATATAGCAGTTCACTTGTTCAGGGTGCATCGACACATCACCCATGAATGACATGGTTGGTGATGGGAAATCACCTGGCTGCGGAATCATGACCGAAAAATCGACTGAGCGTGCATCAATACGTGGTGGCGTACCTGTTTTTAAACGCCCAACAGGCAAATTTAATTCACGTAAACGTGCCGCCAAAGCAATTGATGGAGGATCGCCTGCACGACCACCGCTCGATTTTTCTAAACCGATGTGAATCACACCACCCAAGAATGTACCTGTGGTCAATACCACGGTTTTCGCATCAAAACGAATCCCCATTTGAGTGACTACACCTTTTACAGTATCGCCTTCTACAATCAGGTCATCGGCTGCTTGTTGGAAAATATCTAAATTGGCTTGGTTTTCTAAAGTGGCGCGAATCGCAGCTTTAAAGCGAACTCGGTCTGCCTGCGCACGTGTTGCACGAACAGCAGCACCTTTACGCGAGTTTAAAATACGGAATTGAATCCCGCTTTTATCGGCAGCCAATGCCATTGCGCCGCCTAAGGCATCAATCTCACGTACCAAATGTGACTTACCAATCCCGCCAATTGCAGGGTTACAGCTCATCTGCCCTAAAGTCTCAATGTTATGAGTTAAGAGTAAGGTTTGACGACCCATACGTGCTGCTGCAAGCGCCGCTTCGGTGCCTGCGTGACCGCCACCAATAACAATGACATCGTAAACTTTAGGATAGTGCATAATGGTCAATGAGAGATAAAAAATAAAGACGGAATATTATAGCAAAACTTGTGGCATAAGTTGACAGATTCAGTCGATTTTATTGGCTTAACCGCGCTACAAAATTAATATTTTGTAATCCAAATTTGCATTTTTACTGTACATAAAAACATTTAGACCTAAAAATTAACCAGATCACCGTTGTTTTAATTTGTCTATTTTTTATCCTAATAGCACAGATATGAGAAACAAAGGGAAACATCATGAATAAGAAAATTTTGCTGTCCTCTATGCTTTGTGGCTTATTTTTCAGTCCATTTGCAGTGCAGGCAAATGATAAAGTAGAAACCGTCTATAACGCGCAAAAATTCCAGCAAGTCTGTAAAGGTAAAACTCAGGGCGCACCTGTAAGCTTTGCTTATCGTGGGATTATCTGGAATGGTACCTGTGAACCACAATTCTTTAGTTCATCTAAAGCAGTGCAATTACAAGGCAATGAGCCTGAATTATACCGTTCTTGTATGGCAGATGCGCAAAGCACCGTCATTACAGTCAATGGTACTGAGTTAAAAGGCAAATGTGCCTTAGGCTTTACGCCACCACGCCCTGCTGCAATGTGATCAATCACTTAATCTATATTTTCATGAACAGATCGGGTATTCATTCAAACTGAAAGCATGAAAATAACACCAAAGCAGTCATTTATAAGAAGTGACTGCTTTGTTTATTGCACAAGCTCAAAAAACAATTACACTGCAAAGAGAGGGAAAATTATACCCATAAGAAAAAAATAAAGGATGTGCTATGGATTCAGGCTTTTTTACCTTTTTTCTACCACTGACCTTAGCTGTGATGATGATGGGCTTAGGCTTACAACTCACGCCTAAAGACTTTATTCGGGTCAATCAATTTCCTAAAGTCATTTTTTTAACGCTTTTTTCACAATTGGTCATTTTGCCTGTTTTAGCATTTTCAATTTGTTTATTTTTAGAATTGCCACCGCTCTTGGCAATTGGCTTAATGCTGCTTGCTGCCTCACCAGGGGGGCCTACTGCTAACTTATTTAGCTATGTTTATAAAGGTGACGTTGCCCTAAATATTACCCTAACCGCAATGAACTCTGTGATGGCGACCTTTACCCTGCCTTTTATTGTTAATTTGTCTTTTCTGTATTTTATGACCGATCAACAACAAATTGGCATGCCAATTGAAAAAATGGCACAGGTTTTTTTACTGATTATTGTGCCTGTTTGTGTAGGAATGGCGGTGCGTAATGCAATGCCACAAATTGCATTACAGTTGGGCAAACCTATGCGTTTGATGTCCATTTATTTCATTTTCGCTTTATTCTTTTATGCGCTTTTCCGCGAACGCGCCAATGTCTTTGACTATTTCAGTGCGATTGGTATCGCCACAGCGCTTTTTTGCTTTTTAAGTTTACTTATTGGTTATCTTGTGCCGTATTTGGCGGGTGTGCCTGATCAACAAGCACGCTCTTGTTGTTTTGAAATTGGCATTCATAACACTGCTGTTTCTTTAACCGTTGCGCTATCGGTTTTGCAAAGCACTGAAATTGCCATTCCTTCTGCGATTTACACCATTTTTATGTATATGTTCAGCTTTATTTTAGGGAGTATGTTAGCTAGACAATCGGCCAAACTTGCCCATCAACACAAACAGGAGCAGAGTTTAAACCACAATAAAAATACAATTTAAAACGTGAGCAAAATTAACTACATATTAAACAAACAGTTAAATATCAAATAAATTATTGTAGATGTAAAAACAAAGGAGTGTTTATGGATTCAGGATTAATCACAATATTTTTGCCGCTGGCTTTGGCCGTGGTCATGGCTGGACTTGGCTTAGAACTCACTCCTAACGACTTTAAACGGGTGAGCAAACACCCCAAAGCAGTGTTTATTGCTTTATTTTGTCAATTGGTCGTCCTGACAGCAATTGCATTCTTTATTTGTAAACTGCTGAATTTACCACCACTGCTTGCAGTCGGACTCATGCTACTAGCAGCATCTCCAGGTGGGCCAACAGCCAACTTATTTAGCTACTTATATAAAGGTGATATTGCCCTAAACATCACCCTCACTGCCGTGAATTCCGTGATTGCAGCATTTACCTTGCCCCTGATTGTCAACTTTGCCATTCAACATTTTACGCAGGATGGGCAACAAGTCGGCTTACAGTTTGCCAAAGTATTACAGGTGTTTTTAATTATTATTATCCCTGTCACTTTGGGGATGTTGGTACGCCATTTTAGCCCGCAAACGGCAGACCGTTTAAACAAACCTGTGCGTATTTTTGCTGTGGTTTTTCTGATAGTGATTATTATTGGCGCGATTGCCAAAGAGCGAAATAACATCATGCTTTATTTGGCAGATGTAGGACTTGCCACTGCTCTGTTCTGTGCCTGCAGTTTATTGATTGGTTATTTTGTCCCGCGTTTCTTTGGTGTGAACAGCCAACAAGCCCGTGCCTGCGCCTTTGAAATTGGCATTCACAACAGTACCCTTGCAATGACCATCGCCCTAACCGTTATGGCAAGCTCAACCATTGCCATGCCTGCTGCGGTTTATTCTATTTTCATGTATATTTTTGCCGCAATTTTAGGCACATTACTAAATAAATTTGTGCCGACTCCTGCATCGGAGCAATCTGCATCCTAAACAAGTCTCTCAATCATCCCCAATCCAGCAATTTGACTGTTTTGGGGATGATTGAGCGATGATGGTTCAAACAAATTCTTAACTTATATTTTTTAGAGTTATATTTTTGTCACATTATTCGACTATAAGCATAAAGCGAATTTGAAACTTCCAATCGTATAGAGTTTTCCCTTTCGCAATCCGAATAAAAAATAACAGCGCCTGCAGCAGTTCAGTTACAATAGCGCTTACGCATTAAATTTTAGGTTATCTCCGTGAAGTGGTTACAAATACATATTACTGTTGATCAAGCGCAAGTCGATTTTACTGAAACCCTGCTCAGTTCATTGGGCGCAGTCAGCGTAACCTTAGATGATGCGGAAAATCAGGACTTACTTGAGCCACTACCAGGTGAAACACCACTTTGGAACAAAGTCATTGTGACAGGTATTTATGCACAAGACGAAGGTGAAGAAATTGATGTTGCAGCCTTAGAAACCTTTATTCGTGCGCAAATGCCAGATGCCCCTTTACGCAGTGAATTTTTGGAAGATCAGGTTTGGGAACGCTCATGGATGGATTACTACGAGCCAATCCAGATTGCAGAGAAATTCTGGATTGTACCTGAATGGTTAGAACCACCTGAGGCAGATGCAGTCAATATCAAACTTGACCCAGGTTTGGCTTTTGGTACAGGTAACCATGCCAGTACGTTCCTGTGCCTGCAATGGTTAGGTAAAACCAATGTAAAAGATAAAGTCGTGATCGACTACGGTTGTGGTTCAGGTATTTTAGGAGTAGCGGCTTTGTTGCTCGGTGCAAAAAAAGTCTATGCGACTGATATTGACCCGCAAGCAGTTTTAGCGACCAAACAAAATGCTGAACTCAACGGTGTACTTAAAAACTTATATGTTGGACTTCCAGAAGAGTTCAATGAAACCATCGGTAATGAAAAAGCAGACATTTTAGTTGCCAATATTTTGGCAGGCCCATTGATGATGCTTGCGCCAGAGTTTGCAACTTTAATTAAATCTGAGGGCGAGTTCGCACTTGCAGGTGTAATTGAAGAGCAAGTTGCTGAAGTTTCTAGTGTTTATTCTGAATTTTTTGATATAGTACAAGTCGAAAAACGTGAAGAAAACTGGTGTCGAATTTCTGGGAAACGCCATCCCCACTAACTGTAATTTTTGAGTTATGAGTGACAAGCAAACCAAGTGCCCTGAATGCCAAACTGTTTATAAAGTATCCGTTGCGCAGCTGACCGTTGCGCAAGGGATGGTTTGTTGTCCTAAATGCGACAATACCTTTAATGCTCTTTCGCATTTGGTATTTGCCTTTCCTCAAAATAAAAACTCAGTCACATCACAATTACATCACATTCAAAACCGCAGTTTTATGCAGGCAACTGCTGAACTTGCGCAACCGCAACATATTTTAGATATTTTTCAGCGTAAAGTTGAACATTCCAATATTGATCTGAAAACCTATCTGAATAACCTCAATTATTTCAGTACTGAACCGATTGGCAACATTCCTGCCATGAAGTTGTCTGCGCCTGATCTTGAAAGTGAAAAAAAGCATGGCAATGGTTACTACTTACTTTGGGGAATTATTAATCTTTTATTGATTGGCTTGTTGATCTTCCAAATTTTGTGGTTTAACCCAAAGTTTTTAAACAGCAGCCCTGCACTGAATTCTGTATTTACCCAAGTCTGTCAATTTTTTAACTGTAGCAGTTTAGAAGAACGCTATAGCTTAATTTCAGCAAATCGCGTGAAGGTTAAACGTGTAGATCGTATGAATACACAATTTACGGGTGAGCTGATCAATTACTATGATAAAAGCTTGGCTTTGCCTAATATCAAAGTCACTTTAAAAGAAAAACAACAAACATTATCGACTTACATCTATTCCCCACAGGAGTATTTGGTCGAAAGTCTTTCGAGCATTCAACGTATTCCTAAAAACAGTCCATTTAAGTTTGACATTTTAGTTCCAATATCACGAAACGACTTCGATGCCTATACTTTAGAAATTATCAAGCCTTAATTCACAAAAAAATAGTGAAAAAATAGCGAAAAAAATTAAAAAAATTGCAGTTTTCTTGCTCACTTTTTCTCATACAATGGTATCATACGCGCCACGAAAGCTTTGTGCTGCAAACTCCTCGCAAGATTCACAACAAATATAGATTTGTCTAATGCGCTTTATTTTTATATATCGCGTACAGAGTAGATTTTTTGTTTTGATTTTGGTCTGTAACAATTATTAATGTATTGTTACGCTTAAATTTCGACCAATGCCTAGAGTTGTGGCAAGCTAAATGTTCCAGTTTTAGAACTTCCCGTTTTAGGATCTAAAACGGAGTTCATTTAATTTATAGACCACATTGATATATCACTTTATCCCAGTGATATCTGATTTTCGGATTAATTCGCATGAATAGCAAATCTCCTATTTTTACTGCACAATCTGATGTTGCTTTACGTATTCACGTAGATCGCGCAGTTCGCCATTATTTTGCACAACTACAAGGTGAACAACCTTCACAAGTGTATGACATGGTGTTAGCAGAAATGGAGAAACCTCTTTTATCTGTTGTTCTTGAATACACTCGCGGTAACCAAACACGCGCTGCTGAAATTCTTGGACTAAACCGTGGTACTTTACGTAAAAAGTTAAAAGCTCACGGTTTAATGAGTGAATAAGTGATAAAATGCTTGCGACCTCCGCAGGCATTTTTTTTACCTGCATTTTGCTAGTTTGTTTTAATCTGTAATTGAAAACTGTGACGAAGATCATGACTATTAAACGCGCTTTAATCTCTGTTTCTGACAAAACAGGTATTGTTGAATTTGCACAAGACCTTGCTGCTCTTGGGGTAGAAATTTTATCTACTGGCGGTACTTATAAGTTGCTTAAAGACAACAATATTGCTGTCGTAGAAGTATCAGAGCATACTGGTTTCCCTGAAATGATGGATGGTCGTGTAAAAACGTTACACCCAAAAATTCATGGCGGTATCTTGGCTCGTCGTGGTCTAGACGAAGCAGTCATGGCAGAACACAATATTGATGCCATCGACTTGGTTGTTGTTAACCTTTATCCATTTGCTGCGACTGTTGCAAAACCAAATTGTTCACTTGCAGATGCGATTGAGAACATCGACATTGGTGGCCCTACTATGGTTCGCGCTGCAGCGAAAAACCATGCTTCTGTAGGTATTGTAGTAAATGCTTCTGACTATGCGACTGTTATTGCAGAAATGAAAAGCAACGGTGCATTGTCTTACGAAACTCGTTTTGATTTGGCAGTGAAAGCATTTGAACACACTGCACAATATGACGGCATGATCGCCTCTTACTTAGGTGCACGTGTAGGTAAAGAAGAAGGTACTGCTGACCAATTTGCACGTACATTCAATACACAATTGAACAAAGCGCAAGATTTACGTTACGGCGAAAACCCGCATCAATCTGCAGCGTTCTATGTAGACCCTGCTGCAACTGAAGCTTCTGTTTCTACAGCGAAACAGCTTCAAGGTAAAGAATTATCTTATAACAACATTGCAGATACTGATGCCGCACTTGAATGTGTGAAATCATTTGCAAAACCTGCTTGTGTGATCGTAAAACACGCGAACCCATGTGGTGTTGCTGTATCTTTAGACGGTATTCAAGCGGCTTATGACCTTGCTTATGCAACTGACCCTGAATCTGCATTTGGTGGCATCATTGCGTTTAACCGTGAGTTAGACGTTGCCACTGCACAAGCGATTGTAGACCGTCAATTCGTTGAAGTAATCATTGCGCCTAGCATTGCAGATGGCGTACTTGAAGTGACTGGCGCGAAGAAAAACGTACGTGTACTGGTATGTGGCGAACTTCCTGCGATTGATGCACGCGCTCCACAAATGGATTACAAACGTGTCAACGGCGGTTTATTGGTTCAAGACCAAGACTTGGGCATGATCACGAAAGATGACTTAAAAGTTGTGACCAAACGTGCACCAACTGAACAAGAAATTGACGATATGATCTTTGCTTGGAAAGTTGCGAAATACGTAAAATCGAACGCAATTGTTTATGCGAAAAACCGTCAGACCATTGGTGTTGGCGCAGGTCAAATGAGCCGTGTAAACTCTGCTCGTATTGCTGCCATTAAAGCAGAACATGCAGGTTTAGTGGTTGAAGGTGCAGTAATGGCATCTGACGCATTCTTCCCATTCCGTGATGGTATTGATAACGCAGCTAAAGCTGGTATCAAATGCATTATTCAACCGGGTGGTTCTATGCGTGATGAAGAAACGATTGCAGCAGCAGATGAAGCTGGTATTGCAATGGTCTTCACTGGCATGCGTCATTTCCGTCACTAATTAAACTCATTAATTAGAAGTCGTATTTAATAATCCTCCGAAATCCCCCTTTTTTATAAAAGGGGGACTTTTCACGTAAGGGAACTGTGTTTTTATGCACAATCTCCTTCCTTTTCAAGGGTGAAAAGCATAGCTTCGCTAGGGGGATTTTATTCTTTGAGGGATTTTTAGATGAATATTTTAGTTTTAGGTAGCGGCGGTCGTGAACATGCGTTGGCATGGAAAATCGCACAAGATGACAAAGTCGCTAAAGTCTTCGTTGCACCGGGTAATGCAGGTACGGCAACAGAAAACAAATGCGAGAATGTAGCGTTAGATATTCAAAATAACCCTGCAATCATCGACTTTGCCAAAAATAATGCTGTTGATTTAATCATTGTTGGCCCTGAAGCACCACTGGTCAATGGTGTAGTAGATGCCTGCCGTGAAGCGGGTTTAAAAATTTGGGGCCCAACCCAGTTTGCTGCACAGCTTGAAGGTTCTAAAGCCTTTGCCAAGCACTTTTTAAAACGTCACAACATTCCAACTGCATTCTATGACGTATTCACCGAAGTTGATGCGGCAAAAGCATTTGTTGAAAAAAATGGTGCTCCAATCGTGATCAAGGCGGACGGTCTTGCTGCAGGTAAAGGCGTGATCGTGGCGATGACCAATCAAGAAGCATTTGATGCAATTGATGACATGCTAGCAGGCAACAAATTTGGTGATGCAGGTTCACGTGTAGTCATTGAAGAATTCCTTGCAGGTGAAGAAGCTTCTTTCATTTGTATGATTGATGGCGACAACATCCTTCCTATGGCAACTTCACAAGACCACAAGCGTATTTTTGAAGGCGACCAAGGTCCAAATACTGGTGGTATGGGTGCATACTCTCCTGCCCCTGTCGTGACTGCAGACGTATTTGAAAAAACCATGAATGAAGTGATGCGTCCTACTGTTGAAGGTATGAAAAAAGACGGTCATGTTTATACAGGTTTCTTATACGCAGGCTTAATGATTGACGACAAAGGTCAACCAAAAGTGATCGAGTTTAACTGCCGTTTTGGTGACCCAGAAACACAACCAATTATGATGCGCTTAAAGTCATCTTTGGTAGATTTAGTTGAAACAGGTATTGCAGGCAACTTACCTGCCGAAGCAGACTGGGATGAACGCAAAACTGTCGGGATTGTATTGGCGACTGCGGGTTACCCTGAAACTTCAGGCAAAGGTGATGTGATTTCTGGTTTAGAAACACAAATGGCAGATGCGAAAGTATTCCACGCAGGTACAGCAAGCAATGCCGATGGTGAGATTGTGACCAATGGTGGTCGTGTACTGTGTGTAACTGCGCTCGGTAATACCATTGGCGAAGCGCAAGCTAAAGCCCTTGAACTGTGCGAAAAAGTTACCTTTGATGGTGTGCAATATCGTAAAGATATTGGCTATCGTGCCATTGCTCGTGAAAATGCTTAAAATTTTTAGTTTAGCCTAAAAATTTAAGTCCATAAAAAAGCTCGTCACTGTACGAGCTTTTTGTTTATCAGGTTGTAACCCATGTACATTGTGATGATCTACGTTTATAAAATACTTTAGATCAATAAACATGCAAAAAATAAAAAGCTTCAAAGAATTTTTAATTTCAATATTCGTTGAGTTTACATTGCAAATACTTTTTATTTTTGCAGGATTAATATATTTGGCTTATGTTTTTATAGGGATAGGTTCATTGTTACTCTGTTTGCCTGCAGATTCTTTTTCTAATGGACACCAAATTTCACAAACAAATGAACAGAGAATCGCATCTAACTTGGACACTTTAAATGGGAATAACAACTCAATTTCGTATAAGCACCATTATGTCAACTGAATATAGTTTTTTGAAAATTTTAACTTTGAATCAGAGATTTCATTTTAAATATGATAAAACTCAAGGATAAAGAAGCTTTAGATTTAGGTATGTAATAAGTGAATTTTTCAGGTGATGTAGAAGTTTTTTTATCTTGTCTTGGAACTAAAGAATCAAGTTCAGATATTTTGAAAGCAGTTATTCTTGTTGCAAGTGAGTTTGATACATCAGAGACTAATTTTGGTGGAGAAAAGCTATCCTATTGGGAATTTTTTAAGAGAGGCGTTACGTTCAGATTTAATGAACATCAAATACTAGACACTATTTTCATCTACGTCAAAGAGAATGAAGAATATTACCCATACCCATTTTTAGAAGGTCTTATCATAGGTATTAATCATAAAAGTACGAAGCAATCTGTAGTTAAGCTATTTGGAAATCCAGAAAGAGAAAGTAACAGTTGGCTGAAATATAAAATACTTGATAGCTACTTACATTTTGAATTTGATAAGTCATCAGAGTTAAAGCAAATTACGATGGGACAATTTTAAAAATAGAAACTGATTTAGTTTAAGATTTTCTAAAATTAACATAATGCACGTTATACATAATGCTTGAAATATTCCTGCAAGCATCAATATCTTAGTCAAAGCTGTTCTAGGGTTCAGTGCACCGGAACAGCTTTTTGGTGATTTTTCATGTTGCGCGGTCAATAAACAATTAAAATTCCACGGCTTTATGTAGTCTTATTTAATCTTAAAAAAGAAAAAAATGTCCAGATAAAATAAGAATAGATGTCCAAGTAGTTATTGATTTTGCAGTTTGCCTTATATATGGGCGATATATTATCGTTGGAAAAATCATTCATAACTTCTTTTATGTATTTACATCCATGTTCTGATTCTTGTAACTAAGCCGATTTCATACCGACAATTTCATATCTCGTTTTTTACTATCGATTGCAGAATAAATTTTAAAGCACCTAAATATTTAAACACTTGTTCAAATCCTTAATCTTTACAGAATATATTTATTTATAAGAACTTATTTTGACTTATTCGCTTTCTGTTGTAAAAACAGTGATATGCATAACATACACAGCACTATATAGAATTATTTTTTATTGTTATGATGGTGCATCTTTTGAAAAAGTGAATTGCCCATCCATCTCAAAATTATTGATTGAGCTGTGGGCTGACTTTTTCAGTACTCAAACAATACCTACAACATATTTGAGAAACATACAAAATCATCATCATGCGATTCCATCCATCGTGCTGATTTGATTCTTCTCAATCATTGGCAACTTTAGGCACTGCTTAAACTTGCTCGGGATATATTCATGAAAAAGCTCCTTGGTCTTGTACTTGGTCTTTCAGTTGGCTTGGCTGGCTGTGGCAAACAAGAAGCGCCTGCGACTGACGCGGCACAAAAAGATTCTTCTGCTCTACACACTGTCACTATGGCATCGACTGGTTCAGATGCAGATATTTGGCGTTTTATTGCCGACTTACCTGAAACCAAAGCAGCAGGTATTCAACTTGAAGTGAAAAACTTCACCGATTACGTGTCAATGAACACGGCGGTAGCAAATAAAGAAATTGATCTTAACGCATTCCAATCTTATGCCTATATGGTGGCATTTAATGCCAACAATAAAGATCAAATTGCACCAGTAGCGACAACTTACTTAGAGCCAATGGGTATTTACTCAAGCAAAGTGAAAAAGTTGGATGAGTTCAAAACAGGTGCAACCATTGCTATTCCAAATGATGGTGCCAATGAATCACGTGCACTGTTATTACTTCAATCGGCTGGTTTGGTTAAACTGAAAGATGGTTTTGACAATGTTCAAGGCACGCCTGCAGACATCGTAGAAAATGCGAAGCAAATTCAAATCAAACCAATTCAAATGGCAACGGCTGTACGTGTAAAAGATGAAGTCGATGCAATTGTCTTGGGCAACACCCTTGCAATGGAAGGTGGTTTGAACGTACTGAAAGATTCAATTTATTACGAACCAATTGACCAAAGCACAAAAATGAATGTCAATATTCTCGCGACTGCTGCAGATCGTCAAAATGACCCAATCTTGCAAAAAGTAGGTGCGTTGTATCATACCGAAGCGGTGAAGCAATATATTGATCAGCACTTTGGCGGAACAAAAGTTGCGGTAAATAAACCTGTCAGCTATTTCACTGAAGCAGCAAAATAGTAATATAATGCGTTAAACAAAACAGGCAAAGCGAACTTTGCCTGTTTTTTCATTTATGGACATTTCTTGACGATATGATTGAATTTAAAAACATTTCAAAGCACTATCAGCTCAAAGGTCAAACACTGCGTGCGTTGGATCAAATTAACCTACAAATTCCAACAGGCAGTATTTTTGGCATTATTGGCTATAGTGGTGCAGGTAAAAGTACGTTAATCCGCTTGATCAATTTGTTGGAGCGTCCAAATGCTGGGCAAGTCATCATTCATCAAAAAGATTTTACTGCACTCAATGCCCGCGAATTACGTCAAGAACGTGCCCATATTGGAATGATTTTTCAGCACTTCAATTTATTGCAGACCAAAACTGTGGCTGCCAATATTGAAATGCCGATGAAACTGTTAGGCTGGAACAAAGCCGAACGCGAAAAGCGTTTAAATGAATTACTTGAGTTTATTGATTTAAAACATAAAAAAGACGCCTACCCTGATGAACTTTCAGGCGGACAAAAACAACGTGTCGGTATTGCGCGTGCGCTAGCCAATCATCCTAAAATTTTACTCTGCGATGAAGCAACTTCAGCACTTGATCCACAAACCACCAAATCTGTGCTGGAATTACTGAAAAAAATTAACCGCGAACAAGGCATTACCATTGTAATGGTCACACATGAAATGGATGTGATTGAATCGGTTTGTGATTATGTGGCGGTGATGGAACAAGGCAAAGTCATTGAAACAGGTTCAACCCTAGAAATATTTAGTCAACCGCAACATCCGACCACCAAAAGCTTTATTCAAACCGTGTTGCAGCAGCAATTGCCTATCAATATTTTGAATAATCTGGAAAATCAAAATCAGCACAGCATTTATTGTCTGAAGTTTTTAGGTAAATCAGCTCAGGAAACCGTAATTCAAGCCGTCATTAAACAGTTTGATATCAGCCTGAATATTTTATTTGCCAATATGACCGAAATTGATGGCGCTGTGATTGGGCAAATGTTTATACAATTGCTCGGTGATGCAAGCGTCATTCAACAAGCACTTGAATTTCTGCAAGCCAATGGTGTTGAAGTTGAACAGTCAGGAGTACAAGCATGAGAGATTTAATTGTACAGTGGCTGACCTCAGTAACTGCGCCTTTCTGGAAAAGCTCTTTATCTATTGACCAGTTTGTTACAGCCTTACAAGAGACCTTTCACATGGTGTTCTTTGCCATGTTGTTTGGTTGTATCTGGGGCTTTATTCAGGGCATTACCCTTGTAGTGACTCGTCCGACAGGTATTTTGCCAAACCGTGTGATTTATCACGGGCTTAACCCGATTGTAAACGCACTACGCTCCCTACCCTTTATTATTTTATTGATTGCGGTGATTCCGCTGACTAAATTGTTAGTGGGTACATCCATCGGAACTTGGGCAGCCATTGTTCCACTGACCATTTATGTCGGCCCGTATATTGGTCGTTTGGTAGAAACTTCACTGCTTGAAGTCAATGAAGGGATTGTCGAATCTGCACAGGCAATGGGTGCTACACCCTTACAGATTATCTTCAAATTTATTTTACCTGAAGCACGTAGCTCACTCATTTTGAACCTAACCACAGCCACCATTAGCTTAATTGGCGCAACTGCTATGGCAGGCGCAGTCGGTGCAGGCGGCATTGGTGACCTTGCTATTTCTTATGGTTATCAACGCTTTGATAGTAGTGTCGTGATGCTAACCGTGGTGGTCTTATTAATTTTAGTGCAATTGGTGCAAAGTTTAGGCGATTGGTTATCTAAACTCAGATAAATCTTTCATCTACACATCAGAAATAGATTCACCATTTAACTCCTTGCTACTCGTATGAGTGTGTAAGGGGTTAAAACCACACTCCTTCTCCATGCATACGTGATTCACGCCATATCAACATCCAAAAAACTGAAATTTTGATATACGGTCAAGATCATCGAAAACCGTAGGAAAAACTTTGCAGCATGTTTTGTCTTGAGCAGAGCATGCTAAACTAACCCGTGATTTTTTAAGGGACTGATTCATGCGCTTTGTTCATTTAGGTATACATACAGAATTTTCGATTACCGAGTCGATTGTACGCGTACCTGACTTGATTAAAGCTGCAGTCAATGAAGAAATGCCTGCTTTGGCATTGACCGATCTCTCTAACCTGCACGCTGCCGTAAAGTTTTATGGCAAATGTTTGGGGCAAGGCATCAAACCGATTTTAGGTTCAGTGCTGCGTTTAAATGATGCCGATCATCGTGTGACTTTATTGTCGATGAACAATCACGGCTGGCGCAATCTGACCGAATTGGTGTCGCGTGGCTATATTGAAGGTCAGCAACTCAATATCCCTTGCGTCAATAAAGCATGGATTTTAGAACAAGCCGATGACCTAATTCTGTTACTCGGCATTCAAAGTGATGTCGGCAAAATGCTGATCACGTCCAATCCACAAAAAGCCGAACCGTTGCTAGAAGAATGGATCGAAAAATTTGGTAATCGGGTTTATTTGGCACTGACCCGTACAGATCGTCCCGATGAAGATGCTTTTATTGCCGAAGCGGTTAAATTAGCTAAAAAATATAATATTGGCGTGGTGGCACATAATGATGTGCACTTTGTCCGCCGTGAAGATTATGAAGCGCACGAAGCGCGAGTTTGTATTGCCGATGGTTATGTTTTAGGGGATAACCGTCGTCCTAAAACGTATAGTCCTGAGCAATATTTTAAAACTACTGCAGAAATGACGGAATTATTTTCCGACATTCCAAGTGCTATTGAAAACAGCTATCACATTGCCAAACGCTGTAACGTCACGCTGCAATTGGGTAAATATTTCCTTCCAGATTATCCAATTCCAGACGGACACACCATTGATACCTACTTCGCGCACCTATCCAAACAAGGTTTAGAAGAACGTCTAAATGTGCTCTATCCTGTCACACAGCGCGATGAAGACTGGGCAGAAATTCGCAAACCTTATGATGAACGAATTGAATACGAAATTAATATTATTAACTCGATGGGCTTCCCGGGTTACTTCCTCATCGTCATGGACTTTATTCAATGGTCTAAAAATAATGGCGTACCTGTTGGGCCGGGTCGTGGTTCAGGCGCAGGCTCATTGGTCGCTTATAGCTTAAAAATTACCGACTTAGACCCATTGCGTTATGAACTACTCTTTGAACGTTTCTTAAACCCAGAACGTGTATCCATGCCCGACTTTGACGTCGATTTCTGTATTGCAGGACGCGATAAAGTCATTGATTATGTGGCACGCACCTATGGACGTGATGCGGTATCACAAATTGCCACTTTCGGTACTATGGCCGCCAAAGGTGCGATTCGAGATGTCGCACGGGTTTTGGGCAAGTCTTATGGTTTGGCAGACCGTATTTCTAAACTGATTCCAACTAAACCTTTAGGGCTTAGTTTGAAAGAATCAATTGAAGCCGAACCACAGCTGAAAGATGTGGTGACCAATCCATCTAACCCAGACTATGACGATGCTTCAGAAATTTGGGAAATGGCTTTAAAACTTGAAGGCATTACCCGCAACACAGGCAAACACGCAGGTGGTGTGGTCATTGCACCAACCAAAATCACCGACTTTTCTGCGGTTATGTGCGATGCTGATGGAACCGCCCGTGTTGCACAATACGATAAAGACGATGTTGAGTCGGCAGGTTTGGTCAAATTTGACTTCTTGGGTTTACGTAACCTGACGGTTATTGAAGATGCAGTACAAAATATCAATAAACGCATCCAAGCCGATACACCGCTAGATATTGCCCATATTCCATTGGACGATAAAGACGCCTATTTAGTCTTTGCCAATGCCAACACCACAGCGGTATTCCAGTTTGAATCCGTGGGCATGAAAAAGATGCTGAAAGAAGCACGCCCAAGCAAATTTGAGGAAATTATTGCCTTCGTGTCCTTGTATCGTCCTGGCCCGATGGATCTCATTCCAGACTTTATTCACCGTATGCACGGTGGCGAGTTTGAGTATCTGCATCCTTTGCTAGAAGGTGTGCTTGAACCAACCTACGGCATTATGGTTTATCAGGAACAGGTAATGCAGGCGGCACAGTATTGTGCAGGCTATACCCTCGGTGGTGCGGACTTACTACGTCGTGCTATGGGTAAGAAAAAACCTGAAGAAATGGTGAAACAGCGCCAAATCTTTATTGAAGGTGCTGCGAAAAAAGACATTGATGCCGCCACAGCCAACCATATTTTCGACTATATGGAAAAGTTCGCAGGCTACGGTTTTAACAAATCCCACGCGGCTGCTTATGCCCTCGTTGCCTATCAGACGGCATGGCTGAAAGCACATTACCCTGCCGAATTCTTGGCTGCGGTAATGTCGTCGGAAATGCAAAACACCGATAACGTGGTGTTCCTGATTGATGACTGTCGCCACAATGGTCTGGAAGTTTTACCACCTTCGGTAAATATGTCTTTGTATCATTTCCACGCCAGCGATGAACGCACCATTGTCTACGGACTTGGCGCAATTAAAGGCGTGGGCGAACAAGCCATGCAATCGGTGATTGATTCTCGCCAAAAAGAAGGTCCATACCGCGATTTATTTGACTTCTGTCATCGTATTGATTTGAAAAAAATCAACAAACGAACCCTTGAAGCCTTAATTCGTGCGGGTGCATTAGACTGTTTAGGCATCGAACGCTCAAGTTTAATGGCACAATTGCCAGAAGCGGTACAAGCGGCGGAACAAGCACGTTCCAACCGTGAAACAGGCATCATGGATTTATTTGGTGAAGTTGAAGAAGTACAACGTAAGCCTGCCAAACCTGTAAAACCATGGTCAGATGAAGTCCGACTTAAAGGTGAAAAAGACACACTTGGACTTTACCTCACTGGTCACCCGATTGATGTCTATCGCAATGAATTAAAAGCCTTTATTCCAAGTAAAATTAATGAACTGACGCCAACCCGTCGTGGCGTGACCACCGTCTTTGCAGGCTTGGTGGTGGATGTCGCCAACTTCCCAAATCGGATGGTGGTCACTTTAGATGATGGTACGGCACGTATTGAAGTATCTGCCAACCATGAGCGCTTCCAACGCTTTAAAGATATTGTACAAACTGAAAAAGTGGTGGTGATTGAAGGCGAAATTTACGAACGTGAAGGTTTTGACCGCCCAATGGGACGCTTAACCAAAGCGTTTAGCTTGAATGAAATTCGTCAAAAACGCGCCAATAGTATTCAAATTCACTTGCATGCAGAACATTTAAGCAAGACCTTGAGTCAAGACTTACAAAATATGTTGCTGCCTTATTGTAATGTGGATTTATGCACGCATATTCCTGTTTTATTGCACCTTGACTATGCTTATGCCACTGCAGAATTACATTTGGGCATTCAGTGGAAAATCGTACCCTTAGATGAAGCCTTGGTCAAATTGCGTGACTATTTTGGTAAAGAAAGCCTGCACATTGAATATCAAGTGAAATCCAAAGCCGCGAAAGCTGTCGATGTGGCGAAACCCGCAACGATTGCACCACCACCAGCTGATATGAGCATGGATGATGCTATGGATTTATACCATACCGAAGTTGATCAATATTCTTAATTTAAAATAATTTTTGGACCTTGTATGAGTCAAGTCGACAATGCTGCAGTATCAGCACACCTCTCCCACGTGCGTATTGTCATGGTGAATACCACCCTGCCTGCCAACATCGGTAGCGCCTTACGCGCCATGAAAACCATGGGGCTATGTAAATTGGTTTTGGTTGATCCAAAAACCTATCCGCATCCAGATATTGATGCTTTGGCGGCAGGTGCAACCGATTTAATTGAACAGATTGAAGTGGTTGAACAGCTCGAAGATGCAATTGCCGACTGCCATTTGGTCTTTGGCACCAGTGCACGTAGTCGTACTATTCCTTGGCCACTCTTAGATGCACGCCCTGCGGCAGAAAAGTCGTTAAATGCTGTGGCACAGCATGGGCAAAATGTTGCCATTATTTTTGGACGTGAAGATCGTGGTTTAACCAATGAAGAGCTGGCTTTGGCGAATTATCACGTGACGATTCCTGTCAATGAAGAATATGGTGTGCTCAATGTTGCTCAAGCCATTCAAGTGATTTGCTATGAAATGCGTATGGCTGCCATCGATATTGTCGGAAAAATTGCCGATCCTGCAGCGACGATGCAAGTGACAGATTCTGAAGCGATGCAATGGGATGAACCTTTGGTCAACCATGAACAAATGCAACAGTTCTATCCACATTTAGAAAAAATGCTGGCAGAAATTGAATTTATGGATCCAAAAAATCCACGATTATTGCCTTTGCGCTTGCGTCGGCTTTTCGGACGTATACAATTAGATCGTATGGAATACCATTTACTTCGCGGTATTTTTAGCCGCGTACAAGCAATGAATAACGGTTCATGGAAAAAATCTACATCAACACAGGACGAGGATCAAACTAATGCTTAAACAGCTCAAAGAAGACATTCAAGCTGTCTTCGCGCGCGATCCTGCTGCTCGAAATACACTTGAAGTCTTAACCACTTATCCAGGAATTCACGCTTTAATTATGCATCGTGTGGCGCATGAATTATGGAACAAAGACTGCAAGGGGTCGGCACGTCTACTCTCGTCATTTAGCCGTTTTGCTACAGGAATTGAAATTCATCCCGGTGCAAAAATTGGTCGTCGCTTTTTTATTGACCATGGCATGGGCGTGGTGATTGGTGAAACTGCTGAAATTGGTGATGATGTCACCTTATATCATGGCGTGACTTTAGGCGGCACAACGTGGAATAAAGGCAAACGTCATCCAACTTTGGAAGATGGCGTAGTAGTCGGTGCAGGCGCGAAAATTCTAGGCCCATTCACCGTACATAAAAATGCCAAAGTTGGCTCTAATGCGGTTGTGACCAAAGAAGTACCTGAAGGCGCAACTGCTGTGGGTAACCCTGCGCGCTTTATTATGAAAAATAAACCTGCCGATGATCAGGAAGCACGTCGTCGTGATTATGCTGCCAGTATTGGTTTCCAACCTTATGCAGCAACGCAGGACCAATCTGACCCAGTATTGGACGGCATGCGAGTATTACTAGATCGCTTGGAACAAAATGAAAAACGTATGAATTTATTATGTCAGCGTCTCTCTTTACTTGACCCAAGCTTTAAAAACCCACAGCAAAATGAACAACCTTATAGTGCAGAAGAATTAAAAATAATTGAAGATGTTAGACGTGAGTGTGAAGCACAAAGTAAATAGGGCTGTTTATTTGATCAATCCTACATACTTAAAAAAACTTCGTATCACTGTGTAACTAAGCCCCCTCAATTGTATTGCATGTTCGGAACAGATTTCTTAGACTGACCGACATGCAATATTTTAATCCGACACAATCACCTCTCACTTTTAAAATAAATTGAACGGAAGGACACCATGACTCTTAAGCCTTTGGCACTCAGTATTCTAGCCGCAACGCTCGTTAGCGCCTGTGTTGCACCACCAAAACAAGAAGTAAAACCACCTATCGTATTTACCGAACCTGAATTAAGTGCACCATTCTATGCCTTAAATCCATTTAATTATGATGCCCCACCACCATTTGAAATTAACCTACAAAAAGCAGCAGCACAGCCTGTGACTAAAATGGTGGTTACTAACCCAAATGATCCAAGCAAAAGCATTACCTTAGATCAAAACAAATTGATTGTACCTACGGTCAATAACAATGCCCGTAGCTTGAAGTTTGCAGTTTTGGCAGGTGAAAACGAAATTGACATCACCGAAATTGATGACTTCTTACAATTGGTCGAAGGCAAAGCACGTCACTATCCACCACGTTTTAGCGAACGTCAGGAACGTCGTGGTTTCGAGGCAAAGCTCAAAGAATTGACTCAACAATTAGACACTTTGGCAGCCAATGAAAATGCCTCTTTTGATATTTTGATGCGTGCATTTAAAGCCAGTGTTATGGCACGTAACCTAGACTTAGGCTCTGTTTACACCACACGCTCACTTAACTATGCGCAGCGTATCTTAAAAATTAATCAGGAAGATGCCGAAGCGAATTTCTGGTTTGGTTTCGGTCTGTCTGAAGGTGGCGGTCATCGTGAAGCCATTCCTTATTTAGACAAAGCCATGAAAGCAGGTGTGCAGGAAGCTTATTTGTCTGCGGCAAACAATTATATTGCCATGGAACAAAAGAAAAATGCAGTACAAACTTTGAAAAACTATAAAATCAAATACCCGCAAGAAGCCGAAGTGGCTGACCGTTTGATTGCTGAAATTGAAAAGCAAGGTCGCTGGAATGTGTGGCAAGTGATCGCACCACGCACTTAATAAAAAATCGATACAAAAATACCTAAAAATAGACCGTTTCGACGGTCTATTTTGCTTTCTACGCAATTGAAAAAGCTTTAAAAAAACGTATGATGGAAAAAAATCTTAAAAATTAAGCCAGACTTTCCATGAATAAAATTGTGATTGCTGCATTGCTCAGTACAACACTGCTGTCTGGTTGTCAGGTGGTCAGTGTTAAAAATCAGGCGTTAAAAGTTAGTATTGCCAATGAACGTGATAGTATTTTATCGCGCAAAAAACTGAGTGAAGCCAGTTTAAATGTCTTGTCGATGACAGGACGTGAAGCCAATATTTGTGCCGAAAAACCTGAAGAATGTGTAAGTGCACTCAAACAAATCCCGCAAATTCAAGATGAACAACTGCTCTCAACCGCCAGTGAATTATATTTAGCGAAAGCGATTGAACTGGAAAATTCATCGTCCTGTAAAATCAGTATTCTGAACAGTAAAAGATCGGAAGAACAACAAAAAATTCATCAGGCCAATTATGAACAATGTTTAGATCAGCAATTGCACATGCTCGATCAAAGTATTCGTTATAGTTACGCCTACATGTTTAAAACCAAACGTGCGCCGCAAGACCGTCTTTTTGATAACAGACAAGTCCAAATTCGGGATTTTTATAATCAGGCGATTGCCAAATTGGTCAGCAGCTATGCGCTGCGCTATAAACACGATGAATTGCAACAACAAATTCGTGTTGGCAACAGCATTTATGACATTGATTTTGAGTACTACCCGCAGCTGAAACAACAAAAAATTCAGCAGTTGATGTCAACCTATAACCTGAACTTTTCGGGTTTGCGCTCGGTCACGCGCCGTGATGGTTTTGGGTCTGAATTTCTGGTGGTATTGCCTGAAAATCCAAACGATGATCTGAGCAAAAGCAAATATATTATTGATCCGCTAAAATATGATTATCCTGCAGGAAAAAATCCAAATATTCACCAAGCTCGCTATTTAGCCGCGACAATCACTGCAGAACCACATAGCGCCAATTCCATTGAAGATATTTTGAATCGGCCGCATTTTAAGCTCAAGGCTTATGATCCGTATAAATATGAATCTGCCCAAATTGCACAAAAGAACTACCCGCTTGCAGCTAACTTTTCTGCACCTTATGGCTTGTGGTTAGCGCAAAATAATTTAGGTAAATCGGCTTATTTATCCTTAATTGATCGTGAAGAACGACTCAGTATGCCGCATTTGTACTTACTTGAGCCGTATAATCCGAATAAAAAAGTCATTGTCCTCATTCATGGTTTGGCCAGTAGCCCCGAAGCGTGGATTCGCTTAACCAACGATATTATGGGCGATCCTGTATTGCGGGAAAACTTTCAAGTCTGGCAAGTGTTTTACTCGACCAATATGCCAATTTTAGAAAGCCGTTTCCAAATTTATGCCTTGCTTCAACAAGGCTTTAAACAGGTCAGTCCTTCTGCTGCAGCCAAAAAAGATGCTGTAGTAATTGGACACAGCATGGGTGGTATTTTGGCACGTTTGTTGGTCAGCGATACTGATTTAACTCAACCTGCCATGCAAATGCTTAAAAACCGACGTCTGGAACGCTTTAAATCTGATCCTTTGTTGCAAGCACGTTTGCGCCTTAAACCCATCACCAATTTTAACCGTGCAATATTCTTGGCTGCACCGCATAAAGGTACAGAGTTTGCAGACCGCTGGTTCACCCTTGCAGCACGTAAAGTCATTCGCTTACCGACTGCATTTTTAAGCGCGTTTGCGGATACCTTGCAGCAACATGAAGTCGATTTAAAAAATCTAACCAAAGAAATTGGGCATGGCGTCATTCAAAATGGACCGAGTGATTTAAGTAAAAATTCCAAATTTACGGAATTAACTGAAGATATTTTGCCTGTCAAAGGATTTAAATATCACAGTATTATTGGCAATAATACCGACAGCACTGAGCATCTGTTAATGAATGACGATGTGGTGCATTACAACAGTGCCCACTTAGATGGCGCTGTTTCAGAAAAAATTATTAAAGGCGGACATTCCATTCAGGAAACGCCAGAAGCTGTATTGGAACTGCGACGTATTCTTAGATTACATTTGCAAGATTTAGGCTTGTATAAACCGTAATCCGTCACGGCAAATAAAAAACCGAAGTCTAAGTGGCTTCGGTTTTTTATCTATCATGCTATTTTTTAGCAGCATTATAGCGGTGCTTGTCCCCAATAGGCTTTGGTCAATAAAGCCTCTAATTCGGCATAGTCATATTCACGTGGATTATAATATGGACTATCACAGATAATACGTGCCACTTGGGCAGGTGCTGTTTCGGGTAATCCTAAATCTTTAAGTGCCATTGGAATATTCAATTTTTGGTTAAGCTGATAAATCGCCAAGCCTAACTGTTCCCGATCTGACACATTTAAAGCCGCTGCCAGTTGATTCATTGCAGCAATATCTGCATGTCGGTTGTAATGCACTGAATACGCCAACACAATGGCGTGGGTTTGCGCATGTGGTAACTGATAGCGTCCGCCCAAGCTATGGCAAATTTTATGATGAATTGCCATACCCACCGAACCCAAACACACACCTGCCAACCATGCGCCATATAAAGCATGTTCACGTGCCTGCATATTATGAGGCGCTTGCACAATTTCAGGTAAAGCCTGTGCCAGTTGAGTAATCGCCTCTAGCGCCATTAAACTTACAATGGGATTTTTATCCTGTGCATATAATGCCGCAACTGCATGTGCCATCGCATTCATACCCGAACATACCGAAATTTCAGTGGGTAAGTTGAGTGTCAATTCAGGATCATAAATCACTACTTTAGGCAAAACTTGAGCTGCTTTGCCTGTGGTTTTCAGCTGGTTTTCGGTGATGCCATACACCGCAGTCATTTCACTACCTGCATAAGTGGTCGGAATTGCAATAATCGGTAAATGGGTTTCTAAAGCAATTGCTTTGGCTAAACCAATCGCAGAGCACCGCCGAGTGCCAAACAGCAATCGACCTTTAAACGCTGCACATCTTGAATGGCTTGATCGGCAACTTCTTTTGGCACATGCATCACCGCATGAGGATAGACCGCTACAGCCATGTCTTGGATTAGTGCCAATAAACGCTCGCCTGCGGCTTTTTGCCCTGCAGTGGCAATAGTTAAAATACGCCTATAGGTATAAGATCGTAAAATCTCTTGAATTTTTTGCAGATGACCTACGCCAAAATGAACATTGATTGGCAATACCTGATAATGGAATGCTTACATGTTATTAAACTTAAATATTGTCTTTAGATTTTAATAGCATTTAACTATGACTAGGCTGCTGAACAGCCCAATTCTGCAACGCTGCTTTGCAAATATTCAAATAAAACTCAAAACCAACTGTTTTGCTGTAAACACAAAAACCCATGATCGCATGGGCTTTTGGATCATTAAAATTAAATGCGATGAATCATCTATCAATTTTAATGTAAAGAAAACTTATACTTTTGTGCTTAGTCTATTTCTTTTAGGCACACTGCAGACAAAATTGGAATACCAAAACATGGAAGCAACAATAAAATCCAGTATTCCACGACGGTAGCTTCACCACTGATCATATTGATGAATAATCCACCAATGATTAATACTGCTGCAATTAAACCCAGAAAAATTCCAAAAAATCTTGCAGGCATTTGACGTCCCCTGAACAATCGAACAAAAGTGTTAGATCTAGTATATACCTTATAGTTGAATAAGATATGACTTTTTGATCAATTGATGACTTAAATTTTATTAGGATTTAAACACCTGATTTAAAATGTTTTTATAGAAAATCACAACGATATTCGATCAGACACATTTCCTAACAATAATAAAATCTTATTAAATATATAATATTATATTATATAAACTCAAAATAAATGAGTGTGGATGAATGAAAACACCAGATCAACTAATCACTGAAGCCAAAAGTGAAATTACAGAAATTAGCGTGCAAGAATTGCATGAAAAATATTTGCAACATCCCGATATTATTTTGATTGATGTACGAGAACCTGAAGAACATCAGGCTTGTGCAATAGACCGTGCAGTGAATTTTCCACGCGGCATGTTAGAAATGAAAATTGCACAACACCCTGTAGTAAACCACTATTGCGATGTTGAACGTGCTCTTACCAATCTGGCTGAACGAGATATTTACTTACTTTGTGGTACTGGTGCGCGTTCTGCACTTGCCACTCAAGCCTTACAAAGAATGGGTTTCGAGAAAGTCTATTCAATGCAAGGTGGTATGCAAGCTTGGCTGGAAGCAGGTTTTCCGACAGTTTCTTTTACAAGATGATACTAGGGTCTGTTGAATGCTTAAATAACGCTCAATATTAGGTTAAATATTAATTAAAACTTCGTGTAATACTTCAATATTTATCATTATCATTTTTGTTATAGTATTACATGAATAAATTGAATAAAAGATTGATACAGTGTTTATGATGTGGGGCAGATTGCTAGGATTATTTGCAATCTTGTTACAAGTCGCTGTGTTCCTACAGCCTTTATTACCAGAGAAACAACATTTTTCCTCTGTCTGTGAAACTATTGCCCAAGCATTATTTTTAGAACGCACCGCACCCCATTCTTCGTATTCATCTACACACCATGAAACTGCGACTCATGTTGCATTCGGACTTGAAAGTTCACACGAACATGCATCATCTGAAGATGCGGCGCATACAGATCATGAATGTGAATACTGTCTAGTTTATAGTTTTGCACTACCATTATTTGAAAACAAAATCAGACCAATTTTAGTCCGAACGCAAATTCGGGTTTTGTCTTTTAAAACATCGTTTACACCAACACTATTTCAAACTGAGCCGCTTTTTGTTCTGCCACAAGGTCGTGCCCCGCCCCACTTTGACTCTTGAATTTTCTTATCATTTCTTACAGTGTTGCCATCTTTGCTTCACTCTAAAGTGTAAATTTTGCAGTATCAAATTTATGCAGCTGTAGGACAATACTTATTTTAATAACTCATTGACTTGTTTATTCGACCCTAAGGAGGAGATAACTATGCATCTGCTTCAACACAGTCATAATCATGTGAATCATACTGTAGAGCAAACGGCTTGTTTGGATTTAGCACAACAGATCATTAAAGTTCGGCAAAAAATGAATATTTCACAAACTGAACTTGCGGCAAAATTGTGTATCTCTGCCCGAACTTTAGAAAGTTGGGAACGTGGTGTTCGTCAACCCTCGAGTTCTGCTCAAGCATTAATTCGATTATTTATTAAATCGCCACAATTTGTGTTAGAAAATTTGGCATAAAGCACTTGATAATTATGAATTAAAGCAATGTAAATCAATAAAGAAGCTCCCAAGGGAGCTTCTTTGGTCAAAAGATTTGAAGCATCATTTTGATATACATATAGAATGAATACCCTTGCTGTTTTCATAGCTCTATATTCAAAAATATAATAAAGATATGAATTTATATTCAAATACAAGAATATAACTTTTCAATATACTGCCGCATATATTGTTTTTACTCGATCTATATTCTCATGAAATATCTATCTTCTTTTATCTCAATTGCTGTTATCGCACCTTTGTTTTCAACATCTGCTTTTGCAACAACAGGATATTTCATGCATGCATATAGTGCGAAATCTCAAGGAAATGCAGGCACAGCCATTGCCCATTTTCAGGACAGTCTGACTATTGCAAGCAACCCAGCGGGTTTGAGCTGGTTAGATAAGCGTGTTGATGCAGGTTTAACTATTTTCTCTCCAGATCGTGAGTCTGAAATTACAGGAAATGGTTATGGAGCAAATGGTCAGTATGATGGCAATAGCCGTAAATACTTTGTAATTCCAGATGTAGGTTATGTTCACCCAGTGAATGAACAAGTCACTGCGGGTATTGCGGTTTATGGCAATGGTGGCATGAATACCAATTATAAAAATAATCCTTATGCAGTTTATGATAATACAGGAAGCGCAGGTATTTCATTAACCCAAGCCTTTATTTCACCTGCTTTATCTTGCAAATATGCAGAAAATCAATCTATAGCTTTGGCTGCAAATATTTTATATCAACGTTTTAGCGCACAAGGTTTTGCTGGTGATGTCTTTGGTGGTGCTTCGTCAAACGGTGCGGCAATTAGCGACCGTGGCAATGACGATTCATACGGTGTAGGTGCACGTATTGGCTGGTCTGCAAAACCAAATGAGAAACTGACCCTTGGTGCAAGCTATTCATCTAAAATTAATGCCAGCCGCTTTAAGAAATATGAAGGTTTATTTGCCAAACAAGGTGATTTTGACGTACCTGAAAGCTATGGTGTAGGTTTAAATTATCAACTTACCCCTGCTTTATCAGTCGCGACAGATTACTTACGCATTAATTATTCAGATGTAGATTCTGTTGGCAATAAACTGGATCAATTATTCGCAAACAATAAATTTGGCACAACACAAGGTCCTGGTTTTGGATGGGATGACATCAATGTCTATAAAATTTCAGCGACTTATCAAGCCTCAGAAAAACTGACTTTACGTGCGGGTTATAGCTATAACGATCAGCCTGTTAAAAATGATCAAACCTTCCTAAATATTTTGGCACCAGGTGTGGTACAAGAGCATTTAAGTGTTGGTGCAACTTGGCGACTCGATGATCAACAAAATGTAAGTGTGGCTTATACACACGCACTCAAAGAAACAGTGCAAGGTAACAACTCTATCCCCGCTGATTTTGGTGGTGGCGAAGCCAATTTAAGCATGAGCCAAAATATTTTGGGCGTGTCATATAGTTTGAATTTTTAAATTCTACATAGCTTGAGTTTGAATAATAGCTTGCCATGATCTGAAAAGATGATGGCTTTTTTTACTTTGATTGTGATGAAGTTTTTCCAAAGTACGGCTTTTAG
Source organism: Acinetobacter sp. YH12058 (assembly GCF_013419805.1). Classification (NCBI taxonomy): domain Bacteria; kingdom Pseudomonadati; phylum Pseudomonadota; class Gammaproteobacteria; order Moraxellales; family Moraxellaceae; genus Acinetobacter; species Acinetobacter sp. YH12058. The sequence goes on from NZ_VOZL01000001.1 coordinate 278,668, forward strand.
CTAGAAATAAGACCATGCAAAGCATAATGTTACAACATGCACTACTTTCTAAATGAATCCATAGAAAACAATCAAATTTCGATGCTTTTTATAACGATGAATTACACGAAAAACTCAGTAAAATTCAGCCAAATGACACAATAATTTTCACTTTTAACTTCGCAAATCATACATTTTCAACAGCTAAGCTCTTTGAGCTATGCGATATCATTTTTGAAACTGTGGGTTTAGATTTTATGGGCGATATTTTTTATGGCTGTGTGCTCACTAACACACCCGATCAATTGAATATTATCCATTTAAAAGCTTAAACCGCTCGATGTTCGACTCGTTAGAGAGCGAGCAACAATGACATGCAGGTTCACTAATTTGACTAAGATGGCGTAAAATAAGCTAGTCACATACTTACACTTAAATTACGCTTCAAATTAAAGGACTTCAACTGCATGAACATGACAGAAATCATGGCTGATCTATCTTCACACACTCCAATGATGCATTAGTATCTAACTATTGATTTTATTATGTTTTTTATAACCAATTAAGATTTCGTACACTAAAAGGTATACATAATAAAAAAGCATGCCTCTAAGAGCATGCTTTTCCGTTTAAATCTTCTATCAGTAACTCTATCATATCATGCTGATGTTTTTCTATACTCGCTTCATTCCACTCAGATTCGTTCTTCTCAACAACCTGCATCATCAACTCTAACTTTAAACTGATTGGTGCTTCCGTATGCTTCCTTAGCCAATTGGCTTTTTGAATCGGCATATCATTAGTAAGTGAAGAGTTTTCACTTTGATTCACTAAACCTAAATTACCTAGACTATCTCGAACCTGCAGTGGTAATGGATCACCGACCTTAGGCTTTTGCGGATAAAAATGCTCAATTGAGTCCTTATAACTAAAGTAAAATTTAGCATGATTCCCTTTTTCCTTTTTTAACAAAAGGTAATCTAAATAGTTAAAACAGAAGTAAGGAATCTTCCCATAAGTAAACTGCGTTTTTACATCTTCTACAGTGACTGCTGTATTGCACTCAAATTCATTGCCATACATGAAACTTTCATAGTCTTGCTTTGTACTTAAGTACCGCTTCTTGATCAAAGTACGTGCCAAATTTTCCACAAATGCAAAATAGGTATTTAAACCAATTCCTTTGTCACTATGATCTATGAGCCAATATAAAATGCTCAACAACCAATTCTTACGTGCATGTGTTGGGTAGGAAACATGAAATGCAGATAGAAGCATCACGAGGTTTCTTTGACCACCTTCTAATGCTAATTCATTTTCCCCCTCAGCTTCAGATTGTGAAAAGGTATTCACATAGCTCACATTACCAGAACTATAGTATTTAGGTTTCTTGAGTGACCAACCTTTGTACTGAGGACTATTCTCACGTTTGATGACATACAGATCGAATAGATATCGTGTTTTTAAATGCAGGTAGATAAAGTCTTTTGCATGACTTGCATCTACAATCATGCGTTTAAAGCTTTCTAATAAAGTCTTGTCATCAAGTGCAATCTTGCTAGCGTCGCCATCTTTCAACTGCCTTCTGACATAAATCTTCAAAACCTGCATCAGGAAGTTGGGATAATCAATGATGCTTGCAAAACGTTCGCTCGACTCTTCATTTGTCTTCTCACTAACAGGAACAAGATTAAGCTTTAGAATTCCTTCCAAAGTGAGCTTATCCCCATATGAGCGCTTCCCTTCAGTACTCGTATCTTTCGATGGAGTTTGTATAGGCAGGCATGACTTAAGGTCTTCATAGTCTTTGGCACACCATTCATGATATGAACCACCAAATATTTGCTTTCTATCTGTGGGGTTAAAACCATATGCCACATATTTATACATATCCTGACATGCTGACCAAACTTGATGAACAACATGACGGTCTGCATCCTCAGCACTTAACAAGCTCAGAAAATGTGCCTTAATGACTTCATGCGCTTCTAACTGTTCCCCACGGTTATTAAGTGCATCAAAATAATGCGTCACATCTGCAAGCTCTGGAATCATTGTGCGTAAAATTACCACGCGATCTAATAGATAGTTTGCAAACTTTTCAAGCTCATCTTCTTGGACAAGCTTGAGCCATTCTTCCTGAATAATGTGATAACCTCTGAGAATAGCGTGATCACCATATTGTGCATTCAATCGATCTATTTCTTTTTCAACAGATTTATCACTGACAAATTTCCATAATGAATTTAAAAGAATTTCTGACTTTTCACGGCTTTCAAAACTTAATCGTATGCTATTAAATTGATCGAGTTGTGCATTTTTAAGTTTAGACTTTAAGAATAAAGCCATAAGATTTAAGGTTGTAAACCGTTGCTGTCCATCTAGCACTTCAAAGTAATGCTCTTTTTTTGCGACCACCAAACTACCGATATAATAGTTTTCAGGACTGGTCTGTAACTTTAGATAATAGTCATAAACATCCTGTATTAATGCTCGGATCTGTGGTCTTCCCCAAGCATAATTTCTTTGGTATACAGGGATTTGATACTTCACATCCTCACTCAACAATTGTGAGATGGTATATGGTTGTGTTTGCTCTGTAGACATCATCCCTGCTCCGCCATGCATTTCATTTCTCTAAACAGCTTCTTAATGCCTTCAACTTTACTTTTACTACTTTTCTCACTTATATCATTTGAACCAATATAGATATTCAAGGAAAAATTAAAGAAGTCTTTTGGTCGTAATGATTGATCCAAACGCCTAAAGAGATTCTGACCTATCACATGGTTCTCAATACTGGACTCATAGATGCTAGATTGCTTAAGGCGTAAACTGTATGCCCAAATAAATCCTATCTCCAAAGCACTCGAAAATTCCGCTTCACCAAAGCGATCATAGTAAGCCAACAAAAAAGCATTGAGCACTTTTCGGACATAGCCATCACCTGTTCTGTTCCTACCCGTATACTCATAGCCTTTAGAATTCTCAGTGCCATTAATGACTGTCCAAATTTTTTTCGACATTGCTGTGGTTAATAATGGCTCCACCCAATCATCATGATCTCGTGGATTAAGCAACGCTAAAGCTTTGCTTTCATAATGGCTAAACCACTCAAAAAAACGTCGCCCATTGATCATGGTTTGGGTGATTTGAAATGGGTAAGCCAAATGTATGTTATCTACCTTACGGAAGCGATCATTGTTGTACTCATCAACCATACTGTGCAAGATACGATATGACTGGCTCAGTGGAAACTGATCTTCCTGATGCAGTGACAAACCTTTAAAACCCTCCACCTGCTCTTTACCAAAGTGGAATGCCTTTTCCCCATTAGTCCATTGTCTGATGGGATAGAGGAAATGAGAAAATATCCGATGGACATCCTTTTCATTCCTTTGCTCCCATTGCTGAACGGCTTTCGTTTTCAACTCAGCTTCTGATGGATCAAATTCTCGCAGATGATATGCCTTCAACAAATCATGTGGATGAAGATCCAATCCTCTCGAGTTCTGTGAATCAAAGAATTGAAAAGCCTCTGACAGCTTGCTTAACTCAACAATAACAAACTCACATTTGGTCAGCAGAATATCAATATATTCCTCTAAGGGCTTTGAGCGTGGCTTATCGATGAGCTTTTCAACCACATCATAATTTCGGCGTAAGTTTTCTTGACTCATGCGACACGCAGGAATCTCTAAACTGAACTCAGGAAGAATCAACCTGTTTAATTGACTTTTTCTCGCTTGCAAGGCATGCCAAATTAAATAAAAGGTTAATGTCCGTTGTTGTCCGTCCACAATATTTTTTTTAACATCAGGTAACTTGTGTTGGACAATCATTCTGAGATGATGCTGATTGCAATCATTATGGTTCTTCGTGCGAATGATCAAAGTAGGCTTGTGTAGAACAATTGTCCCTAGGCGATACTTATAACGATCATCATCACGATTCTTTGCCGTAATACCCGCAACAAAATAATCTAAGTCATCAAACAGCGTTCTGACATGCTTCTCTGTCCACTTATAAGGACGTTGATAATCAGGAATACTTAAAGCTTGTTGGTAAAGTTCTTTTAATGAGATAACTCTCGGCTCTAAAGTTGCTATGGTCATGTTTTTTCAATCTTAATTTCTAAATGTTCATCATGCAGATTGCTCAAAATATTCTGATAAATTTGATAATTGTCAGAATCCTTTATGACAAAAACCACCTCATCAATGAACGAATAATCTGGCAAAGTGGACAATACTGTTCCTATGGCTATTTCTGCTGCCAATTGCTTTGGGAAAGCATAAACACCTGTAGAGATGGAGGGGAATGAAACTTTTTTAGCTCGTACTTCATTTGCTTTGATCAAAGCATTTGAATATGCACTACACAGCAAATCTGCTTCATTATGATCACCATTCAACCATCTTGGTCCAACGGCATGAATAATATATTGTGCCGGCAAGTCACCTGCGATCGTTACCTCTGCCTGTCCCGTAGGACATCCACCTTTTAGCTTGTTTAACTCTATACAGGCTTGCTTCATCAGTAGTCCTGCTTTCTTATGGATTACGTAATCTAAACCACCTCCACCTAGTAGCGACTTATTCGCAGAGTTCACAATAGCATCCACAGCAAGCTTAGTGATATCCTCTCGTACTAACAGTATTTTTTTTCGTTTATTCATTTATATTGCTTTCAAGTATATTTTCATGAAAAGTAAATTCTTAATAAATAAAAACAAAATCATATGCCCACATAAAACTTTTCAATCAGCTTTCGGGTCTTGACCAGCAAATTGCTAAAAATGCTCTCCCGTTCAAACAGCTTAACCTTATAGTTTGGTAAGTCCTTCAACTCTTCTTTACGTGGTAGGCGTTTGGTGAACTCATAATGCTCCAGAACCTGCTTCATCGCTTCTGGTTTCAGGTTTTCTTCTTTACAAAGATGCTGATAGGCCTGTTCTTTTTCAGCATCCCAGAACTGAGCAAAAGCCGTTTGGACGCTTTGACCATTGATCATCTTAGGCATGTTTTCTTCAATGAATTTTTGAATGAGGTCTTGCTTATCGTGCAAGCTAATATCGCTACTGATTAAGTCATAAATTTGCGCTTGGTACTTCTGACGTTTGTCCTCTGAGTCCGTATCAACAACAAGCTGTAGGAGGTTGATGATATAACCAACATTAATGCGATCACTGTGCAGTAAATCCAGTTGAAAATCGACATCATCCAGTACCGATACTTTTTCTTTCTTGGTGGTCTTTCTAACGGCACGACATAGGTCAGCATACTTGGAAGCAAAGTTGGCAAAGTGCTGTTTATCTAATGCGGTTTGATCCTGGTCATATTCAATGAAAGTTTGTAGCTGGGCGTTGTAGCGCATCACTTCACGGAAAGCTTTAATAAATTCCAGTTGCTGTTCTTCAGTGACAAGATCATCGACTGATTGGTAATTAGGCGTTAAGGCAAACAATTTGCTCACCGCTGCTTGGTAATCCTGTTCGATTTCCGCATAGCTGGGAACAAGTACAATCTTGGTCGTTTCTTTATTAGAAAATAGCGCCAGCGCTTCATCCGTTGCACGTTTTAGGTTACGGAAACAGATGATATTGCCAAATGGTTTTTTATCGTTATAGACACGGTTGGTGCGTGAGAATGCTTGAATCAAGCCATGATATTTTAGGTTTTTATCGACATACAAGGTATTTAACGGCTTAGAGTCAAAGCCCGTGAGGAACATATTGACCACGATTAGAATATCAATCTGTCTGTTTTTTACGCGCTGTGCAATATCGCGGTAGTACGCATAAAATTGATCGCCAGAATTGTAGTTGGTTTTAAACTGGCGGTTGTAATTGGCAATGTAGCGATCCAGCTTATCCCGACTGGATGAATTGACCTGAGTTGGAATATCTGCGGCTTCTTCATGAATTAAGCCATTTAAGTCATCAGTCGGTACAGCCTCATTTGCCGCATAGGAAAAGATGGTGGCAATGGTCAACGGTTTAAATATCCGACCTTGTGCTTCATCTTCAATTTGCTTTTCAGCCTGCACCTTTTCAAAGAGGTCGTAATATTGGGTCAGTGTTTCGACCGAACTGACACAGAACATTGCGGTAAATTCGCGATTACGAGTTTTGGTATCGTGAATATTGACAATGTAGCGGGCAATCATTTCAAGGCGTTGCGGATTGTCATACAGTTCTTTGGTATCGATGCCTTCTACATCCTCCTCATAACTTTCATTCGTCGCCATGCCTTTGGCGGTGTATTTGCCACGATAATCAATCTGGAACTGCAAGACGTTACGATCACGGATGGCATCGACAATCACGTATTTATGCAAACATTCATTAAACAGGTAGTCTGTGGTGAGTTTTAAACCTGCTTTGCTTTGGCTGTTCTTTTCAAAAATAGGCGTACCGGTAAAACCAAACATTTGTGCATTGCTGAAGAATTTTTTGATGTTCTGATGGGTCTCACCAAATTGACTGCGATGACATTCATCAAAAATAAACACCACTTTTTTATTTTTAAGATAATCAATCGATTCTAAATAACGGTCGGTACTGATAGCTCGATTGAGTTTTTGGATGGTGGTCACAATCAGTTTGTCATGACGTTGATCCAGCTGTTTCACCAAGGTCGATGTGTTATCGGTGCTGTCGACGCTATCGGCTTTAAAAGCATTAAATTCGCGTGAGGTTTGCGTATCGAGGTCGTTACGATCGACCACAAACAGGACTTTTTCTACATCAGGCATTTGCATGATGATCTGACTGGCTTTAAAAGAAGTCAGGGTCTTGCCTGAACCGGTAGTGTGCCAGATATAGCCGTTCTGATTGGAGTTTTGCACATGCTGCACGATTTTCTGTACTGCATAGATCTGATAGGGACGCAGCACCATCAGGCTTTTGGTGGTTTCCAGCAGTACCATATACTGGGTCAGCATTTGGGTTAGATGCCGCTGATTTAAAAACGTATCGGCAAAGTCGACAATTTCATTGATGTGTTTGTTGCTGACATCGGCCCAGGGAAAGGCAAATTCAATGCCGGTCGTGCCGTTGGAGTAGTAACGGGTATTGGCACCATTACTAATCACAAACAACTGGATAAAGCCAAATAGCCCTTGCCCAGCCCAATACGCTTCACGAGTATAACGCTGAGTCTGGTTAAAGGCTTCGGCGATTTCCATGCCGCGTTTTTTCAGCTCGATCTGTACCAAAGGCAAACCATTGACCAGTAAGGTCACATCAAAACGGCTGGTTCTGCCATTATAGTCGCGGTGGTCGATGGTGATTTGATTGGTGACTTGATAAATATTTTTGCTAGGATCATCAGACAGGAAAAAAAGGTGTTTACTGGTTCCATCATCAAATTTGACTGGAAATAGATCACGCAGATTCTTGGCGCGTTCAAACACGGTGCCCGTGTTTAAAAAACTGATGACTTGTTTCCATTCAGTTTCTGACAGGGGCGCAAGTCCATTGGCGCGTTCGACTTGGGTTTTGAGGTTAGACAGTAGCTGGCTTTCATCCTTGAGCGTGACTGAGGCATAACCCAATTGCTTGAGCTGGCTAATCAGTTCGTTTTCAAGTTGGTATTCGCTTTGTACTGTCATTTCCTTCCCCTCTGAAATCTTAAATTATTCACTTCAATGTTTGTTTAATTAAACTCAAGATATATTCTAAATTTTCTGTATCTGACACGATCACCTCACAATCGCCATTGCCCCAATGTCCAATATTGGTAACATCTTTCGCGAGCTGTTTCGGGTCATCCAGTTGATTAAAAGGCATATTCAGCCAAATGCGAATTTGCTTTGTCCCGATACTCATATAGACATAGTTACGCTTACCCTTTCGGAAGGCAATGTACATTTTCTTGGGATGAACATCTAAATCGGTGGTTAAGCCCAGAATTGAGTTCCTGAATTGCTCATATAGCTCTTTGATGTCATCGGACTTATCCGCCAAGTGATAGGCTTCATCATATTGCTGGATTTCTTTGGCAATCTTTTGAATATCTTCAGACTCAACCTTTTGCACTTGCTTGATTGAAGGGGCTGATTTGGCTTTCTGCAATGAATTGACTGAAACAATTCCACCTTGATAGCGTTTGATTTCCCACAGCTCAATGCCCAAATCTTTAAAATTGGTGGACTGCTTTTGATAGTCGGTAAAGCTCGGTGAGACAAAGATGATTCGACTTTGTGACCAATCCACATCCTGACGTTTCAGCTGGTTGCTCTGGCTCTCATTGTACTCAACGATAAAATCTGCCTTATAGTCGAGCATCAGATTCAGATAAGAAACGCCTTGATCGATCACGCTATAATTGCGTTCTCGCTTATATTCGATAATTACGAAAGCTTGGCTTTCAGGATCGAAAGCCAGTGTATCAATACGGTTATTTTTAATGGTGAATTCAGACTTGATGAATTCCAGACCTGTAAAACTGTAAAGATTGTTTTCAAACAGGCTTTGAATTTCTCTTTCCAAACGAAAAGGATCTTCTGTAAGTTCTACTAATGACTGTGCTTGGGTTTGATAAAGCTGCATTAAAAATCTCGAATGGTAATACCCCCATTTTTAATTGAATTAATGGGTAGAAAATCTAAAGCCTTGTTATTGTTTAAAAATAGGTGGACAACCATTTACTGACATATGAGGTCGTTCATGATTATAAAAGTACTGCCAGTC